>JAITVA010000070.1 GCA_031286045.1 Propionibacteriaceae bacterium | reverse complement strand
GGGCGCTGCGCGAACCGGGGCAACAAACCAGGTCGGTCACGCCCAGGCCGATCAGTTCATCGATGATGACGGCACCCGCCAGCACGGACGGCGCGGGCGGCGAACTGAGCAGATCATTCATAGGCGGACTCCTTCATACTCCGACGGCGCCGGGCGAACAGCGCCACGTCCGGTCATGGACTGCCCTGCTGGCAGCGACGAGGCGACCGCGCCACCGTGTCGTCGTCTCCTGATCAGCGCTGGTCTGGCGCAAGGCCTGCTCGTCCACCGTCAAGTCCCGCACCTCGATCCAGCCGTCGCGGGCCAACAGCGGGTCGGTCACCACGTCAGCGGCCAGCAGTGGGGCGGTGTTGAGACCGCAGGCGTAGGGCAACTGCGGCAAGGCGGCCGCCAAAGCGATACCCGCACGCAGGCCGACCGAGGTCTCGATCGCCGAGGACACCACCACGGCCAATCCGAGATCCTCGGCCAGGCGCAGGCAAGCCCTCACCCCGCCGAGGGGTTGTACCTTCAGCACAGCCACGTCGGCGGCTTCGAGGCGCTTGACCAGATAAGGGTCCTCAGTGCGACGAATCGACTCGTCAGCGGCGATGAGCACATCCCACCTGGCCAGGCGACGACGAACATCGGCCAACTCCTCGACGCTGTGACAGGGCTGCTCGGCGTACTCCAAGTCGTAGTGAGCCAGTTGGCGCAAGGCCCGTTCGCCCTCGTCGACTGACCAGGCGCCGTTCGCGTCCACCCGTATCTTGCCATCCGGGCCAAGCGCGTCCCGCACCGCCTCGACGCGGGCCAGGTCATCAGCCAGGCTCTGCCCCGGCTCCGCCACCTTGACCTTGGCCGTTCGGCACCTAGAGCCCGTCACCAGACGATGAGCCGTGGCCGGATCGGTCGCTGGCACAGTGACATTGACTTCGATGCGATCACGCAGCGGCGCTGGATACCCCTGCTCAGCGACCTCCTCAGCCGCCCGTAGCCAGGCAGCCGTCTCGGGCGCGTGGTAATCGAGGAAGGGGCTCCACTCGGTCCAACCGGCCTGACCGCGGGCGATCATTCCCTGGCGTTGGGTGATGCCTCGAAAACGCAGAGGCATGTCGATGGCGTAGACGTGCCACGACGCTGGGTCGATCATCTAGCTCCTATCCATAAGCCGAGGGCGATGAGGACGGCGGTGAGCAATTGGGCCAGACCGGTCCATCTCAGGACAACGATCAGCGCGAGAGCCTTGGCCCCACCAAGGACGGCCCGCAGGGATCGCACTAGGGCGAGCAGACCCAGCAAACCGAGCAGGACCCACCACGAGGTCTGAGCCGCCAGGGCCAGCAGGCACAGTTCGGCGACTACGATCAGGGCGACGTAGAAGACCCTGGTTCGGCGATCACCGAGCCTCACCGGCAGGGTGATCTTGTCACTGGCTTGGTCTGACGCGAGATCGCGCAGATTGTTGGCGACCAGGATGGCGGTGGCGAAACAGCCCATCATGACCCCGGTCTCGCCGGCGGCCAGCCAGGGGGTGCCAGGCCCGCAGCCCCACGAGGCCGTTCCTTCCCAGCTTTGGTCGCAACTGGGAGGGGCCTGGACGAAAGTCGTGCCCATGCTGGCCACCAGGCCGAAGAAGACGAAGACGAAGACCTCGCCCAGCCCGACGTAGCCATAAGGATGCTTGCCGCCGGTGTAGTACCAGGCCGCGAGAACACAGGCCAGACCGACGACGACCAAGACCAGGGGCACGACCAACCCGACGCCACGCTGCCAGGCGGAGAGAACGAAGGGCAGAACCAGGACTAGACCGGCCACGCAGGCGACCCCGAAACTGATCCAAGCGGCCCACTTGACCTGGCCTGGGCTGGCGGCGCCAGAACCGACCAGTCGCATCGGCCCGACTCTGACGTCATCGGTGCCACGAATACCATCGGAATAGTCGTTGGCGAAGTTGCTGCCGATCTGGAAACCGAGCGCGACGACCAGGCATAACAGGAGGATGATCGCCGAACCTCGCCAATTGCGAATGTCATGGAACACTCCTCCTGTGGCGTAGGTCGGGGCGAACCAGGCCACCGCTGTGCCGACCAGCACCGGGGCGATGGAGGCGGGCAGGGTACGCAGGCGCGCGCCTTCGATCCACTCACGAGCGGTCGCCATGGCGCTCCCAACGGTCAATCAGGGCGGATTCAGAAGTCGGTGAGTCACAGGACACGTTCATGGTGCTCCCAACGCTCGACTAAGGCGGGACGGTCCAGCTTGCCCGAGGCGGTGTGCGGGATGGCCTCGACTCGCAGGCAACCACGAGGGCGGGCGGCCGACTCCAGCCGCGCGTCAAGCCTGGCCTTGATCTGCTCCAGGGTCGGGTTGGTGGACGCCACCACAACGGTCGCGCCCCAGACCGGGTCAGGCGCCGCGAAACAGGCCACCTGGCCATGAAACTCCTGGTCGAGCAGGCCTTGGACCTCAGCCAGGTCGACATTGGCACCGCCCGACTGGACCACGTCGTCGATCCGGCCGAGAACGCGTAGCCGACCGTCGACCAGCTCGCCACGATCCGAGGTCAGCACGCAGTGGTCGTGCAGGGTCGCGGCGGTCTGGGTCGGGTCGCCCAGGTAGCCGGAGAAGGCGGCGGGGGTGGTGAGGAGGATGCGCCCAGCCGGGCTGGCGTCCGCACGAGCGCCGTCATAGCTGAAACCGATCGTCACACCGTCAAGCGGCAGACCGTCGTAGACCGCCCCGCCGCAGGTCTCGCTCATACCATAGGTCGCGACCAGAGTGATTCCGGCCGCCTCCCCGGCTGTTCGCAAACCAGAATCGACCACAGCCCCGCCGATCAACACGGTGTGGTAGCTCGCCAGTCGTTCACGTGCGACCGGATCACGCAGACAGCGGTGGAGTTGGGCTGGCACCAAAGAGAGGTAGGACCGGCCAGGTGGGACGGGCAGATGGGCCAGCCGCGCTGAGACTGGGACATAAGGCCGACCGGCCAGAACGGCGCGAACCACAGTCATCAGCCCGGCGACGTGGGTCACCGGCAGCGGATTGATCCAGGCGCCACCGCCCCCCAACCGCCGGTGGGTCGCCTCCGCCCCCGCGATCAGGGCCTCGTGTGACAACATCACCGTCTTGGCCCGGCCGGTCGACCCGGAGGTCGACACCAGGGCTCCAGTGAAACCCTCGGGCAGATCCGACTCGTCGACCGGCGTCGGCCTGACACCTTGATCGACCACACGGACGACCGTGCCCGCACCCGTCAGCATCGCAGCGAGCGCCTGCTCCACTTGGTCCGGCGTCACCACTTCCACACGTGAACTCATCGCCTCCATTATGGTCAGGCGAGACTGGCTGGGCCAATCGTGCTCCTGGGCAAAGGCTGTCCAGGTACACTTTTGATATGCGGGTTGTCCTTCCGGTGCTCATCGGCATCGCCATCATCATCTACACACTGGTCTGTGTCGTCTGGTCCAACTCCGACCAGACCCGCCGTCTGCCCAAGTCGGTTTGGCTGATTCTCGTCATCGCGCTGCCCTTGATCGGCGCACTGGCGTGGTGGGTCTGGGGTCGCCCGACCGATGACTCGGCGCCACCTGGGCCGACCGCGCCCGACGACGACCCCGATTTCTTGCGCAGCCTGCGACACTGAAACAGACTGCGACTCTGAACTTGTGACGACAGCCAGTCCTCTGTATCGGGCTGTCCCTTCCGTCATGGCACCATCGACGTCGGCCCGGCGGGTCGGCGTGATCGCGCCCTTCCGCGTCCGAGCAGACGGACCAGATCACTTCACTGTCTCTCGTCATTCGTCGTCACGCACGGTCAGCGCCCAACTATCGTGGCCGACGGCGTAAGCACCGTGCCACTCCCCTCGCTGGAACAGGATGCCGCCGTCAGCCTGGTCGGTGATCGTCCAACCCAGCCCGGGCAAGGTCTGACTGAGATAGCGCTGGACAGCGTCAGCCTGCGCCAGGGTTCCGGTGACGATGAGGGCATTGGGCTGATCGGCCAGGTACGTGAGCTCGGTCCCGTCTGGCAGCCAGATCGAGTCGCCCGGCCCATGGGTCAACCCCGCCTCGGCCAAGGAACGCCCCTGTGCCGGGAAGGTGACACTGGCACTGGGTGTCGAAGAGGCT
>JAITVA010000059.1 GCA_031286045.1 Propionibacteriaceae bacterium | reverse complement strand
CCATGGAACGGGTGGTGAAGGCCCCGGTGCGCACCCTCCACCAAGGTTTCTTGCGTCCCCGGCTGGTCGCGGTGCTCACGGCTGCGTCCTGGAACCCATGGCGGAGGTGGCCGCAGCGGTGGCCGCCTGGCTGGCGCCCAAGTGGGGCGCGGCCGACACCAGCGGGAGTTCCTGGCCGGTCACCGGGGTGGTCACACCGAGAACTTGACCAGTCGAGAGCACCACCATGGTCGCGTAGGGGTCGGCCACCATTCCCAAACCAGCGGCAGCGTGAGCCAACTGCGTCGGAGTCGACTTGGCGCCGAGCGCCGACTGCAGAACCGCCTCTTGGGCCGAGAGTTGGGCCGTCTGGGACTGCAACTCACCCAACTCGAAACCGTTCTCTTGAATCGCGGTTTGCAAGGCCAAGTGACCAACCATCCCCATGGCGAGCAGGCCCAGAATCATCAGCGGGAAGGCGCCCTTGGGCAGACCGGGATGACGTTTGACTGGAGACACGGCCTGAACTGTCGCTCGTGGCCGACGCGGTGGGGCGTCGAGGATCTCAAGTGCGCTCATGGGTTCTCCCTGATTCTTTCAATGACACGCAGTCGGGCTGATTGCGAGCGTGGGTTGCTGACTATCTCTGCTTGCGTCGGTTTGAGCGCTCCGCGCGTGACGAGTCGGAACTGAGCCAAGTGTCCAACCGGCACGACAGGCAACCCCACCGGAGCATGGTCCGATGCGGCCTCGGCGAAGACCTGCTTGACCAGTCGATCCTCACCAGAGTGATAGCTCAAGACGGCGACCCGGCCGCCGAGTCGCAGCGCGTCCAAGGCCTTGGGCAGGGCCGTCGCCAGCAAAGCGCGTTCCTCATTGACCTCCATGCGTAGGGCCTGGAAGACCCGCTTGGCCGGATGCCCTGAGCGGTGCTCGGAGGCTGGAATGGCCTCCCGCACCACGTCCACCAGCCTGGCGGATCTGGTGAACGGTTCCCTTTCACGTGCCGCCACGATGGCCCGCGCGATCCGTCCGGCGTGGGTCTCATCGCCCCACACCCGAAAGATTCGAGCGAGATCCTCCACCGGATAGGTGTTGAGCACGTCGGCGGCGGTCACCTGGGTGTCGTCCGCGTCCATGCGCATGGTCAGCGGCGCGTCGTGAGCGTAGGCGAAACCGCGCTCAGGCGCGTCGATCTGGAGAGAGGACAAGCCCAGGTCGAACACGACAGCAGCGGCCCGACGACCGTCAAGCGCCTGATCGAGTTGATCGTAGGTGCCCTCGAATGTTTCGACACGCCGACCGAAAGTCGAGAGGCGCTCTGTGGCCAACTGGAGGGCTTGGGGGTCACGATCGACGCCGACCAGGCGAGCGGTCGGGAAGGCGTCGAGAATGGCCCCGGCATGTCCAGCCAAACCGAGGGTCGCGTCCACCACGATCGGGTCGGGATCAGCCAGGGCTGGGGCCAGACCGTCGAGGATCTCGGCGCACATGACAGGCAGGTGGAGATAGGACTGGGCCATGGTCAACTCCTCGGCACAATCTCGCCGTCGAAGTCGGCGAACTTGGCGTCCAGCTCGGCGGAGTAGGCCGCCCACTTCTCCGGATCCCAGATTTCGAGGCGGTTGCCCGCTCCGATGACGATCACGTCGCGTTCGAGGCCCGCCCAGGTCCGCTGAGTCGACGTCAGCGTGACACGTCCCTGCTTGTCAGGCACGGCATCTTCGGCCCGGTACTGGGCCCACCGTTGGTACTCACGGACATCTTTCAAAGTCGACGGCGCGGCGTTGAGCGGCTCCATCATGTGGTCGAGAACCGCTTTGGCGTACACTGCCAAGCAGCGTTCTTGTTCACAGACCACGGTGACCTCTTCGGTCAGTTCGGCACGGTATTTCGCAGGCAAGGTGAGACGGAACTTGTCGTCCAGCTTGGGCGTCCAGGTTCCTCTCATCTCGGCCTCCTCCCAACCACATCAGCCCATTAAAGAATGGTTAGCCTCAACTATAGGGACCATCCCCCACTAATTTCCACTAAATCCCCATCTTGCCCCCTAGAAGTCGAATTTTCCCCCTTTTTTGGACGGTGATGGCTGTGCTCTCAGGTGAAAAGGCCGTCTGGGCAACAAAAAAGTGGCCCCACACCTTGTGGGGCCACTTGACAATGGATCAGGGGAAGAGGACCGTCACTGCTCTTGGCGGTCACGCCAGCGTTGCTCCATCCGCGAGAGGAAATCCTCACCCGACGGACGGGCCGAGGGTTGTGAACTGGCCGCGCTCGATCGACCGGAGGAGCCAGGTTTGCGCGTCCACACCGAAATGACCGCGACCACCGAAGCCAGCATGATGACGAAACCAATGACCGAGATCCACCAATACAAGCTCATGCCCACGATCAAGCCGATCAGACCGACGACAAAACCGAGCACACCGACGACGGCTAAACCCGGGTGGGCCTCGGCCGAGTGGACGGGGCGAACGGGCTTGGCGAACTTGCTGACCAGCTTTGGATCCTCCACAGTCAGCGTCTTCTCAAGTTCTTCCAGGAGCTGCCGCTCAGCATCGGTCAATGCCATCGCTCCCCCTTTCGTTGTCGCCATTCTATCGTTTCACCACGCCAACCGGGAGACCTTTGACGGCGAACCGTGGTCCATCAGCCCACCCGCAGGGCGCCGACGGTCTTCTTGCCTCGACGCACGAAAACGACGTCCCCAGACAAAAGGTCCTCAGCCGTGACCGCGCGCTCCAGGTCGGTGACACGCTCATTGTTGAGGTAGGCCCCGCCCGCTTTGACAGCACGCTTGGCCTCCGCCCGTGAAGCGAACACAGTCGAATCGACCAAAGCGTCGAGCACCGTCTTGTCCGCCAGATCCTGCCAATGGGCCGCACCCAACTCGGTCGCCACAGCGTTCAACGTGAGCCCGTCCAAGGACCACAAGTCACCCTGTCCGAAAATGGCGGCCGCCGCTTCCACCGCCGCCTGGCGCTGCTCCACCGAGTGCACCAGATCAGTCAGATCATCGGCCAAGGCCCGCTGCGCCGCCCGCAGATGGGGAGCCTCGACGGTCTGGCGCGCCAGATCTTCGATCTCGTCGCGGCTACGTCGGGTGTACATCTTCAGCAGCGAGACAACCATCGAATCCTCTGCGTTGAGGAAGAACTGGTAGAAGGCGTAAGGCGAAGTCATCGACGGGTCGAGCCAGACAGCGCCCGACTCGGTCTTGCCGTACTTGGTGCCGTCGGCCTTGGTGATCAGCGGAGTCGCCATGGCATGCACCTTGTCACCGGTGACTCGACGGATCAACTCGACACCAGCGGTGATGTTGCCCCATTGATCAGAGCCACCGGTTTGAAGGCTGGCTCCGTGGCGACGATGCAACTCCAGGTAATCCAGCGACTGCAGGAGCACATAGGAGAACTCGGTGTAGGAGATGCCCGACTCAAGGCGACGCTTGACCACCTCGCGGTCGAGCATACGATTGACCGAGAAGTACTTCCCATAGTCGCGTAGGAAGTCGAGGGCCGACAAGGGGGCAGTCCAATCGTAGTTGTTGACCAGGATGGCGGCATTGTCACCCTCGAAACTGACGAAGCCCTGGACGGAGGCCCGGATGCGTTCGACCCACTCGTGGACGATCTCGACCGGGTTGAGGTTGCGCTCCGAAGACTGCCGCGGATCACCGATCAGGCCGGTCGAACCGCCCACCAAGAGAATCGGGCGATGCCCGGCGTCCTGCAGCCGCCGCGCGGTGACGAGTTGGAGCAGATTGCCCATGTGGAGGCTGGGAGCACTGGGATCGAACCCGACATAAAAGGTGATCGAGGAGTGGTCGAGATCGGCGCGCAACGCCTCGGGGTCGGTGCTGTGGGCGATCAGTCCACGCCAGGTCAGGTCGTCAAAAAGGCTCATGTCAGTCAACTTTACCGAAGCTCAGAGCCGTCGCGCGCCTGACGGTAGGCCGTGGTCACCTGGGCCAAAGCCTCGATCTGTTGGCGCACCCTGGGCTGGCTGGTGCCACCGATCCCATCACGGGCGGCGATCGCGCCCGACACTGTCAAGACCTGACGGACGTCCGGCGTCAGTTCGGGCGAGACCTCAGCCAACTGGGCGTCGGTCACCTCGTCGAGATCACAACCTTGACCTTCGCAGAAACGCACCAGGGCGCCAGAGATCTCATGGGCTCGCGCGAAGGGGACATGGCGACGGACCAGCCAATCGGCCACATCGGTCGCCAGCGCGAAACCGTTGGCGGCTTGAGCGGTCATGCGTGCCTCGTCGAAACGCAGAGTGGCCACCAAGCCGGTCATGGCGGGCACCACCATGGCCAACTGATCGAAGGAGTCGAAGATCGGCTCCTTGTCCTCCTGCAGGTCGCGGTCGTAGGCCAAGGGAAGACCCTTGAGAGTGGTCATCAGACCAGCCAGGTTGCCGATCAAGCGACCCGACTTGCCACGGGCGAGTTCGGCCACATCGGGGTTCTTCTTCTGCGGCATGATCGACGATCCGGTCGACCAGGCGTCGTCGAGTCGAGCGAAAGCCACCTCACCGGCACACCAGAAGATGATGTCTTCGGCCAGTCGCGACAGGTCGACCCCCACCTGAGCTGTGATATAAGCCGCCTCGGCGGCGAGGTCGCGCGCGGAGGTGCCATCGATCGAATTCTCCACTGGCCCGGTGAAGCCCAGTTCATCGGCGACCGCGGCAGGATCAAGACCCAGAGTTGTGCCCCCCAGAGCCGCCGAACCATAGGGCGACCAGGCTAAACGCCCGCGCAGATTGTCAAGCCGGTCGAGGTCACGCACCAAGGGCCAGGCGTGGGCCAGCAGATGATGGCTGAGCAGGATCGGTTGGGCCTGTTGCATGTGAGTACGCCCCGGCATGGCCACGCCGAGATGGGCCTGCGCCTGG
>JAITVA010000003.1 GCA_031286045.1 Propionibacteriaceae bacterium | reverse complement strand
AGGTCGCTGGGTCGCCGAGCTGGGGCGGGTTCACGCCACCTGCCGAGCCAGGGTTCTGGCTAGGAAGTCGCGGAGATCACCGGTCTCGCCGTCCTTGCCGCCACGACCGACCACGAGTGGGGGCGGGGTCGGCTGCAGTTTCACGCCGTATATTCGCGCCATGAATCCAGCGGCGACGGTCAACTGGTAGTACCCGCCGTCAGTGCCGATGGCGACGGAGTGGTCGTTGCGGATGTACCACCCTTGTATGTTGGTTTTCACCACATGGGAGTCAAGGGTCCGGGCCTTCAACTCGACTGCCGGAAGGCTGCGGGCCTGGGCTTGGCGTAAGAACTCGTCAATGATGCCTTGGGCCTGTGCAGCTTCGTGCAGAGCGGTCGACTCCAACATTTCGACCCGCCGGCGCGCTGCCCGGGCACGTTCATCCTAACGTGGCGCGGACAGATTGTGATCGTCCATGTCATCCCCCTGTCGATGTCTGGAGGTCGGTCCGAAAGGTGTCGCAATCGTCTCGTCTGGCGATGGCATCACCCCATCCTCCCGGTCAGCCTATCTCCTGGAGCCCCCTCTCCCTCGCGCTTGCGTCTGCTTGGTCGGTCTTGTCATGTTCCCAACCCCGACTCCGGCGATGTGGCGGGCGCCAGTCTCTCGACAGCCGCCCATTGACGTGGGTTCTCCCCGATCACACGTTTCAGGATGGCGATGGTCTCAGGCAACAGATCGACGCCAAGGTTGCGTGAGTTGCGAGTGATCCATGCCACTAGGCGTTCCACCTCCATCCTGTTGCCGGCGGCGTGTTCGGTTTCTGCCCGCGCGCACAGTAGAAGCTCATCCTCAGGCGCCGCCACCAGTGCGCGACTGGCGGCCCAGCGCGCCAGATCAATGTTGTTCTGTTCGACCGCGCGACGGGTGACGATCACACCGATGTCGCGAATGACGGACACCATGTCCGTGCGTAGCTCTTCCGACCAATGCCACTGCCCGGGCGTCGCGTCCGCCAGGGGCGCCCCCCGCACCAACTTGAGTGCTTGAATGAGATTGTCCGTCGTTGTCACTTCGATGCCACCCTCGATGAGCAGACACAGGCGCTGCCAGTCGGAGGTCACCGCCACGTCTAGCCAGATGCGCCCGGAGTACGCCTCGGGCAAGTAGGGATGCCCCTGAGGATCGTTGCCTAGCCAACGGCGCAGACGACTCATGTTGGAACGTCGGGTTCCCTCCGCCACCAAGAGACCTTGGGCCATCGCGGTCGCTGTGGTTCCAGGATGCTCGAGCAGCCAGCCGCAACACTCGGCGCAGGCACGCTCGGCCCGCGGTGGTGGTGTGCCTCGGGCGCCTGCCAGTGTGATCGGTCCGAGCAACATGAGGGTCGGCTGCGCGAAAGCCGTCGCTGGGGTGGTGGTCTGTCTCATCGGCCAATAAGGTGCAGGTTCGACTGTCATAGCCTCCTGTCCGAGCCGGTGGCTCCCCGAGGCCTCCTGGGCCAAGCTGCTGGGGCTTGGGCTGGAGGGGTCGCTTGGGCTGGCGGGGTCGCTCACATGGGGGATCGGTGGATATTCCACTTCACTCACGTTCCCACCTGAGGTGACCGGGCTCAGCCCAGACGTGTCGTGTGTGGCTGGGTCGTGCATGATCGCGGACGGCGTGGTCGTGTCGAGGGGCGCGGGCATGGTGGTTGTGGGCGCAGGCGTCGATGACCACCACGCTTCCCGCACGTCTTGACTAGCTGACACCTGGAGCAGTTCACGCAGAGCCGTCGTCGGCTCAAGCATCAACGGGTGAACCACAGTGCCACTGGGTTCGAGGAGGGCCCTCTCCAAGGACTCGACGACCAACCTGCGCGGCGCGTTGGCGCCCCTCAACTCCAGGGTTCTGAGATCCGCTGAGGCGATGGCAGCGACGGCGACCACGCCTACTTCGGTCATGCCAAGCGTTTGCCGCACCTGGCTCAACTCAGCCGGACTCATGGCCGGGATGAAACAGAACACCACCGGTCGCCATGCTTCTGCTTTGTCTGGATCGGACCGCAAGGTGCGCCACTCCCGGTTGTCGAGGCTGCCTCGCCGTTCTGTCACGACCTGCGCCAGTGTCGTCACCCCTTCTTCGAAGGTGCGGTGGCATTGGATGCTGTCAAAGGTCGCGAACAAGTTCTCGGTTGTCACCAAGTGGAGTTCGACCGCAGTCGAGTTCTCGCCCACAGCCAGGTTCATCGCCAGCCCCCGAGCCACGAGGCTGGCGGTCTCGGGTTGTTCAGCGCATATGAGGAAGGGGTCGAGCCCCCCTAATCCGACACACACCGCCTCAGTTCGTTCATCTTCGCCCACGCACACTGTCACTCCATTTTCCGGCAAGTCATAGTCCCCGCCCGCTTCCAGCGGCAGAACTGTGAAGTTCTCCGCGAGTCCATTCACGATTGGTATCTCACAGATTTCCCTGTCATGTATCTCCGATACCATGCTATCAAACGGAACCATGTTCTTTGACGCAGTTGTGAAGCTGCCGGCGACACCAAGGGCTGTTTCTAGCCGTCGTCCCTCGTCATTGGGCTGAAGAATCCTGCGTCCGACTGGGCGACTTCGTAATTGTTCACGTCGCCGCCTCCACAATAGTGCGGCCAACCCTGCTGCCACCAGGGCGCTTGCTCCGGCGACTCCGGCGGCCGATTTGCTTCTGCCCGCGTCAGCTGAATCCAATGACGCCTCTGTGTCCGAAGCCGGGGGGGACTGCGCCACGGTGATGGTCGCCTCATGGCTCATAGAAGCACCCTGACCAGGGGGTTCCCCGATTGGCGTCGGCGTGGTTCCCGCTGTGTTCGTGGGTGGGACGGCGGCTTGGTCCCAGACGCTGGTTCGCCGCTGGCCGTCGTCAGCTCCGGTGACCTCTGCGGAAGCCACTGGTGGGCCTAGGGATGTGTTCGCATCCAGATCGGCGCCCCCCGTCGTGGTGGCTCTGGTGTCGTCGTCTTCGGGCAACACCATTTCCCAGCCTGGCCTGATCAGCCCAGGGTCCGTGATGAGGTCAGCGTTGGCTTCGGCGATCTCCTTCCAGCGCCGCCCGTCGCCGAGCTCTTCAGAGGCGATGCTCCATAGGGTGTCCCCCGGCTCAACGGTCACCATGTGATCAGAGATGAGATACTCGGCGTTGACTGCGCTCGGCCCGTTGCGAACATGGCTAGGTCCCTCGCCGACCTGCTCGTCGGCGAGGCGATCCAGCGGCGCTCTCGTCGTTGACGTGACCGCGGCAGATTGGGCCACTGAAGGCGCGGCGATCGCCGTCCCCTGGAGTCCGCCCCCCATGAAGGCAACCGCAAATAGGGCTGTGACCAGGGGTCTCACTAGACTTCGCAGTCCCCTTGCGCGCGGGGGAGGCGCCTGGGATCCGGTTCGTTGCGCCATGCGGAAACGTATCGCGTCGACGATTTCGATGATGATGCAGACGGCCAAGGCGACCCAGAAGATCACCCCCGCCGCAGTCATCACTGCCAAGACGAGATGGCCGTCATCGGGCAACAACAGGAGCTCAGGATGACGCGCCACGTCTTCCAACTCTCGCCACGCTCCCCAACGCAGCAGCACCAACGGCACCCCGAGCAGCAAAATCGCCAGCACTAGCCCCGCTGCGATCGCACGCGCCGGGCTGCCTCGGCCGCCTCGACTCATCTGCGGTGGATCACTGACATCCATTCCTCTCCTTCCCACAACCTCTACTTTGCTAAAGATGAGAGACACTTTCTGAGTTATCCACAGGTTTTCAAAAATGGAAAAAGTTATCCACAGATGAGGAAAATTCGGCACATCGGGACCAAAACTCGACATGGTATTGGGTGTGAAGAGAAAAACACTTGGCACCGAACATCGGTAAGCTTGTCGAACTAAGGAGATCCTATGGCACAGCATGAACTGATCATCGTCGGCTCGGGTCCGGCGGGCTACACCGCAGCGATCTACGCCGCGCGCGCGGGGTTGCATCCGATTGTCCTCACCGGGACTCTCACTTCGGGTGGCGCGCTGATGACGACGACGGAGGTCGAGAACTTTCCAGGTTTTCCTGAAGGAATCCAGGGCCCAGACCTCATGGAGAACATGCGGGCGCAGGCAGAGAAGTTCGGGGCGGTGTTAGTCGCCGAGGATGTCGTTTCCATGGAGTTGGGCGGAGCCTCGAAGATCATCAAAGACTCCGCTGACAGTGTCTATGAGGCCAAGAGCGTCATCTTGGCCACGGGTTCTGACTACCGCAAACTTGGGCTCGACGATGAGGCTCGGCTCTCTGGCCACGGCGTGTCTTGGTGCGCCACCTGCGACGGCTTCTTCTTCCGCGACAAGAATGTCATCGTCGTCGGTGGGGGTGATTCAGCCATCGAAGACGCCACCTTCCTGACTCGTTTCGCCAGGTCGGTCACGATCGTCCATCGTCGCGACAAGTTGCGGGCGTCAGCGATCATGCAGGAGCGGGCCCGGTCCAACCCCAAGATCCACTTCGAATGGAACAGTCAGTTGACCGCTATCCATGGGGAGTCTTCCGTCACTGGTGTCACGCTCTCCGACACGCTCACTGGTCAGACTCGCGAGTTGCCAATCGATGGTGTGTTCGTCGCCATCGGGCATGAACCGCGCAATGAGCTCATCGCCGGTCAGATTGATCTTGATCCTGCTGGCTATGTCGTGGTGAACCACCCCGGCACGGCCACGAACCTGCCTGGGGTGTTCGCCTGTGGCGATCTGGTGGACAACATCTACCGCCAGGCCATCACGGCGGCCGGATCAGGTTGTCGCGCGACTCTGGACGCTCAGGCCTTTCTGGAGGCGGCGGAGTAGCGCACGTCGATGCGCGGTGAACGCCCTTGCTGGCCACGTCGCTGAAGTGATGGCGGCAGGTTCAGGGCGAGCCACAAACACACGACCCACCACGGGTCACACAGACACATCTACACGAAGACAAAGGAGAGCAATGTCCAATCTCACGCCAGTCACCGACGCCACTTTCGCCGATGAGGTGATCAAAGCCACAACTCCAGTCCTGGTGGATTACTGGGCTGACTGGTGCGCGCCATGCCGCCAGTTGACTCCGATCCTGGAAGAGTTGTCCAAACAGTATGAGGGCCGAGTCAAGTTCGTGTCCGTGGACACCAACGAGAACACCGCCGTGGCCGCGAATCAGGACATCCGCACCCTGCCGACCATCCAGATCTTTGTCAATGGTGAGATCGTCCACGCGACGGTTGGGTCGGTCACCAAGATGAAGCTGCGTCAAGCCCTGGACGCCTTGGACTAGGAGCTGGCGCCGATAGGTCACTCGGGGATGTGGAGCCAGGATGCGACCATTTAGGTGATATCGGTGGATGACTGACTGGACAGGTTGGCGCCGGAGGGAGACAGGACGACCTGAGACTGGCGGTACCACTGCAGAGCCTTCTCCATCCACGGCACGGTGTCGGAGAAGTCGAGTCGATAGTGATGCGGTGGGTAGCGCATCGGCTGAAAGCCCATCCATGTCAACCAACTGCGTGGTGGCGCCAGGGGCGTGGCCAAGGCAGTCAGGGCCGTGGCTTGGGCCTCAATACCAGAGACCCGACCCCGCAGCAGTCGGGTCAATGACACACACAACTTACGACCAAGGATGAGAGGAGACGCTGATGAGGCGATATACGTCACAATCAGACCAGCCACGTCCTCGTCGACACCACCTGCGCTCAGAGGGTGCTGACGTGGCAGACCGTTGTGGGGGCAGATGATCATGACACCAGTCCAGGTCTCGTGTGCGGCGATTCCGACGCCGCAGAATCCCCAGGCGTCCATCGCACGACGAGCGGTCGACTCACGTTCGTCCAAGGGCAATGCACGTATGGGATCGTCCATCACCAGCATATCGGCGACGGTCAGTGCGACGGCTTTACCACCTTCGGAGTGCCGCCGTGGTTTGCCCAGGATGCGTGCCATACCAGCATCGTACGTCGTTTTGGGGCAAAGTTGAGGTCATGAACGTCCCGGAGAAGAGAGTGGAAACACGCATCGATCCTTACGTCGACGCCTATGCCAGCCGTACCAAAGGGTTGAAGGCCTCCGCTGTGCGAGCGCTCTTCGCTGTCGCCAATCGCCCGGAGGTCGTCTCACTCGCCGGCGGTATGCCCAACATCGCCGATTTGCCTCTTGACGTGGTCGGTGACTCTATCGCTGACCTCATCAGGCGCCGTGGCCCCCAGATCATGAACTATGGTTCAGCTCAAGGCGAGGAACGAATCCGCGAACAGATCTGCGAGGTCATGCGGCTCGAACAAATTGAAGCCTCGCCCGATGACATCATCGTTTCGTGCGGGTCGCAACAAGCTCTGGATCTCGTCACCCGCACTTTCGTCGACCCAGGTGATGTCATCTTGGCTGAGGCTCCCAGCTACGTCGGTGCGCTCGGCACCTTCGCCGCTTATCAGGCCAATGTCGTCCATGTCGCTATGGATGAAGACGGCATCATTCCGGAGGCCTTCCGTGCCGCCACAATCGCGGTCAGAGCCGCTGGGCGACAGGTGAAGTTCCTCTACACCATCCCGAATTTCAACAACCCATCTGGCATTTTGATGACCATTGAGCGGCGGCGCCAGCTCATCGCATTGGCTGAGGAGTTAGACGTCCTGATCGTTGAGGACAACCCCTATGGTTTGCTGGCGCTAGATCTGCCGCCTCAGCCGGCTATCCGCTCCATGGACTCTGAGCACGTCATCTACCTCGGATCCTTCTCCAAGACTTTCGCGCCCGGCTTCCGAGTCGGATGGGCACTCGCCCCACCGGCTGTTCTCAAGAAACTGGTCCTCGCCCAAGAGTCCGCCACCTTGTGCCCGCCGGTCTTTTCACAGTTCGCGATTTCGGAGTACCTGTCGACCTGGGACTGGAAAGGCCAGATCGACAAATTCCGATCGATGTACCGCGAGCGACGCGACGCGATGATGCGCGGTTTGATCGACCACATGCCTGCCGGGGCGACCTGGACCCACCCGAAAGGCGGCTTCTTCGTCTGGTTGACGCTGCCTGAGGGGTTCGACTCCGACAAACTCAGCGCACGGGCCATCACTCACCGGGTCGCCTTCACGCCAGGCACCGCCTTCTACGCCGACGGTTTGGGTTCACGCAGCATGCGGCTCAGCTACTGTTTTCCGACGCCAGAGCGGATATATGAAGGAACGAGACGACTCGGCGAGACACTGCGCGAAGAGATCGAATTGCGCGCCACTTTCGGCCTGGTCGATCCTCATCTGGCAATCGAGGCCGCTTCGTCGGGGGGCCCTGCTTCCACCACACTTCCGAATCACGACTTTTAAGGAGAACTCATGGCACAACACGTAATCGTCGTCGCTGGCGGATTGTCCCACGAACGCCAAATCTCACTGGAGTCCGGGCATCGGGTCGCGCGGGAGCTTTCCCAAGCCGGGTTCGAAGTCACCTTGTCGGACATCCAGCCGTCGTTGCTCGACTTGATCGACAAGCTCGACCGGCCGGTCATCTTCCCCATGCTGCACGGTGGTGCTGGTGAGGATGGCGCGGTCCACGAGGTTTTCGAGCTCATCGGGGTACCCTACGTCGGCACCACGGCGGTCGCCTGTCGAGCCAGTTACGACAAAGCCTTGGCCATTCCAGTCGTCGCGCGGGCCGGGCTGACCGTTCCCAAACGGGTCATCCTGCCCCACGACATGTTCCGCGACCTCGGCGCGCCGACCTTGATGCGTTTGATCGAGGACCGACTCGGTCTGCCACTGTTCGTCAAGCCTTCCGCGTCCGGGTCAGCCCTCGGCGCTTCCCGGGTGGACCGTATCGAAGATCTGCCGACTGCCCTGGTCAACGCCTACAGTTATGGGCGGGTCGCGGTCGTTGAGGAGTTCATCGAGGGCACCGAGATCGCTGTGCCGGTCTTCGACCTCGGCGATGGGCCTATCGCCTTCCCGCCAGTAGAGATCCGTCCGGCCTCGGGGGTGTACGACTTCGAAGCACGGTACACCGCCGGAGCGACGACATACGTTTGTCCCGCGGCCCTCGACTATGACAGCGTCGCCGCATGTCAAGCGGCAGCCGTCGAGGCTCACAAATCGCTGCGTCTGCGGGATCTGTCGCGGGCCGACATCATCGTGCGTGACGGTCAGCCGGTCTTCATCGAGTCCAGCGTCGCGCCGGGAATGACTGAGACGTCCTTGGTGCCGCTGTCGCTCGCGACCGCGGATGAGAGTTTGGCTGACGCGCTGGCCACTTTGGTGCGGCGGGCCGCGGTGCGCTGACCGGAGGACCACTACGATGTGAGCATGGCTCGTCGCGCGCTCACACCGTCTTGTTTGGCTCTGGTGCAGTGTCTGGAGACGGCCGTTCCGCAGGCGATGGTGGCCACGGGAATCCATCGCTGTCGCGTCGGACTGTCGGGGGGCGCCGACTCTCTCGCTTTGATGGCAGCATGCGCCTGGGTGCGGGATCGGCGGCGTGCCTCGCCCCTGGCTGGCTTCCAAGTCAGCGCGCGTGTGGTCGATCACAGACTCCAACCCGGCTCTGACACGGTCGCCGCTCAGGCCGCCCGGCAGGCCGAGTCCCACGGGATTGACGCTGAGGTGGTCGCGGTTGACGTTGATTGTGGTGGAATCGGCGTCGAAGCGGCGGCGCGCGACGCTCGGCATGCCGCCCTACGTGAGGGGCCGGAGGCGCTTATCTTGCTCGCCCACACGCTGGATGATCAGGCGGAGACCGTCCTTCTCGGCCTGGCGCGGGGGTCGGGCGCCAGGTCATTGGCGGGAATGGCTCCACGTCGAGATCGATTGGTTCGCCCCTTCCTGACCGTACGTCGTACGGATACCGAGCAGGCCTGCCGCGACTGGAATCTGACCTGGTGGACTGACCCGACCAACGACGATCCCGCTTACACCCGCTCGCGGTTGCGCAGGGCCATGGGGTTGCTCGAACAAAGCCTCGGGCCGGCCCTGCGCGAGAATCTGGCGCGAACCGCTGACCTGTGTCGGGCTGACGCCGACTTTCTCGACCAACTCGCAGGCGCCACGGGACTGGTCACCTTTCCTGCACCTGGCGCCCCGCCGACCGACGACCAACTGCCGACACAGGATCTCGCCGCCTTGCCCGGCCCCATTCGGCATCGGGTACTTCTGGCCTGGCTGCGCGAGATCGGACGTGAAGCGGTCACCCGTGAGCATGTCCTAGCCGTTGATAGCCTTGTCACGGATTGGCATGGGCAAAAGTCGATCACTGTTCCTGGCGGCCAAATCGCGCGCGAGAACGGCATGCTGCGACGCGGGGCGGCCACTCCATGAGCGACCTGGGGGACGGCCCCAGGTCCACGCAGGGGCGGGAGAACCCGCCGTTTTCGGATGAGTCGGTGGTGAAGCTAGATGCTCACGCCTTGCTAGGGGAGTCGGTGACAGGCCTTGCCTCACCGCCAGTCGTCGCTGGAACAAGGCCCCCATCCGTGTGTTCAGTCAGATCGAAAACGGTAGGCGCCTTGCCGGAGCCGAACCACTGCTGCATCAAATCGTTGAGGTCCAGGCCAGTGGCGGCTTTGATGACGGCAGGGAGTTTGACTAGGAGGTCGGTCGAGAGGTGGGTCACGCCGGAAGCGGCGCCGGCGTCACCGATGACGGTGATGTTGTCGACGTCGCCGATGGGCTTGGCGGCTGCGGCCAACATGTCAGGCATGGAGGCCAACACTCGGTCGATGACGGCCTGCTGACCGTACTTCGAATAGGCCTGCGCCAAAAGTTCCTTGACCTGGGCTTCAGCCTGACCCTTGGCCTTGATCGCCTCAGCTTCGGCCAGACCAGACGCCCGGATGGCCGAGGCATGACCGTCGCCCTCGCGGGTCAGCTTTGTCTCTTCGGCCTCAGCCGCTGCCGTCACTTGTACGGCCTGGGCCTTGGCGCGTTGCTCAGCCGTGTACAGCTCGGCGTCGGCCGCCTTCTGAGCCGCATAAAGGTTGGCATCGGCCCGTGCACGCACCTCGGAGTCGAGCTGTAACTTGGTCAAGGTCGCGGTCTGCTGCGCGTTCTGCTGCTCGGCCTGGGTGATACGGGCGTCTTGCGCGGCCTTGGTCATCGGCCCGACTGCGGCCGCTTCTGCTTCAGCTTGGGAGGTCTCCTTGAGGAAGCCCGCCTCCTTCAACTGGGCGTCCTTGTTCGCGGCCGCGATCTGGATGCGTGCCTCAGCCTTGGCGCGCGCCGCCTCTTGCTCGTTTTGGGCCTCGGCGACCTCGGCCGACTTGCGCACCTGCGCTGCCTGGGGACGCCCCAAGTTGGTGATGTAGTCGGCCGGATCGGTCGAGATGCCGTTGATTTGGAGAGTGTCGACCCGCAAACCAGCGTCTGACAAGGCGGAAGCTGCCGCGTCTTGGATCTTGGTGGCCAAGCCCTCGCGGTCACGCAGCATCTCTTCTATGGTCATGTTGCCAACCACGCCGCGCAAGGCGCCAGCCAGAATCGACTGGATGATGCGCGGAATCTCATCCTCACGCCCCAGGAAGCGCTGGGAAGCTGATCGCACGCCCGCCGGTGTGCCGTCGATCTTGGCCAGAGCGACCGCGTCGACCACCACCTTGATGTTGTCCTTCGACACACCTTCGGGAACCTGCATGGCGATTTCGGTGGCGTCCAGCGACAACACGCGACAGCGCTGCACGAACGGGATGATGAAGGAGCCCGCACCCATGACCACTTTGAGGGGCACCGTGCCGTCAGCCGCCTTGCCCTTGGCGCCTGTGATGATCAAAGCCTCGTTGGCGTCGGGGATCTTGTAACGCTTGGCGACGGCGAAGACAATGATCACAACCGCGATGATGGCGATCACAATAGCAATGATGGTGGTCATCTCTCCGGTCATTCAAGTGTCCTTCCGAAAGTGGGTTGACTAGGTATGACATTGACAAGTTCAGGTCCGAGCACCTCGGTGACGGTGACGGATTGCCCGGTTGAAAGGGCTGAGTCGGACAGGCAGGCGACTGTGCGCGGCGAACCCAGATAAGTCAGTTGGACCAAGCCACGCGCGCCGGGTTGT
>JAITVA010000298.1 GCA_031286045.1 Propionibacteriaceae bacterium | reverse complement strand
GTCCGTCTGGTCGCCGGCGCGGCCGTCACATCGGAACGGGCCGATCTGGGGATCAGGGTCATGAACGCGGGCAAGGACTACTTCACGGACAAGGCCCCGCTGACCACACTCGACCAGTTGGAGCGGGCCAAGGCGACGGTCGCTCGCACGGGCCAGAAGTACGCGGTCTACTACTCGGAGCGTATCCACGTCGAGACGGCGGTGTACGCCGGTCAGTTGATCGAGCAGGGCGCCATCGGGCGGGTCATCCAGGTCATGGGCATGGGTCCGCATCGTCTGCGCCCCGCCACTCGCCCTGACTGGTTCTGGCAGAAGGACAAGTACGGCGGCATCCTGTGTGACATCGGCTCCCATAACATCGAGCAGATCCTGTATTACACCGGGGCGGATGACGCCCAGGTCGTCCACTCTCAGATCGCCAACTACAACAATCCGGACCACCCTGAGCTGGATGACTTCGGCGACTGCTCACTGGTGTGTGACAACGGTTCCACGGGTTACTTCCGGGTGGATTGGTTCACCCCAGACGGCCTGCAAGGCTGGGGCGACGGTCGGGTCTTCATTCTCGGCACGGAAGGCTACATCGAGCAGCGCAAGTACTTCAACGTCGGCACCGATGAAGGGCCTGGACACGTCTTCTTGGCCAATGGTGACGGTGAGTGGCACATCAACGTCCATGGCAAGGTCGGTTACCCCTTCTTCGGCGAGTTGATCCTCGACTGCCTCAACCGTACT
This sequence comes from Propionibacteriaceae bacterium, assembly GCA_031286045.1. Classification (GTDB taxonomy): domain Bacteria; phylum Actinomycetota; class Actinomycetes; order Propionibacteriales; family Propionibacteriaceae; genus WQYJ01. The sequence goes on along the minus strand of JAITVA010000298.1, from coordinate 3,453 downwards.
GAGAACGCCATGACCCAGGATCATGCCTTCAAGGCGGCCGAACTGTCTGTCAAGGCTCAGCTGGGGGCCACGGTCCTCACTGCCTGACGGCCCGCCTCGCTCAGCTAGCGCGCGATCACACAACCCCACATCGTCAATCTGACCGGTTTCTTGAGCGGGAGCTGGGTGAGACTTGGGCGGGGCGGGCGGGCGCTGCGTTATGATGCTTAGGGCAGAAGGGCACCACCGAACATGCGTGAGATCATGGTCGAGGGGTGCTCACCGCTTCCATGGGCCACAGAAAGAGACACACGGTTGAGCATTATGGGGATGTCACTCATGCCGGATCCGGCATATCTCATGACCATGGCCGACGGTACGATCAAACAGATCAATCCTTCGACCGGCACGCGGGTGTGGACGGTTCCGGGACGGGGCTCCAGGCCGTTGACGCCGCCGCGTCGACCGGACCCTCGCCCTGTGTCCGACACGGATTGGACCCATGGTTGCGCCTTCTGTTCGGCCAGGTACCTGGAGACGCCGCCGGAGAAGGCGCGGGTGGTGCGCGAGGGTGACCAATGGCGCATCATCGAGCATGTCCCGGCTGAGCAGTTGTTCGACACGGTGGCCGAGTTCCGGGTCGTGCCCAACCTGTTCGAGATCGTCTCTTACGACTATTGGCACGAGAATTACGGCTATGAGCTGCCGCGCCAATTGGCGGAGTACAAAAGCGAGTATCTCTCGACTGACCAGGGGCGACGTCACATCTGCGCGGTCCAGTCGGCCAAACTTCGCCAAGCCGGCAAGTCGGTCGAGGAGATCGCCGCCATGGGCCAAGATCGCCTGCTCGCCCAGGCGGACGGTTTCTTCGGTGGTGGCCACGATGTCGTCATAGCCCGGCGACACTGGGTCGACGGCGCCGCCACGACGGCCGATCTGGCGGCTTCGGGCACCCTCACCCCGGATGAGCACGAGCAGTACATCAAGTTGACTTTGCACGCCATGGCCGGCTTGTACGACGCCAATCGTTACACCCGCTATGTCGCCGTCTTCCAGAATTGGCTGAAGCCGGCTGGCGCCAGCTACGACCATCTTCACAAGCAACTGGTCGCCATCGACGAGCATGGCGCCAACGCCGATCAGGTGGCGTACCGCATCCGTGAGAATCCGAACTTCTTCAATGAGTGTGGCGTCAACTACGCCCTTTACCATAACCTCGTGGTGGCTGAGAATGAGTCGGCTGTTGCCATCGCCGGTTTTGGCCACCGCTATCCGACCGTCGAGATCTTCTCCAAATCGGCCCAGATCTATCCCTGGCTGCACACCGACGCCGAGGTGCGGGGCATGTCAGACATCATCCATGCGGTCCACGCCGCGACCGGGGCGGAGGTCCCCAGCAACGAGGAGTGGCATTCGGCGCCGGTCGACGTCGACGTTCCCATGCCATGGCGCATCAACATCAAGTGGCGTCTGTCGACAGTGGCTGGGTTCGAGGGGGACACCAAGATCTACATCAACACCATGTCACCTCAAGGTATCCGCCACGTCGTGGTCCAGCGGCTCCACGAGTTGCGCGCCAGCGGACGCATCGCCGACATGGCTATCGGTGACGAGTGCTCCGGCGTTCCCAACCCCTTGAGGTACCACACCTACGAAGTCTGAGGCGGGACTGGACGCTTGCGAGCCGCCGGGCTCCCCTTTGGTCCTTTCTGGCCCTTTCGGCGAGCGCGCTGGAGACGCAAGGATTAGGCGATGGCCTTCCAGCTATCCACGAGTTCTTCTTTGAACGCGTTCTCCAGCGACACTCTCAACGCTTGTGCCGCAGGCCCCGATCGTCTGGCGCTACACCGGTCACGATATAGGTGACGTCGGTGATCCGCTCAATGAGTAGGCAAATGGTGTCTCCATATCCGTCAGAGAACCTTTGGAGGGTGACCATCTTCTCGTCCGGGCCGCTGTGGTTGTAGGTTCCATGCCGCTGAGCCCTTGTCCCGTTGGATCGCACTGCGCCTGGTAGGACTCGGTGCAGTGTCGCTACCACCTCGTCGATAGGTGCCAGGACTCCCAAATAGGACAGTGCTTCATCCATGATCCCCTCAGAATGGCTCGAAATTGACCTTAATCGAGCCGGCTTTACGTCCACTCGCGATTTAGGTCAATTTCACTCGAATAACGGGTCAATATGGACCCGAAATTGACCTAAATCGTCGGATTCGGCCAAGACTCGACGATTGTGGTCAATCTCGCGCGACTACACAACTGGTCTACCCGGCTCCTGCCTTGATTGAGGCCCGCTGCGAAGGCAAGCACTCGTCATCGGTTCTCTGCGATGATCGGGCGAGGGGCGAACGATCCTCTCGGCGTCAGTCTGTGCGCCGCGCATTCTCACCTTCTTCTTGGTGGTGGGCGGGGCAGCCGAGGTGACGCGCTTGCATAGTTGCTTGTATGGGTGGAGTTGACCGGAGTGCGCATCACGGCTGTCAGGACTATATTTGGCTTATCTCACCGATGAGAATCAAAGAAGCTATCATGAAAAAGGTTATTGGGATCTTCGCAGGAGTGGTGCTCGCTGCGGGTATGGCGCCGACTGCGCAAGCGGCGTATGGCGCCTGAGGACCGTTCGGCGCGCACTATGCCACGGACGCCGACACGAGCAGTGCTTGCTATCAAGTCCGGGCTGTGGCGACGATCAATGACACTCTCGCCCACAAGACGTCGTATAAGCGTGGTCCTTGGGTGGCGGGTGGCACGTCGACCTCGTTGCGCGAGCCGACCGGCAACTCGTCCTACACCAAGGTGACCGATTCCTATGAGAGACGATCGGATATCTGATCCCTGTGGTCCCTCATCAGCCTTCGCGTGGCCTCGTCGCACGGGTGCTGGGATGCGTCACCCTGGCTGCGTTAGTTCTGGTCATGGTGGGTTGTGCGGCGTCAAAGGACTCGCTTGACTCGACACCTGAGAACATCGAACTGTCCGGATGCACTCTCGACGCGGAAGGCGCCCCTCAGTTCTATGGCCCGTGGAAGGGCGACATTGAGCACGCTTATGCGTCGTCTGCGACCAGTGACCGGGCCAAACAGATTCTGTGCGGTGGAAGTATCACGGCTGAGCATGTCGCGGAGATGAACGCAGCGCTGAAGTCATGTCTGGGCGATGCTGGTTTCCGCGATGTCACGGTTGACGAGTATGGAGTCATGGATATCACCACATCATCCGATGTCGCAGAGGGCAGGGTCAGTGTCGCCGAGAGGGTCTGTGAGGACACGACGGGGTGGTATCCCATTGTCTCCTTGTACGGGAATATGCGGCAGAACCCGAACAAGGGTGACATGTATCAGTTGTTGGCTCAGTGTCTTGTGCGGGTGGGCCTAGATGAGTTATTCCAAGGGGTGGTCGGTGTGGGAGCGTGGGAGTGGGGTGAGGGTGTCGCAGAATCAGTATTGCTAAACCCGTTTGAACCTGGAGGTTCGT
>JAITVA010000277.1 GCA_031286045.1 Propionibacteriaceae bacterium | reverse complement strand
GTTGCCTCGATGGTCGTTGACAGCTTCGATGAGTTTGACCTGGATGAGGGCGTCGGCGATCTCGCTGGTCATGCCGATCGAGGTGGCCTTGCGGGTGGAGATGTAGCCGTCGCCGTCCCAGTGGTCGGCTGACCAGGACAGCATCATTGTCCACACGCCGATGGCGTCGGCCCGGCCCAGGTCGAGGAGCGCTTCGAATTTCGGGTGGCGCCAGGCGTGGGCTGACACGGCGGCCCATTGTTGGCCTCTCCTGGCGGTGGGTTGCGGTACCGTCATGATGGTGCTCCCTTGCTGGTGCAGGCCGGGCAAACCCAACCCGTTTGACGGGGGATCCAGCCAGCGGTGATGGCTTGAGTGACAGGCATCGGCCCTGGTTTGCGGCCGGGCTGGGTGGCTGGCCGAGTGAAGACACTGATGGTCTGGCAGGTGACGCACTGGTAGCGCCTGGTGACAGTGTCGGTGTCCAGGATCGGAGCCAGACGGAAGGCCGATGCGGGCGCACCCGGCCCTGCGGGTTGACTCGTTGATGTGGCGGTTCTTGACCGGCTGTTGAGGTGTCGGATTGGGCTGCTGGCTCGTTTGCTGCGGGGGCCAGGGCCGAGTTGATAGGGGTTGGTCATAGTGTGACCGCTATCGGTTGGAGACGGGTGTCGAGGAGCCGGGCGAGCTGGGTTTGATGATTGTGGAGTCGCCTCGCGTCTTCAGCGATCGCTTGGACGAGGCTTGCCGCCTGGGTGTCGCGTTGTCGCATGTCAATCAGGGCCTGCCTGGCCGCTTCGGCGCGACGTTCCCTGACGGCGATGGCGTCTTGCCGGATCTCAGCTTGAAGGGCTCGCTGAAGGGCGATGGCGACGTCACGGGCGTGCCCGTCGAACAGGCGGGTGGCGAGCTTGGTGTGGGTGGTGCCAAACCAGTCTGGGATCCTGGAGGCGGGTTCGCCGCGTTGGAGGAGGTCGAGGACTTCCTCAGCGAGGCGGGCGATCGCCGGTGTGGGAGTCGGAGTCATGAGAGACCCCTATATTGCTTGACACTATTGTTTTTGTCTGTCAGAATCGTGTTATGGATGTGCGAATCACCAGCACTGCGAAGCGGCACAAGTTCTCCGCGACCCATATCCGTGAGGCCATCGCTGGTTCTGTATTTGATCACATGGACGGCGACATGGCGATCTACCACGGAACCGATTCGCGGGGCATCGCCCTTGAGATCGGCTTGGTGATGGACGACAAACACCCGGGATGTCTGACATGCATCCACGTAATGCCCTTGGAATGGAGGAACCGTCATGACTAGCATTCGAGATTCACGTTTCCCAGCGGTGATTCCCACCGATGTCACAGTGTCAAACATCGACCTTGACCAGGAAGAGTTCATAGTTGATGGGACTAGGCTCACCGAGCGGCGGTCTGCCGAACTGGCGGATCGAGCTGAACGCGGCGCTGGCCGCCCGTCGTTGGCCAGCGGCGTGTCCCCGCAGATCGCTTTCCGTGTTCCGCAGGCAGACAAGGACCGGCTGGCCAAGATCGCCAAGGATCTCGGTCGGTCACCGTCTGATGTGGCCCGTGAAGCCTTCGACAAAGGCCTGGAGTTGCTCGTCGCATAGCAGGTCATGCCAGGACCTCCCAGAGCGTGCCTTGGGTGGAACGTCGGGTGTCGCAGACTGCGTCCCATACCGCTTGGGCTAGCCGCGGGTCAACACAGTTCCGCATGGTTTGGCGGCGTTTCTGCCGGCCCCAACCGTCGGCCGACGGGGGCAGGGTTATGCTGTAGACCTGCTCGAAATCGCCTGTCTCGCTGCACTCCATTGGCGACAGTAACCGCTTCGTCCTGCGGTAGTTGCCCTTCCGGTCACGGCTGATCTTCAACCCATCACTGGCGGGAATCATCGGGATGGGCCGATTTGACCAGCCGTAGTGCCGGCCAATCTGGGTGGTTGGTGGCACCAAGGGCGGATAGTACGGGATGACGTTCTCCACCAGCCAGGCGGTCTGCCTGGGGGCGAACGCCTGGAGTAGAAGGATTTCCCCATACAGCGTCTCGAGTTTGGGGTAGGCGAGTTTGGCCGGTGTGCGTTTGTCGATGAACCGGTTCAGCTTGCTGTGAGTTTGGCATGGCGGGCTCGACCAGATGAAGTCCCAACCATCCCGGAAATGCTCCAACAGGTACTGGTGGGCATCGGCGATGAGCACCTGGTCTTGTGGCCACAACTCGCGGTAAGCGGCGGCAATCTCTGGGTCAAGTTCGACGGCGGTCACGTCGGCGTCGTCAGGCCAACCAGCCCGGTTACCACCGATCCCGGCGTACAGGTTCAACACGCGCATGATGCTCTCCCCTATGCCGCTAGGCGGCAGTCGTCCCTGGTGGCTTGTTGACCATGGCGGGCATCGATGCGGAGGTGGCGGTCCTGGCACGACGAGCAGAGGAGCTCATTGACGTCGGCCCACACCCAGTGGGCGCTCTTGGCGCGGTCTTGAGCGTCCGTGATAGTGCCCGCCAGGTCAAGGGTGCGGCCACAGCAGTCACACTCCGGGGTGTAGGTGGTAGGCCCTTCGGGGCGGTTGTCGGCGTTGTAGTCGCGGCTGGCGGTGATCATGACTGGTCCTGTGTGAGTGGGGTAATGGTGACGCGGGCGCCCTGGGTGGTGCGGTCACCCCAGTGTTTGGAGGTGACCAGGCATGTCACTTGGCAGTCGTCGGCCCAGATCCCGGCGTCAGTGATGGCGTCGAGTGTGGATCGGCAGAGCTTGTCCAGGTCGGGTTTGCGGGTCATCGGGGCATTCCCGAATTGGGGTTTGAGTTCCTTCCAGCGGGCGCCGGTGCGGTAGTGGGATTGGGGGCGGCGGAAGATG
>JAITVA010000261.1 GCA_031286045.1 Propionibacteriaceae bacterium | reverse complement strand
CGCGCAAGCCGGTGGGACCTCCGCTTCAGTTGGAGCGGACGCCCGACCGGAGCCGGACGGTCCGGCGGACTCGATTCCAGACGACACCGCTTCTCCGGGGGCGACCTACCAGTCGACTGGATCGACCAGCGGGTGGGCCGACGATCAGGACGGTGCGGCGTGGGTGTCGAGCATCGCCGATGTCATCACAGCGGGCCTGAAAACCGCCTCCGATCAGATCAATGACGCCTTGAAGACCGTCGGCGTCACCACCTCCGACTGGAGCCAGAAGGTCCAGGACACACTGAACGACGCACGTGTGTGGGACATCAGCATCGAACGAGCCCGCCGCAAGGCGCGTATCTCTTTCGCCGCCTCTGATCTGCGCAACGCTGACTTTCGGGGCCAGCAACTCGCCGACAGCTCCTTCGCGGGCAGTTCTATGCGTGGCGCGGACTTCACCGGCGCGATCCTGACCGGCAGCAGCTTCAAGGCCTCCGATCTGCGCGGCGTCATCTTCAACCAGGCCAATCTCACCGATGCCAAGTTGACCACGGCCAGTCTGCGCGACGCTCAGTTCGAAGGCGCCAACTTGACTGGCGCGGTGCTGTCGTACGCTTCAATGCGGGGGATCGCCTTCATTGGTTGTGCGATGGGTGGGGTGCGGGCCAAGTACTCCGATCTGCGCGGGGTTCGGTTCGCCGACGTCACGATGGAGTCGGTCGACTTCACCGGGTCGGACCTGCGCGACGCCAGTTTTGACGGGCTGATTGTGACCAACTGTCGCTTCGATTTCTCGAATCCGCGTGACGCCAGTTTCCGTGGCGCGGTTCTACGCGGCTGCAGTTTCCACCATGTCTCGGCCCGTGCAATTTCCACCCTGATCTGTGATGACACTGTGGTGGACGCCGCCACGTACGCCTCGCTTCAATCCACCGGCGCGGTGCCTCTCGGCCTTCGGGTCGAAGGCTAGCGCCCCGCGGGTTCGGCGGGGCGCATGGGGGGGTCGGATGCTTGTCCGGCCTCCCCATTCGTTCGTTTAGACCAGGTAGCGGAAGAAGGTGGAGTCGGCTGGGATGGGTTCGACCCGGATCGGACTGGCGGCGGCGCGGCTCATCAGGGCGCCGATGTCGTTGGGGTCGCCCAACTCGATGCCGACGAGGGCGGGACCGGCTTCCCGGTTGGATTTCTTGACGTACTCGAAGAGCACGATGTCGTCGTTCGGGCCGAGGATGCGGTCGAGGAAGCGGCGCAACTGGCCGGGCTCCTGGGGAAAACTGACCATGAAGTAATGCTTGCGCCCTTCGTGGATGAGGCTGCGTTCCAGCACCTCGTTGTACCGCGAAATGTCGTTGTTTCCACCTGAGACGACTGCGACAACTGTCTCACCAGGCACGATACTGATGATGCTATCGTGTGGGCCGCGCCTGAGGGCCGCTGAGGCGAGTGCCCCGGCTGGTTCGGCGATGATGCCGTCGGTCTGGTACATCGCCAGCATCTCGGTGCAGACCTGGCCCTCGGGGATGGTCATGACAACCCGACTGGCCCCGCCGGCCGCCTGGTCTGCCACCTGGAATCCCAGTCGCTCGATCAGACCCAAGGTGACATCACCGGCCCGCCGCACGGCCGTCCCGTCGACGAAGGTGTCGACCTCGGGAAGGCTGACGGGTCGACTGGCCTTCAAACCGGCGATGACGCAGGCCGCCCCGGTTGGTTCGACGCCGATGACCCGACAGCCGGGCGCGTGGACGCTCAACCATGCGGCACAGCCGCTGAGCAGCCCGCCACCGCCCACTGGCAGGATCATAGTGTCGGGGGCATGGCCGAGTTGGGCCACGATCTCGGCGGCGACTGTGCCCTGACCAGCGATGGTACGGGGGTCGTCGAAAGCGGGGACGAGCACCCGGCCGCTGCGTGCGGCTTCGGCCTTGGCTGCGTCTGACGCGGCGTCGTAGGTCTCGCCGGTGACGATCAACTCCACCTGGTCGCGGCCGATCTCGCGAATGCGGTCCTTCTTTTGACGCGGCGTCGTCGTCGGCACGAAGATCTGGCCCGTCACGCCCAGGCGGGCACACGACCAGGCCACCCCCTGGGCATGGTTTCCGGCTGAGGCGCAGACCACGCCGCGGCGGCCTTGCTCCTCGTCGAGCTGGCTCATCAGGGTGTAGGCGCCCCGCAGTTTGTAGCTGCGCACAGGCTGCGCGTCCTCGCGTTTCAACCAGACCTCGGCCCCAGTCAGGTTTGACAACCGGTCGTTGCGGGCCAGGGGGGTGGTTGTGGTCGCCGATTCCACCACGGTCACGGCGTCGTCCACCGCCTGCGCCATCTGTTCTGGAGTGGGGGTCATGGTCCTAGTCAAAGATGTCGCGTCCATAGTCGCACTCTAGCTGATGGGGGAGGTCGGCCACCACGCGGACGTCTCAGTCATCAGAGCAGTCCTGCGGCAGGGCGAGTCATCGACACCGCGAGCCACTTTCGTGGGCATTGTCGATGAGTCTCGTCGGGAGCCGGCGCCCCGCGACCGATCATCTAGACTGTGCTAGGTGATGAGGCAGTGGATGACACCTGGACGGCAGCGATGCTGGGCACTGCTCGTCACCGTGTTGACTATGCTTATAGTGAGTGTCAGTCTGGCGCCGATGGCGCAGGCAGCACCGCAGTACGAAGCCACGGTCGAGCTGGCGTCTGTCGTCACTGACGATGTCGGTGTCCGGTTGACCGGGGCCATCACCTCCACCGGAACCGACTCCTTGTTTCGGGTCCAGGTCGTCTTGTGGAGCGACACCCAGGCCATCACGACGACTGCCGAGGTGGACGCGGCGATGTCGCAGGACTTGACCGCCGAGGTCGGCGAGCGGCTCGACACTGACGACGCGACCACCGTGGTGGTGTCCGGGCGAGAGAGCTTCGAACCTGGTCAGAAGGCGGGTTTCTCGGTGATGGCCACCTGGGACGAGCTCGGTCTGACCGACAAGGGCGTGTACTTCGTCGGGGTCGATGTGCGGGCCAGTGCGACCCAATGGGGTGAGCCGGTGACCATCGGACACGGCAGCACGGTGGTCACTGTCGTCGGTGACACAGTGGCGCCCACTGTCACGGTGGCCATGTTCACCAGCCAGCCCTCGCTCATCCATGACGCTGTGTTCACCGACGACCATTTGGCCGGCGAGTTGACCGGTCGTTTGGCCGCCCTGTTGGTGTTGGCGGGCAAGCCGAACATGAGCTGGGTCATCGACCCGGCCTTGTACCACGAGATATCGGTCATGGCGCAGGGCTACGAAGTCATGGACGGCGAATCGACCGTGCCCGGCAAGGGCGCTGCCGCCGCAAAGCAATGGTTGGCTGAGTTCGAGGAGCTCAATGCCATCAACGGTTATCGCCTGCCATGGGGCAATCCCGACCTGGCGCTCGGGATGGAGACGGGGTCGGTTCAACTGATCGCCGACGCCCAAGCCGGTGACCAAGCCCATCCTGACTTGTCCGGTTTGCCGGTGTTGCTGTGGTCGGCCAACGGGCCGATCAACGACGCCTGGTTGACCTACGTCGCGCCGCTGCGGGCGCGGGTCGTGTTGGCTGACGTCACCAGTGCCGCCACGGTGACCGGCGGCGTGGTGCTCGCCTGTGCGAAGACACCCTTCCCGAACGGGCCGGGTCCGACAGACGGGGGCACGCCGGTCCAACGGGTCCAGCGGGCCTTGGCCGATGATCTGATCAATCAGTCCCCCCTGGTCCGGGTGGTCCAAAGCCAGGCCGAGATCGATCTGGCCAATCAGACAATCCGTAGCTGGACCAGGCCGCAGTCTTTGGGGTCGATCAATCCGAGCGTCGCTTGGCAATCGAGTATGTCGGTCGGGGATCCGGTCCCCGTTTTGACGGCGACCACCATCGGCACAGTCACCCGGCTGCGCGCCACGGCAGAAGCGTATTCCTCCTTGACGGGCGATGACACCGCCGGTGACAGTCTCGCCCTGGTTCCGCTCAGCGCCGGGGTCAGCCAATCCTGGGCGGATGACGCCTCGGCAGAGGGATACGTCCTCTCCGCTGACCATTGGTTGCGAGGCTTGTTCAACGCAGTCACCATGTCGGCCACGCCCGAGGTCTCTTTGACCGCGAAGACGTCGACCTTCCCGGTGACGGTCACCAACACCATGGCTGTGGCGGTCCATGTCCGTTTGGTGGCCAGGACCACGCCCGATCCGATGTCTTTGGGCAATGTTGCGATCCCGGCGACCGATGTCATCACGATCGAGCCTGGGGACAAGATGCCCCTCGTGCTGTCTCCGACGATCCTGCGTGAGGGCGAGGCGTCGCTGGTCCTGCAGTTGACGACGCCAGACGGGGTTCCGATCGCGACACCTGTGACGGTGGCCGTCCACGCCCAGGAGTCCGCCTGGATGGGGTGGGTCGTGGTCGGTGGAGCTTTTATATTGTTCATTGCGGGTACTTTCTTGCGGGTGCGTACCATGAGAGCTAAGAAAGTCAGCCCATGACCCCTCCTCGGTTCGCTACTCTTAGGCGGTGGGAACCGAAGACTGTCCCCACCGAACAGTTCGCGTGGGGCTGACTGGAGCGGAAGGGAGAGGCCGTGGTATCCGACGAGCCGGATCGTGGTGTGAGTCAGCGGGAAGGGCGTGGCCAGAATGTGTCGGGCCAGTTCGGACCTGATTCCAGCCAGCCCGTTCTGACCGGTCTTCCCACCCTTGTCGCCGGGGCCTTGTTGGGCGGGCGCTTTCGTCTGGGCGCCGTCGTCGGGCATGTCGGAGTGGCGAAGCGATGGATTGGCACGGACGAGAATCTGGGCCGCTCAGTTTTCATCACCACCTTCGCCAACGCTGAGGCGACCACCGCTGTCGAGGCGGCGGTCCAACAAGCGGCGACAAAGCTGGACGACCGCGTCCTGGAAGTGTTCGACACCGGACACGAGTCAGACATCGCCTACATCGTGACTCAATGGGTCGACGGCCGCACCTTGACCGAGGTCTTGCGCCAAGGGCCCCTGGCGCCGGAGATCGCTGCATCAGTGGTGCGCGACGTTGCCTCAATCCTGGCCAACGTCCATGCTGCTGGTGTCTGCCACGGTCGCCTGACGCCAGCGTCGGTGTGCCTCACCACGTCCGGGTCGGTGAGAGTCGGCGGGCTGTGTGTCGACCAAGCGTTGACGGCCCGCCTCGACGACAACCGCCTCACCCCGATCAACCAGGTGGCCATGGACGTGGCCGCCTGCGGTGGCCTGCTGTATGCCTGCTTGACCGGAATGTGGCCTGGTGGTGGCAATGTCGGGCTGCCGGCCGCGCCGCGGGATTCGTCGGGACTGCGTCCCCCTGCGGCGGTTCGCCCCGGCGCCGCCCCCGTACTCGACCAATTGACCCGCCAGATCCTGTCGCAGAACGACCCCCAACGCCTGTCCACGGCGAAGGCGGTGGCGACTGCGCTGTCCAGCTGGCTCGGGCAGACCGATGTCAGCGCGGCTCTCGGCACCAGGGTGAGGTGCACCCCGTCCTTCGTCGACGACGAGCCGCCGCGCCCGACCGGCGTGCGTCGTCCCCGCATCGTCCACGCCCAAGCGGTCACAGGGCCGCCGTCACCCGCCACTGTGGTGGCCCAATCCTCAACCCAACCAGGCCGAGACCCGTCTAACATCGACCAACTGACAACGGCTATCATCCCCGCCCGCCCCGATGGTTCCGACGCTGGCGCCGCATCCGGTGCCGCCATGATGACCGAGCCCGCTGGTGGCGCGCCATTCGGCGACGACGGCCAGGAGACAACCAGCCTTGGTGTGGCAAGCGGCATTGGTGGGACGCCGGTCTTGGGGAGCACAGCCATCCCTGGGGGTCCAGCCGGGGGTACAGCCGCATTTGGAGGTCCAACCGCCCTCGGGATGACCGCCGCGCTTGGGGAGACAGGCGCCCATGGGGGTGCGACCACCCTTGGCGGGGCAACTGTCTTTGGGGGTATGGTCGGTCTGGGCGAGGCGACCGTTCGGGGGGAGACGACCGTCCCGACAACCACAGGCGCCGCGACTGACGAGGAGGTCGCTAGGCCACGCCCCGTTCCCGCCAATCCGCCTGGGGCCGCCTGGGCTGACGGGTCTGACGCTCCTGTGTCCGGGCGGATGTCGCAGACGGCGCTCACCGATGGTCCAGGCGCGGGAGACGGCGACCGATCATTCAGCGGGCCGTCGACCGATGATGGTCCGACCACCCCTGCGCTTGACTCGTCTGACGAACCTGGGGCTCCGGCCGGTCCGACGCGACATCTCAAAGCGCCGATGACGGCCAAGCGTGCCAGAGCCTGGTCGCGCATGACCGTGATCTTGGCGGTGGTGATCGTGGTCGCCCTCATCACCGGCGTGGTCATCGGAATGTACAACTCGGCCTCCAATCGCCCCGCCGCACCGGTCACATCGACGCCCACACCGACGTTGACACCGCGTCCGATCAGTGCCGCCACGGTCATCGACGCTGAGGCTGACGGTGGTTCCGGTCTGGAGAACGATGACCAGGCGTCACTGGCGTGCGATGGCGATCCTGCGACGGCCTGGATGACCGAGGAGTACGTCGAGCCGATCATCCCCGAGAGGAAGCCTGGCGTCGGTCTGATCTTCGACCTTGGCGCTGCCACCAGCGTCAGTCAAGCGACCATCACGGTCCAGCAAACGCCGATCACCGTGTCGTTGTACATCCCGAAGGATCCGACCGCTGCCGCCACTGCCGACCCGGACGCCTCCACCATCGCGAATTGGACCGCTGTGGTCAGCGCCGATCTGACACAACCTGCCACCACAGTTGACTTCTCGGCGGTGACAAGCAGATACGTCGCCATCTACATCACTAAGGTGGTTGATCTTGGTGAGGGTCGAAGCCAAGCCGATCTGGCTGAGGTCAGCTTCGCCGGTTGAGGTGAGTTGATTGGCGGCGCGGGGTCGCAAAGGTATGTTCGAGCGTGGCAGTAGGTCACACGGAAGGGCCTTGACGGGCCTGGCTGATGGGGTATAGCGTGAAAGTGTCTATCGAGGAGGCCAATGGGGGACTCCCTTCTCCCAGATATCCCGTGGTGGGTTATGGTGCCCGCCCAAGTTGTGAAGGAGAGTGACGATATGAATATGAGGAGGCGGATTTGTGCGTCCCTGGCAGCGCTAAGCATGGTTGTGGTGAGTCTGATCGGAGCGGCGCAGACGCCCGCGACTGCGCAGGTGGCGACGCCGATCCAAGGTTGGTGTGATACGGCGACACTGCAAGGCAACGGATGGGTCGCTTGGTTGGTCCCGACCAAGGGTTCTGGCGGGAGCAAAGCGTGCCGGATGAATGAAGGCGCCTGGAGCAGCGGCGCAGGTGCTCTTCAGATGGGACTCAAGTGCAGCAACATGGACCCCGGGTCGGCGGATTCGAAGTGGGGACCCGCCACCACAAGGGCGGTGCTCACCCTCCAGCGAGCCAAGAGAATCGCCGCTGACGGCGTTTATGGGCCCAACACGCACAACGCTGTGGATGGGTGGTCTCCGTCTATCACTGATGGAACACATCGGTGTTGGGGTGATCCGGCAATCTAGGAAGTGCTTTTCCCCTATTGCCGCAGGGGTTTCCTGCGGCAATAGGGGAAAAGGCAGGCTGACAAGGCGGGTGAAGACAATGAAGGCTATGAGAGAGTTCAGGGGTGGATCGCTCATCGGTCTGCTCACCTTGGTGATGCTTGTCGGCGGTTGCGTTCAGGCTGACCCGGCGCCGACATCGACACAGAGTGCCTCGTCGGCTCTGGTCGCACCCAGTTCCGTCGCGCCGTCATCTGAGGATGTGGGAGGACCGTCACAGGCGGACTTCGACACACCGCTCGATCCGCCCCCACCCTTGGCCCGGTTCGCGCCGTTCATGGACGGCCCACCCGAGGAACCCGGGGTTATCGAGGCTCGGGCTCTGCGGTGGGGCAATCAGCAGAACACTGTTGCGCAGTGCATGGCTGACAAGGGATTTCGCTACGTGCCAATCTCGTTTAGGCCAACAGCTGTCAACCCGGTCATGCAGATGGATGATCTGCTCGGTTCGCTACCGGTGCCCAGGTTGTCGGATGACCGTGATGTCGTGAACCGTGAAGGCTATGGCGTCATGGGCACACCGGAGGCGCGCTATCTTGAGACCGAGACGCTCGACGACCCCAACGTGGCATACCGTGAGACGCTGAACTCTTCCGAGGCGGACGCCTATGACCGCGCTTTGTACGGTGACTACAACGATCCGACCGTCACCTCTGGAGCGTCGTGTTCAGGGCAAGCGATGGCGCGGTACCCAGATCCGGGCGAGCCGAACCGGGCGGAGGTCTTCGAGGCGGAGTTTCGGGATCTGAAAATGGAAGCGTGGAATCTGGTCCGAGTTGACGATATGACGACGTCAGCGAGCCTGAACTTGAGCCCGGCGGCAGTCGAGCTGAACCGCCAATGGGAGTCGTGTATGAACGGTCAGGGGTACGTTTTCGATGATGGTGTGAAGGTTCGCAACCCCGAGTTGGCCATGGGTCTGGCCTTGCGAACAAGGCCGGACGGGACTGTCGGGCCGCTGCACACTGTCGGGCCGACTGCGGAGGTTCCAGATGACGAGAAGAGTCTGCTCGGCTCCGCGCCTGAGCGCAAGATCGCGCTGGCGGACTTCGACTGCCGTGTGGAGACGGACTACATGGCTCAGCTGACGAAGATCAGGGTTGACATGGATCAGCGCTTCATCACAGATCATCAGGCGGAGTTGGATCGTCTGGTGGCGGCGGCTCAGTCGTGGTGACAGGCAGAACTGCTCACGGCGCCAGTCGTTCGCGGATCCATTGGCCCTCGTCGAGGCGGTACCTCACCCGGTCATGCAGGCGAGAGACTCGACCCTGCCAGAACTCCCAGAGGTCGGGCGTCAGGCGGTATCCACCCCAGAAGGGCGGGCGCGGTGGGTTGACGCCCTTGGTGGCGGCGACGCGGGCGGCCTTGGCCAGCAGGACGGCACGGTTGGAGATGACGGTGGATTGGGGCGACGCCCAGGCGCCGATACGCGAGTCGAGGGGGCGCTGGGCGAAGTACTCGTCGGACTGCTCCGGCGACACCTTCTCGACCACTCCTTCGATCCGCACCACACGTTCCGCCTCGACCCAGTGGAATTGGAGGGCGGCGTAGGGGTTGGCGTCGAGGTCGCCCGCCTTGCGACTGGTGTAGTTGGTGTAGAAGACCAATCCGTCGGCGTCGACGCTCTTCAGTAGCACGACTCGAGTCGACGGTCGCCCGTTCGCCCCCACCGTGGCCAAGGTCATGGCTGTCGGTTCGGGTGTCTTGGCCGCGATCGCGTCAGCCATCCACCGCTCGAACAGAGCCAAGGGGCCTCCTGTCGCGTCGGAGTCGTCGAGTTGACCGCGTTCGTAACTCGTCCGCATGTTCCGCAAGTCCATGC
>JAITVA010000224.1 GCA_031286045.1 Propionibacteriaceae bacterium | reverse complement strand
GGCCCAACGGCAGTCACCGTCCAGGTCGATCTCGACGCCATTGTTGACGACCGTTCGTCGCCCCAACCCGGCGTCGGCGGCCTGTTGGATGAGCCGCCGACTCGTGTCCGCCCCGCTGTGCTGGTCACCCCAGGCGGCATAGAACTCCAACATCGAGAACTCCGCCGAGTGCGTGGAGTCGATACCCTCATTACGGAAGATACGTCCGATCTCGTAGACACGGTCAGCCCCCCCGACCATGGCCCGCTTGAGGTACAACTCCAAGGCGATCCGCATGGTCATGTCGATGTCGAAGGCGTTGAGGTGGGTGCGGAAGGGCCGAGCCGCCGCCCCCCCGTGGATCAACTGCAGGATCGGGGTCTCAACTTCGAGAAAACCCTCCTCGTCCAGACTATGCCGAATCGATTTCATCACCGTCGAGCGCAGGCGCACCATGTCGCGCGACTGGGGACGCACCACCAAGTCGGCGTAACGCTGACGCACCCTGGTCTCCTCAGACAGGTCCTTGTGTAAAACCGGGAGGGGCCGCAGCGCCTTGGAGGCCATCAGCCACGAGGTCGCCATGACAGACAACTCGCCGCGCTTCGAGGCGATCACCCGCCCGGTCACTTCAATGAAGTCGCCCAGGTCGACGTCTGACTTCCAGGCGTCCAACCGGTCCTGCCCGACCTCAGCCAAGGAGATCATGACCTGGAGCCGCTCCCCCGAGGTCACCGCTGTGAATCCGCCTTGAAGTGTGGCGAAACACAGCTTCCCTGTGTTGCGCAGGAAAATGACCCGACCAGCCACGCCGACCACATCGTCAGTCTCCTCGCCCGCCGCCAGATGCCCCCAGCGACGCCGCACCTCGGCCAAGGAGATGGTCCGAGGCACACTGACCGGATAAGGCGGCGTCCCCTCAGCCACAAGGCGCTCGCGCTTGTCGAGCCGAATCCGCATCTGCTCGGACAGGTCAGCCGGTTCAAGCGCGTCGGGCAAAGTGATGGCAGCCTCGTCCGGCTGCGTCGGGTCGTCAGTCATAGTCACGGGTCAAGGATACCGAATGGTCCCGGCTGCCCATCGCCGGAGGGCTTGTCCGGGTCGCTGCCCTGTCCCGCGCGCTCGCTCACGACGGCGCTGCGCACCGTCTGCGCTACCGTTTGACGCGCGCGGGACAGGGCAGCGACCTGGACAAGCCGGCGACGGCTCAATCGGTCATGGTCTCTTCGTAAACATACTTGCCGCCGCGGAACCAGGAGATCACCGCTGCGACCAAGGACAAGCCAGCCGAGACCCAGAAGGCGATATGAAGGCTGGACATCACAGCCGGCGAGACCGCCTCGGGGAAGAAGGTGTTGGACACCAGGGTCTGCTGTGTGGCTTGGGGCAAGGCCGCCATCACCTCAGGGGGGACCAACTTCTCCATCGGGTTGAATCCCAGGAAGGCGGCGAACAGCGCGCTGGTCGGCGGCATCTCGGAGACTTGGGCGGCCGTCGCCGTGGGCACACCGGCATTGAGCAGGGCGGCGTTCAAGACGCTGGGCAGGTGCTGGGCCAGCCCCAAGATGAGGATGGTGAAGTACAAGGTCATGGACAAGGCCGTGCCGGTGTTCTGGAAGGTCGAGCGCATGCCCGAAGACGCCCCGCGCTGGGAGGGTGGCACGGCGTTCATGATGGCGGACGTGTTGGGCGCGGCGAACATGCCCATGCCGATGCCGAGGACAGCCAAGATGATGAAGAAGACCGAACTGTGGAAGTCGGCTGGCAAGAAGTTGAGCGCCAGGAAGCCGACCACCGAGATCGCCATGCCGCCGGTGGCGAACCACCGGGCGCCGAAGCGATCGGACAGGCGGCCACACAAGGGCCCCATGATGAAGAACCCACCCATCATCGGCAGCATATAGATGCCCGACCACAAAGGGGTGGAGTCGTAGGAATAGCCGTGCAAGGGCAGCCAGATGCCTTGCAGCCAGATGACCAGGATGAACTGCAAACCACCCCGGGCGATCGACGAGAGGAACAATGAGATGTTACCCATGGCGAAGGCCCGGATCTTGAACAACTGCAGGTGGAACATGGGCGACTTCACGTGGAGTTCAATGAAGACGAAAGCCACCAGGCAGACCACACCAAGAATCAAACCACCGATGACAAACGGATTTCCCCAACCCATTTTCGAATCACCATAAGGCTGGATACCGGTGGTCATGGCGATCAGGACCAAGGTCAAGCCGACGGCGAAGGTGGCGTTGCCCGCCCAGTCGATCTTCTGCGACTTGTCCGGCTTGGATTGTTCCTTCAACTTGAGGTACGCCCAGACTGTGCCGAAAACGCCGATCGGGACGGACACCAGGAAGACCAGTCGCCAGTTGATGGCGGACAAGACACCGCCCAGGATCAGCCCCAGCAGGGTGCCGCCGACCGACGAGATCTGGTTCAGCCCCATGGCCCCGCCCCGCTCGTGCGCCTTGAAGGCGTCAGTGATGATGGCCATCGAGTTGGCGAAGAGGAAGCCCGATCCGACCCCTTGAAGCAGGCGGAAGATGATCATGATGGTCAATCCGGTTCCGCCGGAGGCCGGTGTGAAATAACACAGGATCGAGGCCACAGTGAAGATGGCGAAGCCGAGGTTGTACAAGCGGACACGACCGAAGATGTCAGACAATCGCCCCAGTGTGACCAGCAGCGTCGCCGTCACCACTGTGAAACCCATCAGCATCCACAACATGTAGTTGGCCCCTGAGGGCGAGAGTGGATCGACACCCATGCCACGGAAGATGGCAGGCAAGGAGATGAGGATGATGTTTCCGTTGATGGACGCCATCAACACCCCCAATGTGGTGTTTGACAATGCGATCCACTTGTAGGCGATGTGCCTGCGTGGCGGCTTGTCCTGCGACGTGGCGGGGAGGTTCGGGTTGACGGATGGCGTCGGTTTCGAAGATTGTGACATAAGGACGAGTGCTGTTCAGCTTCTTTTCTGTTGAGATTGACTTATCATCGAGCCGATTCAACCGCTCAAGCCACATTCCCCATACCCGACGATGTTGTCATCAATCGCCGGACCAAAGCCGACGGCATGAATCAACTGCATCCCAGTATAGTCACTAGCCCCCGGCCGGGAGATTGTTCGTCCACTGCGCATTCCTGACCGGATCGTGCGGCCAGTGCCCGACCCTACCCCTCCCGGCGGCCTGATCGGCGCAGATGACGCAGGCTTCCGGCTGTGCGACGAACCCGCTTGCCCAGGCTGACATCCTCACGCCCCAGGCGAGGCAAGGACATTAAACGCTCGTTGGCAGGACGGGCGACGAAGACGCCCAGACTGGCGCCGGCGGCGATGGCCAAGGCGACGGCGGCGGCCTGGCCGAGGGTGGCCCCGCCCAAGGACGGGCTGGCCTGGGCCGAGGTCGAGCCGACCAATTGCAACAGCCCCAGGTACAAGGTGAAACCCGGCACGAAGGGAATGCCCATGGCCTTGATGACGCCGAAGGCGGGGATCTGCCACAGTCGGCGCACAATGATCGTGACGAGCGCGGCCGCCACGGTCGGACCAGCGAAGTTGGCCATCACTGGACCCAGCCCCAAGTTCAACACGACCAGGTACACGCCCCAACCGATCAAAGTGACGAAGGCCGTCACGAACAGGGTGCGACGATTGGCGAAACACGAGGCGGCCCAGGAGATCGCGATGACGGTGGCGCCGATCAACTGAGCGACGACGTTGCCGAAGACAGGTGCGGTCGACGAGATATAGACGTCGATGCCGAAACGACGAGCCATGTCGAGCCCGGACACCAGCCCGATCACCAACCCAGCGGTCAGCATGACGACTTGAAGGACACGGGCGGCAGCCGTGACGAAGAAAGAGTCGATGGCGTCCTGGATGCCGGCGACGAACTGGGCCCCCGCCACCAACTGGAAGACGCAGCCGACCGCGATGACGGTTGGCGAGAGGTAACCGAAGACATCCAGCTTCGGCTGGGTGTTGAGCCAGGTCACACCGGCGGCGAAAGCCACGATCAACCATCCGCCGAAAACCTGCTGGAAGAAGATGGGCAAGCCGGTGCGCTCCAACAAGTGGACAAAGCGATTGACGGCGTAGCCAGTGATGAAGGCCAGGACCAACATGACCGGCGAGATGGTGTAAAGCAACTGGACGCCGAGCGAGATGCCACCGGTGGCCAGGGCCGCCAACCAGGGCGGGTAGGGTGTGCGGTCGTTCTTGATGGCGTCGAAGCGGCGGGCCGCCTGGCCGATGCCCATGCCCTCAACGATTTTCTGCACCATGTCGTTGACGGCATAGACCTTGGACAGATTCGGCACCATTGGTGAGACTGTGCGCAGCGAGGTGATCGGCCCCATGCCCTCACCGGGGTAGTACGACCCCATGATGACATTGGAAGTGACGTCGAGTTGGGCCCGTGACAAGCCATAGGACTGGCAGATCCGCCGCATCGTCACGACGGTGTCCTTGGCGCCGGCCCCCGCGCTGGCCAAGAGATCGCCGACCCGCAGGGTCAACTCGATCGCCAAGCCCTCCTTGGTCGAAGGCAACTCGCCGCGCTGGCGTAGCTCACGCATGCTGGCGTGGGGAATCTCGATGGGGCCAGTGTCCTCGTTCACTCCAAGAATCCTATCGTCGCTTTCAAGAGCCTCCCAAGGCCACTCATCCGTGTCGCTGTCATCGCTGTCGTGCGCGCGTCAAACGGTAGCGCAGACGAAGCGAAGCGTAGTCGTGAGCGAGTGCGCACGACACCCACGCCACCGACACGGACAAGCCCTGGGTATCAGCGTTTGTTACGCGTTCTCAGAGCGCGCTGAGCCTCACGATCCGCGTCGCGCGCGGCGATGGTCTGACGCTTGTCCCACTCACGCTTGCCCGTGGCCACGGCGATCAGCACCTTGGCGTAGCCGTCCTCGAAATACAGCTGCAGTGGCACAATGGTGCGCCCCGACGCGACGGTCTCGCGCTCCAACTTGGTGATCTGTTTGCGATGGAGCAGGAGCTTGCGGGTACGACGTGGCGCATGGTTCGTCCAGGTGCCATAGACGTACTCCGAGATGTTGGCGTTGCGCAACCAGACTTCACCGTCATCCACTGTGACATAGGCGTCGGCCAGGGAAGCCCGACCGTCGCGCAAGGACTTGACTTCGGTTCCCGTCAGAACGATCCCCGCCTCGAAGGTGTCGTGCAGGAAGTAATCATGCCGCGCCTTCTTGTTCTGCGCTATGAGCTTGTGCCCCTGCTCCTTGGCCATGATTCCTCCTCGTCCGAGCGCCCAATCTTACCGTGGCGCTCCATCGAAACGACGATCAGGGCAGATAGGACAAGGGATTCGTCTTGGTGCCGTTGTCCCACACCATGAAGTGGAGGTGACAACCAGTCGAGACGCCGGTGGTGCCGACGTAGCCGACGACCTGGCCTTGGGACACCCACGTGCCGGACGGCACAGCGTAACCTGACATGTGGTTGTAGGACGTGGTCAGATAAGACCCGCCGACCACACCATGGTCGATGAACAGGCGGTAGCCGTAGCCTGAGCTGTAATACTCGTCAGTGACCTGGCCGGAGGCGGGGGCGTAGATCGGCTTGCCGCAACTGGCGCCGATGTCCAAGCCGTCGTGGAAGAGTTGGGTGCCCCACACCGGGTGGGTGCGCCAACCGTAGTAGTCGGTGATGACACCGTCGACCGGCCAAATCAGGCCGCCGGACTGCGCGGCTGGGGCGGAGCCGCCGGAAGAGCCCCCAGAGTTGGCAGCGTCCTGGGCAGCCCGAGCCGCAGCCTCAGCCTGGCGAACGGCCTCAGCAATCTGAGCGTCGACGTTGGCGGACTCGGCCTGGAGCGCGGCCAAGGCGGCCTGATCGGTTGACAGGTCTTGCTCCGCGCCCGCCTGAACGGACTGGTCGGCGGCCAAGGCGGCCTGCTGCTCACCCAGAGCGACCTGCTGCTGGTCGAGTGCGGCCTGGAGCCCGTCACGGGCGGTCTGGGCTTTGTCCTGAGCCGACTGGGTCGCCAACACCTGCTGGTCTGCGGCCTGCTTGGCCTGGTCGGCCTTGAGCTGAGCGTCCTGCGACGCCTGACGATCGGCGACCAGGTCCTCTTGCAGCTGCCGCAACTGATCGAGATCGACCTGGTTGGTGGCGAGGACCGTGTCCGACCACTGCACGCGGTTGGCCAGGCTCGCCGTGGTGCCGCCGTTGAACAGGACCGCGACGTTGACCATGGGCATGTTGTCTTGAAGGATTGACCGGGCGTAGGCGTTGATGGCGCCCTTCTGGGCCGCGATGGCAGCTTCGCCCTTGGCCTCCTTGTCCTTGGCCGCGACCAGCACCTGATTGGCGGTGTCCAACTCAGCGGCCTTTTGAGCCTCGACCGCTTGAGCGGCGCTGACATCGGCTTCAGCCTGGTCGAGAGCCGCTTGGGCGGTGTCCACCCTGGTTTGAGCGTCGGCGACCAAGCCCTGAGCGGTCGAGACACGAGCCGAGGAATCCGCCACCTTCGCCTTGGCGGCGTCGACGTCGGCCGAGGACTGATTGACGTTGGACTGGGCGTCGCTGATGGCTGACTTGATCTGGTCCTTGTGAGCGTTGAGGTCGTCGATCGCATCTGCCCGAGCAGACGCCACCGTCATACCCAATGTCAGAACCACAGTCGACCCGATCAGGGCCAAACGTCGCAGCGGCGTCAGTGCACTCATGGCAAACCTCTTAGTCAATCAACAGTCTCGGTCACACGCGCAGGTACCGCCGCGCCGAGATCACCGTGGGGATGATGGACAGAACGATAGCGACGATGACCATCGAAGCCACAGAAATCCCTGTCTCAGTCCACCCGACCCAGCGGAAAGCCTCAAGGCTCTGTTGAGCATTCCGCATGATGATGAACCATACCCCGAACACAATGGTGCCCGACGCCAAGACCGCGCCGATGAGCGCTGCGATCAGGGACTCCAGCAAGAAGGGCCCCATGATGTAGAAGTTTGAAGCGCCCACCAAGCGCATGATACCGATTTCTCGGCCTCGGGTGAAGGTCGCCATTCGAATGGTGGTGCCGATCTGAAGCGCGGCAGCCAGCAGCAGCAATATGCTCAAGCCGATGGTGCCCCACTGCAAGGCCCCCAGCCATTTGAAGATCGGGTCCAACAGGACATGCAGGTCCTGGATCTTCTGGACTCCGCGCATGGTCGCGATCTGGGACTCCAACACGTCGTACTGCTGGGGATCGACCAGTTTGACGCGGTACGAGTCCTGCATCTCGTCCAGCGACAATGAGTCCTTGATCGACGAATCCTTGAACACCTCCAGGAACTGCTCGTAGGCCTGCTCCTTCGACTCGTACCACACCTGCTGGACCTCAGGGTTGGAGTCGATCGCCGCCTTGATCTGGTCCTTCTGCTGCTGGGTGGCGTCTTGGCCCAAGTCACAGTTCACGCCAGTCAGCTTGGAGGTGCACAGATAGACGGTGACCTCGATCTTGTCGTACCACTCGTCCTTCAACAGGTTGACCTGCTGAGCGGCCACCAAGCCGGCGCCGAACAAGGATAGGGAGACCCACATCGTCATGACGATGGCCAGGGTTTGGCCGAAATTGCGCCTCAGACCTGACCAGGTCTCGGATAGTGCGTGTCGCATCAGAATTCCTCTCAGCCTCTCGCGCCGTAGATGCCACGTTCCTGGTCGCGGACGATGTGCCCGTTCTCCAGTTCGATGACGCGCTTACGCATCTGGTCGACCATGGCCCAGTCGTGGGTCGCCATGACGACGGTGGTCTCGGATTGGTTGATCCGGTCCAACAGGCGCATGATGCCGACTGAGGTCTCCGGGTCGAGGTTGCCGGTCGGCTCGTCGGCCAGCAAGATCTTGGGTTGATTGACGAAGGCCCGCGCGATGGCGACACGTTGCTGTTCACCACCGGAGAGTTCGTCGGGGCGACGGTCCCGCTTGTCCCCCAGTCCGACGAGTTCGAGAGTGTCAGGCACCACCTTGCGGATCAAGGAGCGTGGCTTGCCGATCACCTGCAAGGCGAAGGCGACGTTCTCGAACACGGTCTTGCCGGGCAGGAGTCGGAAGTCCTGGGAGACCATGCCGATTTCTCGACGCAGGGCCGGGATCTTGCGCTCAGGCAAGGTGGCGACGTTGCGGCCCGCCACATAGATCCGACCAGTCGTCGGCCGGAACTCGCGGAGCACCAACTTGAGCATGGTGGA
>JAITVA010000218.1 GCA_031286045.1 Propionibacteriaceae bacterium | reverse complement strand
CCGCCGTTGGGAAAGCCCACGGCGCCACGACCCTGACCGAGAAGGAGTGATCGTGACCGACCTGACCAAGAAGGATGTCAAGCACTTGATGCTTTTCGCGGGCAGGTCGCACCCGCAACTGGCTGCCCAAATCGCATCGTTGTTGGGGACGGAACTGGTTCCCTCGCGCATGGTGACTTACGCCAACTCTGAGGTGTACGTCCGGTTTGAGGAATCCGTGCGTGGCTGCGACGCATTCGTGCTGCAATCCCACTGTGCCCCCGTCAACGACTACCTCATGGAACAACTCATCATGATCGATGCGTTGAAACGTGCCTCGGCCCGCCACATCACTGTCATCGCCCCGTTCTATCCCTACGCCCGCCAAGACAAGAAGCATGCTGGACGCGAACCGATCTCGGCTCGTTTGGTGGCCGACCTCTATCAGGCGGCCGGGGCGACACGCATCATGACCGTCGACCTCCACGCCGCCCAGATCCAGGGCTTCTTCGACGGCCCGGTCGATCACCTTTACGGCATGCCACTGTTGGCTGACTACGTCAAAGAGAAGTACGACCTGAGTAATTTCGTGGTCGTCTCGCCGGACGCGGGGCGCGTGCGCACCGCCGATCTGTACTCGGATCGCCTGGGCTGCCCCTTGGCCATCATCCACAAGCGTCGCGACCCGAATGTCGCCAACACGGTCACGGTCCACGAGGTCGTCGGCGATGTCGAAGGCAAGACCTGCCTCTTGGTCGACGACCTGATCGACACCGCCGGCACCATCTGTCTGGCGGCCGAGGCCCTTAAGGTCAAGGGTGCGGGCCGGGTCATCGCCGCTGTCACGCATCCGGTTTTGTCGGGACCGGCCGCGGATCGGCTCAACCGGTCCGCCTTCGACGAGGTCATCGTCACGAACACGCTGCCCCTGCCCCCCGAGGTGAACATCGACAAGCTGACTGTCTTGTCGATCGCGCCCTTGCTGGCCAAGGCGATCAGGGCCGTTTTCGAGGACGGGTCCGTCGCGGCATTGATGAGCAAGCAGTAGCCACTCCGCCTGCCAGCGACCTGTCGTCCTCGGCTCCCCAAAGGCATGAAGCGTTTGTCGCGTCCAGTGGGGTGCGGGCGGCGCCATGACGATCAGGTCGGTATGGTTGCATGTGGCAAGAATGGGAAGGAGACTTATGACCCGGCATCGGCTGAGCGAGTACGCGTCGGCGTTGGGCCTGGCGCGACCCACCCGAGGCGATGACCCAGTCATCACTCAGGTGACCTACGATTCGCGTGAGGTACAACCCGGCGCCTTGTTCATCTGTAAGGGTGTCCACTTCAAACCCGCTTTCCTGGCTGAGGCGATCAAACGCGGGGCGGTCGCTTACCTCAGTGAAAAGCCTTATGAGAGCGTCATTGGTGCGAAGGGCCTGCCCTGTCTGCTGGTCGGCGACATGCGGGCGGCTATCGCCACTACTGGGACATTGTTCTATGGCTGTGAGTGGGACCGCCTCACCCTGCTCGGCATCACCGGAACGAAGGGAAAATCCACTAGCACCATTTTTCTCCAGTCGATTCTGGCTGCCTGGATGCGGCGCGTCGGCGGACCGCGTCCCGGCATCCTCTCCTCGATTCGGTACGAGGATGGCGTGTCGACCACTGCCTCGATCAAGACCACCCCGGAGACCCTTGATCTTTACGGCCATCTCCACAACGCCGTCGCGCAGGGATTGCGCTACATGTGTGTCGAGGTGTCGAGCCAGGGATTGCGCTATCGGCGGGTCGCTAATCTGAGCTTCGAGGTTGGCTGTTTCCTGAACATCTCCGAAGACCACATCTCGCCCCAGGAGCACAAAGACTTCGAGGACTACCTCAGCGCCAAGTTGATGATCTTTGACCAGTCGCGGCTGGCCGTGGTCAACGCCCACACTCAGCAGGTCGATCGAGTGATGGCCGCCGCAGGGCAGTGCGAACGGGTCGTCACTTTCGCGGCACGGCATCAGGGGGCATGTGATGCGGTGGTCGGTGGCTCGGCGTCTGGTGGGGTCGGTTCGGGTGGCGCGGTCGGTGGCTCGGAGGCGGGTGGTTCCGACGGAGTGATCGGCGACTCGGCGCCGGGTGGTTCGGTTGGGGGGGCCGGTTCGGTTGGTGACTCAGGGTCGGGTGGTTCGGTTGGTTCCGACGCGGTGGTCGGCGACCCGGCGTCAGGTGGTGTGGCTGGTTCGGGTCAGGGTCCGATCAATCATCGATGGTGCGGGCAGGCTGATGTGGTTGGAACCGATGTGGTGTCGACCGATGCAGGCCAGGAGTTCACGGTCGCCTATGACGGACATGTCTACCGCTGCGCCATCGGCATGCCAGGAGCCTTCAACGTGGACAATGCCCTGGCCGCGATCAGTATGGCCTGGCTCCTGGGCGTGCCAGACGAGGATATCCGGACTGGATTGGCGAGCGCCCATGTGCCCGGGCGCATGGAGGTCTTCCGTCTCAACCGTGGTACGACGGTGATTGTTGATTACGCCCATCAAAAGCTGTCACTGACGACCCTGTTGGAGACGGTTGCCCAGGAGTACCCCCAGTCCCATCTGACCATGGTGTTCGGCGCCTCCGGCAACAAGGGCCTCAACCGCCATCAGGAGTTGGGCATGTTGGCGGGACGCAACGCCGACGAGATCTATCTGACCGAGGACGACCCCGGCGACGTGCCGGTGCTCGAGATCGCCCGCGAAGTCGATGGCTACGTCCAGGCGACTGGCCATGGACCGGCCCACCTCGTCGCCGACCGCCCCGAAGCCATCCGTGAGGCAGTGGCCGCCGCTCCCGACGACGGCGTGGTGCTCGTCATTGGCAAGGGCGCCGAGAAGTGGCAACTGCGTGGAGGCGTCAATGTCGAGGTGGTCTCTGACATCGACACCGTTCGTGCGATCCTGGACGCGGGGGACTGAGGATGGGAAGGGTGTTCGTGCCAGTGGGCTGTTCATCGCTGCGATTGAGGGTCGCCCGTGTGTGAGTGATCGACATAAGTGAGCAGTCTTTGGCCGTCTGAGGGGCGGTTGTCATTGTGGGGCATAGTTGTGTCGCCTCCGGGGTACGAATTGGTGACATAGCTATGACAAAGTGTGAGTCAGGGGCTCAGAAACCTCATTCTTTGCTTAGTCATGGACGGGCCGGGTCGGCCCTGCGGTGGGGGTGAGCGATGGGTGATCTTCAGATGAGCTGCCGGCGGGCCCTTTCGGTCGCATGGTGGGGCGGGAAGATCGGGTAATCTTCAGACGAGCTTCTTCTGGACCGTTCCGGTCCCATGGTGGGAGGAGAAGATGAGCCATCTTCAGACGAGCTACTGGTCGACCGTTCCGGTCCCACCGTGAGGAGAGAAGATGGGCAATCTTCGGATGAGTTGTGGACTGGTCACCGTGGTGGGAGCCAAAGGCCCACCAGTCTTTGACCCACTGATCGGCAGCAACATGGGCAGGCCACTCCTGCGAATGCTGAGTCGGTGCGACTGGCCCTTCGGTCCTGTCGTCATCACAACATAACTGCGCCCCAACCGTGTCGGCTGTGGTTGTGACAGTGATGTGTTGGCCTGTCCAGGCCGGTCAGGGCTCTCGATGTGTCAGTCCGTCGGTGACCTCATGGTCGACTCGCGCAGGATGACTTCGACAGGGAGAGTGACCTGGGTGGTGGTGGTGGCGGTGGTGGTCGCGGGTTCCCGGTTGAGGACCAGCCTCGCGGCTGTGACACCGAGGTCATGGTACGGAGCGGCGACGGTCGTCAGGGAAGGCGACAGTTCAGCTGTGTGAGCGGCTGCGCCGAAACTGGCGACGGCCACAGCGTCGGGGATGGCGGCCTCGAGGTCGCGGGCCGCCTGACAAGCGCCTAAGGCGATGTCGTCGCTGAGACAGATCAGTGCGTCCGGCTTCATGGTGGGGTGGTTCATCAGCAGCAACGCGGCCAGCTGTGCGCCGGTGACATCATTGGCGCAGGTGGCGATCAGGGGCTGGTGGGCATTGGCGCCGGTGACCGGGTCGCTGTCTTGGCTCGCCGACCCCGCGCTGGGGTCCGCTCCTTTCAAGCCGGCACGACACCCGGCCACAAATTGCGCTCCGACAAGTGTGTTCACTGGGCCAACCAGGGCGATTCGACGGTAGCCGTTCGCGGTCAGGTGCTCCACCAAGCGGCGGGCCGCATCAGCATAGTCGAGGGTGACATAGGCAATGCCGGGTCCACCGCTCACGATTGACTGACCCGCCATGAGGGAGTCGGTCGGAACTGGCTGGGTGGTGTGCCGGTCGGTGGGAGAAGCCTGAGTGAGAGTGAGGCCGTCGGTCGGAAGGAGCCGGTCTGGAGCGGGACCATCCTCGGGCGTGGGCGGGCTGGGGATTGGGTGGTCGGCGGGCGCGGGCTGACCGCACAGCACCAGGGGCACTCCGACAGCGGCGAGCGCGGCGGCATGGGCGTCGAGGCGGGCGGCGGCCTCCTTGCCCGTGGTGACCGGAGCGACCAGGATCACACCGATGGCGTGCTGCTCTCGGGCGTTCTCGATAATCGATTGCTCTCGGTCCTTGTCATGGTGGGTCAGGCCAAGGATGAGGGGATGACCATCATCAGTGCAGACAGCTTCGACCGCATTGACGATCTCAGCGGTGGCGGTGTCGAGTTCGGCTGCGACAAGGACGAGCGCTCGTCGCCTGGCGCCGACCATGATGTGGGCCAGACCGCTGGCGACGTAGCCAAGATCTCCGGCTACTTGTAACACGCGCGTTCGGGTCGTCTCTCGTACGGGGGCGTGGCCCGAGAACACTCGCGAGACAGTGGCGGGGGAGACGTCCGCCTGGCGCGCCACATCCCGCAGGGTGACGTCTAGAGTAGGCGCTGGGCCGCGTTTTCCCCGTTCCCGCGGCGTCATTGCGTCTGTTTTTGACATGCAATGATTCTATGTCTATCTGTGTTCACTTTCATAGCGCGCCGCTTGGTGGCGAGTCACGCAAATTCTCAGCGTAGAGGTTCCGCCGATAGGTGCTTCGGGTGAGGTGATGGTTCTTGGGACCACCAGCCCGAATGACCTATCGGCGGAACCTCTACGTCGGTTAGTCGACGCCGGTCGGTCGAATCGGTTACACTTGAGGCGGTTCCCCGTGCGGCGGTACCTCCCCCAACTCCTCCAGGGCCGGAAGGCAGCAAAGGTAAGGGAGCTCTTCCGGGTGCGCGGGGAGCTTTTTTGTGCGCGAAGACGACTATCTGTCTGCTGTGCTGAGCGACAGTGGGCCGCTGTTCTTGCCGCCTGATTCCAAAGACCTCACTTGGCTGCTTGTGGTGATCGCATGATTCTCGGACGGACCTTACGTAGAGCTGAGATCATTGCCACGTAGAACATCTGGGTCTCAACCACGACATTCGTCGCCGGGTTACGTATTTTTTCGAGTGGTCTACTGCGGGGCGGGGAAAGGCTGCTGGGATAAGCCATCCATGATTTAACATTCATGTACGGCAAGTAAACAATGCCAAAGAAACAATCACTAATAGGAGAGTTAAGTGACTGAGAACAGTACTCGCGCGCTCGGACGCCGTCGCGCAATCATCGCAGGAGCGGCCGGTGTCGCCCTGCTCATCGGGGGCAGCACCTATGCCCTGTGGTCGAGCTCCGCCCAGCAGGCCGGCGGCGTCATCAAGTCTGGTGATCTCAAGGTTGCCGCCGTGGGTTCAGTCCAGGCCTTTGACGTGAGTCAGGATCGCAAGGACTCGACTCCTGGCAGCGCAAATGTGGTCGACATCGTCACCAACGCATCGTTGGCTGACGCTGCTTCGACGGCCAAGACGATGTCCGGTCATCTCATTGAGCTTGGCGCTGACGAGACGGCGGCTGCTGCTGACACCGCATGGAAGATCGTTCCCGGTGACACAGCGGCGTTGACCTTCGACTACACCGTCACTCTGATCGGCGACAACCTGGTGGCCGACCTCAGGGTTGCCGAGGACATGACTGCACTGGCTGCGAAGAACGGCATCAGCTTCACGTATGCGGTGTACAACGCCGAGACCGGCGCCCAATACACCTCCGCCCCAGGGTCACTCACTCCCGGTGCGAAGATCGCGACATTCGCGTCGGCTGATATTGATCTGGGTCGCGGCGTCGTCGATGAATCGGGCACAGCCGTGATCTCGGTGGCAAAGACCGATCCCGTGGCGCCTTCGAAAACGGCGAAGCATACTGCTGATGTGACCGTGGTCGTTTACGCCAAGTTCGCCGCTGGCAGCGACACAACTGCTGACACCAACACCGTCACCGAGTCCGCGGCGTATGTCAATACGTTGACTGATGTGGCGAGCACGATGAAGGTCCAACTGGATCAGAACCGTTCCGGGGTTGGTCAGTTCAAGTGATTCTCACTGTCTGACGACAACTGAATAGGCTCAGTGTGGTCTGGGGGGTCACTCATGGCTCCCCAGACCTACCACTGTCTTGAATGCGACCACGATGAGGGGATCATGACCAGCGAGTCACGAACAACGAGACGGGCGAGAGGCGTCGCTCATTGTTTTTCGCATACCGTCATGATGGCCCTCTCGCTGGTCCTGATGTGTGCGGTCGTGGTCGGGGCTGCCCAGTCGGCGTCCGCTGATCCGGCCACCACAAGCCAGCAACACATCGACTTGACCTGGGATGCTGACGTTGTCGAACTTGACTGGCGCGGACGGGAGCACGGCGCCGCTCAAGGGAGTTTCTTGGGTGATCGGGTCATCTCGCCGGGTGATCGGGTGTGGCGACAGGCCACAGTCCGCAACATCGGCCCGAGCGACGGCGTCGCCACGGTTGAGATCCTTGATGTGACCAACTCGGTGTCGGGCACGACTGGGACCGACTTGGATTCGGTCCTGCTGATCAACTGGGATGTCACCGGTCAGGCGGATCAAACCCTGTGGGCGGACATTGTCCGCGCCGGCGGTCGCACACTGGGGAGCTACCCGGTCAAGCAGGGTGAGGCTTTGCCCTTGACCATTGGCTTCTCGTTTCCGATCGATGCCACCGCCGGGCGAGAAGCCGCCGACACCGGTGATGTCTTGAGTTTCAATGTGCGTGTCACCATGCGCGACGAGACGGGCGTGACACCGGGTCAGCCGCCGACTCAGGCGCCTGGTCCTAATCCAGGAGCAGTTGCTCAGTCCGGTGGTCTGGCCTTGCTGAATCGGGTGCCCGTCGTCGCGTGGTGGCTGGCGCTTGTGCCTGTGGTGGCTTTCGCATGGCTGGCCTGGAGGCGACGTCGTGGCGATGAGAATGAGGGGACGTAGGGCGATGGTCGCTGTTGTGTCCGGTGGTGGGGCCAAGGCATCACGGGTAGCCGTGGACGATGGCGGCGTGGTGGTAAGCCGAGTGACGGCGCTGGCTGTCCAGGGAAATGAGGGATGACATGAGTGGGTACGCGGCGCGGCGCGCGGTGACTGACGGTTCGGCGGTCGATCAGTCGAACCACCCTGCGCCGCCCAGGCGGAGTCGAAGTGCCGCAGCTGGCCAGTCGGGGCGTCCTGCGGTCGCCAGACGACTGAGCCACCGTCTTGTGCTCATCATTGTCCTAGTTGTGGCTGCGGTGGCGGCAGCCGCTGGGGCGACTTACGCTTGGTGGATGTCTAGCACGAGCCAAACCGGTGCGGTGATCCAATCCGGCGACATGCGCATGAGCGTGGACACCAATGCGATCACCTGGACCCAGGCCACTCCAGGTGTCTCGACGCCGGCGCACGGGACCTTGGCCAGCACCCCGATCGACTTCGTCACCCAACCCGGCGAGATCGTGCGCATCGTCGCGCCAGTGACCACCACCCTCAAAGGTGACAACTTGCAGGGGGCCTTGACTGTTGAGTACGACCCCTCAGTCACCCCTGACCCAGATCTGACCGTGACCTTCCACGTCGAAGACGCCAACGGAACCCAGGTTGCGCCAGCCAGCGGTGACGCCGTGTTGGGAGAGTCGGTCGTGGTGCCGAACCTCCTCGGGGATGACGCCGGTGTCCCGATCACCTGGAACATAGTCGTCACCGTCGTCGTCGGTGGTGAGTACGTCTGGGCAGGCGATCCCGCCAGCGGCGCCAACTCGAAGCCAGCCGGGTCATGGACGGTCGGGACGCTTGACTTCCGACTGCTTCAGGTTCGTGGAGCGGCGTCGTCCGAAGACTGAGCGGTGACAGGCTCATAGGGCAGGCGGTCGCCCGTGGCTGGCTCGTTGGTTGCTTGTCACATCATTGATTGGTACCAGTTTTGCATGGTGGTGTAGGCGAGTTTGTGGTGGGTTTTGTCGGGGGAGAGGAGGCCTTTGCGGTTGTAGTAGCCCTGGAGGACGTGGGTGCGGCGTGGGCAGCGGAAGTCGTAGAAGATCCAGGGTGTGGTGCCTTTGATGTAGTCGATGGTGGACAAGACCTCGATTTGGTGTTGATACACCTGTTGCTGGTGGTCTTCGGTATACAACTGGCCAGTGTCGCCGTGTAGTCCGGGGGTGGCGTCAGCCCCGAACTCGGTGATGATCACTGGTTTCGACGGATGCGAATTCTCGAACAGGGCGGGTAGTTTGGTGAAGTCGGGGTCGTACCAACCGTAGTACTCATTGACCCCGATAATATCGAGTTTATCGACCAGACGGTCAGAGATGGCCGGGATCACAGGGTTGACCAGACAAGCTGCCGACACCAGTCGGGTTGGGTCGAGATCATGACAGGTGTCAACCAACCCGGACATGAATGCTAGTCGGGCGTCAGTGTCGGCATTCTCGTTACCCACCGACCAAATAATCACTGATGCCCGGTTGCGGTCGCGTAGGATCAGTTCACGCAACTGGTTGTCAGCATCAGCCAGAGTGTCCGGTGAGTCGAACATGATCGCCCAATACACCGGTATCTCCTCCCACAACAAGATCCCCACCTCATCAGCGATCCTGGACGTGGCACCGGAGTGGGGGTAGTGGGCCAGGCGCATGAAGTTACACCCCATGTCTTTCGCGATCCGGAAGGTGTCTCGAATCTCCTCCTCAGTCAGACTACGACCATGAGTGTCGGACTCTTCATGACAACACACACCACGGAGAAACACGGGACTACCGTTGAGGAGGATCTCACGACCATCGACCCGGATCTCACGAAAACCAACCCGATCCGACCACACATCGCTGCCGTATCGAACCACCACGTCATACAATCTCGGATTCTCCGGACTCCACAACTCAGGAGTCACCTGGAACTCTGCACCGCCGACACCACCAGACACATCAACCAACCCCGTCAACCCTAACTCGGGGATCTCAACCTGGGCCTGCCCATCGCGCTCGGCACCATCGACCGTCACACTCACCGCGACAGTCGAGAAACTCCCGTCAGGAACCAGCGTCACCGACGCTGCTTTGACGAAGGTCGCGGGCAGTCGCACCAAACCCACACCTCGATGCAAACCCCCATAATTGAACCAGTCGAAGTTGTTCGTTGGCACATTCTCGACCTCACGGGCGTTCCGCACGACCACAACCAGACGGTTCGTGGCCCCCAACTTGCCCGTCACCTCAAAACAAAACGGCGTCGACCCACCCCGATGCCAACCAAGATAGTCGCCATTGAGGAAGACATACCCCGCATAAGCCGCACCACCAAACCTCAAAAACACCCGCTCACCAGGCCCACCAGGCTGGAAATCAAGATCCCGCACATACACACCAGACCCCTCAAACCACATCCACTCCGACTCCAACACATTCCAACACGACGGCACCGGGACTTCTTCCCACTCATCGAAACTGAAGTTCATCGGGAGGGGGCGTCCCTGATCATCCGTGTACTTCTCCTCGAACCAGCGCGCCCGCAGGCACTGATCGTTCGGGTCGATGGCGAAATGCCAAGGCCCATCAAGCGACTCGATCTGGCGTCCGCCGAGATCAATCAAGGTCGAAGCGTCAGCCTTCGGCGACGCGTAGGGGGAGAGAAAGTCGACACGGTGGATGTCATCCCTGAAGTTGGCTGGCGTAGTGGTCATCATCATCCTTGATTCCTTGGTGGGGCTGAGGTGGCCCCGGCTGGCACCCAACAGTAGACGAAGCGGGGGATCGTCCGCCAAGTCATTTTGCCCGGTTTCCATCAGTTGGCATGTGCTTTCGTCCTGACGAACCAGGCTCTCACAACAGCAAACGCGGCCACTACTGATCCGGCAAGCGCAGCTGCCCATTACTACTTATCAGAATTCGTCTGCCCGGATCTGCCCGAGTCTGACCGACCCTGTCGTCCTTGATTGACGCCGCCCGCACGACGAGCCCAAGCTATGGACTCAACATCGGCGAAACGACGCGGCGCGCCAAGGCCCATCGCCGGAAACCTTACTTAACAAGGATGTGAAGGAAGAATCATATGAAACTAGGTTCATCAATTGCCACTGCCTCGCTGGCAGGGCTACTCGCCTGCACGATGGTCGGGTGTGGGTCAAGCCCAGGTTCGAACGGCGCGAATCCCGCCCCACACACCCCAGCCACAATCGACACTCCTGTCTCGTTGACCATGTCCGCCTGGTCGCTGAGCACGACCCCGGAATTCCAGGCCCTGATCGAGGCTTTCAAGAAGGTCCAACCCAATGTCACCATCACGATCAAGGAATACGCCGCCGACAAGCTCGAACCCCTGTTGCGGGCCGATATGACCGCCAAGACCGCGCCGGACATCATCACCTTCAAAAATGCCAAGTACGTGCCCCAGTGGGCGACCGGCGGACAACTCATGGATGTGTCCGACCTGGTCGCATCCTTGCCCGACAATGTCATCGGCGCAGCCTCGTACGATGTCGATGGCAAGTACTACGGGGTACCTTACCGCCAAGACTCATGGCTCTTGTTCTATAACAAGGCCTTGTTCGAGAAGGCGGGTGTCGCCATTCCCGATGGCAGCTGGACGTGGGACGACTATGTCAAGGCCGCCAAGGACCTGACAGCCCAATTCGCGGCGGCCGGCTCGTCGGCCAAAGGGACCTTTGAGCATCCCTGGCAACAGAGTGTGCAGGGTTTCGCGAATGCCCAGGCGGGCAAGGAGGACGACCTGAACGGTCCGTATTACTCGGGTGATTTTGATTACATGTTGCCTTTCTATCAGCGGGCTTTGGATCTGCAAGACAGTGGTGCCCAAGTCAACTTCGGTGAGATCACCACCAACAAACTGACTTATCAAACACAGTTCGGCAAACAATCCACCGCCATGCTACTGATGGGATCCTGGTACATCGCCACCCTCATGTCCCAACAAAAAACCGGCGACGCCGACACCTTCGACTGGGGCATCGCACCAGCACCACAAATCGACAGCTCCACCGTGAAGAACCCCGTCACCTTCGGCTCACCGACCGGCATGGGCATCAACACCTCCATCGACCCAGCCAAAGTCCAAGCCGCCAAAGACTTCCTCAGCTTCATCTGGACCGAAGACGCCGCCAAAGCCATCGCCGCCGTCGGCATCACACCAGCCATGACATCGGAGACCGTCACTCAGGCCATTTTCGCCGTTGACGGAATGCCACA
>JAITVA010000206.1 GCA_031286045.1 Propionibacteriaceae bacterium | reverse complement strand
ATCTTGGATCGAACCCAAATACACTTCGGCGGTGTTCGCCTGCGTCCAGTACACGTCCAGCGTCACGGAGTCGCCCGGATTTCGTGCGCCGGCGATGTACATGCCGTTGTTGAGATCGGAAGGCGAGGCCAGTTCCAGCGGGATGGCGCAGGCCTGGGCGTCGATCACACTGGGCGTTCCGCCCTCGGTGCGATCCTCGGTTTGATACTGGGTAGCGCCCGCCCCCAGTCCCTTCGACCGCACGGCAGCCGGGAACCAAGTGTTCATCTTTTGGTTCGAAGACAGGTTGAAGTTCTGGTACATTGCCGCGGCGCGGTTGTCTGGGGCGATGCCTTCCTCAAGAAGGCTGACGTTCGCCGCTTGTGTGATGGTTCTCGCCCCGAAAGTGTTGCCTTGAACCGTCGAGATCCCCGACTCATACAGGCGTATGGTCGCGCGATCATAGCCCTGCCCAAATCCATCGAAGACGTTGTTTTGGATGGTCAAGCCGGACTTTGTCGTGTTCCCTCCCGACGAATAGGGACCGTTCCAATAGATGGCCGGCAGGGGGGCCGCCCCCGGCGCGGCGGTGGACGCCTGGAAGACGTTCTTTTCAATCAGCGTGGCGCCGATGGCTCGGTCAACCGGCAAGCGCACTATACCGAGGTTCTCAATGCTCGCCGCCGTCAGACCGGTGAAGACGTTGTCTCTCATGGTCAAGGACCCATAGCTCGCGGTGTCGAGTTCGACGATACCCACCGCCGCCGTCGAAGTTGAGCCGACGATGGTGTTCTTCTCCATGGTCACGGCTCCAGTGATCTGGGAAGCGGAGAAGTTGAACAGCGATGTCGTGCGGGCGGAGTCCTTGATGCGGTTGTCCGAGATGGTGACGCCACCGGTGACACTCGTACTAGTCAGACCTAGGAGCGCCTTGGCGGAGACCAAGCCATTGACGACGTTGTCCGTGAAGGTGACATCACCGGTGACGGTGGCGCTGTTCAGATCGAAGACCGGATTGGTCGGGGCTGCCGCATTGTTGACGGTGTTTCCCGAGATCGTCACTCCATTCAGCTTGGCGGTGCTGGCATTGAGGAAACGCGGTGTCGTATGACGGACATGGTGATTCAAATTATTGGATGTGTTGTTCGTGAACTTCAGGTTGTCGACCCACTGCCCGCCTTGTCGATTGAGCCGCAGAGCGCCCGAATTACACCCTGCGGAAGAGGTCTCGTTGCACACGGAGCTGGAGCTCAAGCTCGTGGAATAGGTATTGTGGTCAAGCGTCAGCCCGTTGACTCGGTGAGTCGTGTCAGTGCCTAGGACCATGCCCCAACTACCGACGGCCGAGTCATCGTAGTAGCCAGAGATGCTGAAGTAGGAGACCTCAATATTCGTGGCGCCACCGCGCACGACAAGGAAGCGGTCCGGATAGAAGTTGGCGGTCGCCACCGAGCCGTCGGTGATCTTCACATTGTTGGCCTTTGGTCCGACATAGAAGGTTGTCTCAGGCGTGTAGGAGTCGACCACGCCCTTGATCGTCACATCCGGCCCGTTGACGAAGAAAAGCGCCATTTTTGGCCCATCGACCTCATAACGCGCCGACAGCTTTCGACCCAGATCCAAAGTCACCGGGTTGGTCACGGTGAAGACCGCGCCGTTGTCCTCTTCGCTCACGTTTCCATTGGTCGTTCCACCCTCCAGCTCGCCGTCGATTTTCGTGGTAGTCATCCAGCCACTAGGTTGCGCCGAGACATTGATGGTCGGAATCGGCTGAGTGGGCGTCGGAGTCCAACTCTGCGCCCAGGCGTCATCGACCTGAATGAGATCCTTGTCACTGGTGACGTTGGCCTCTTCCAGGGCGGCGCGAAGGGTGCACTCCTTTGATCCGACAGGACCGGTCTCACACTCGTCATCGCCCGGATTATTGTCGCCGCCGATGCCAACCGAGTTGATCAAGAAGGTGTTCGTGTACTCCTGGATGGAGTCGGCCCAGACCTTGGCTGCGACGATCCCCCCGCCGACTACGACGGCGATCGCGACAATGATGAGAATCAGGCGCCGTGTGACTGGCATGCTGGCGCGCCGAATGGCCCTGGACGCTGTTGACATTCGATCCCCATTTCCTCTGACAGCAGCTTACGAACTGATGATGGCCTTGCGGGAGCGCAAGTGGTCATACGCCATTCATGTTGTCGCACCAGACTTCTAAAAAGCCATACTACGACCATGATTGACTGAAAGGATGGTACTCACGCGAACAAGGGTCTCCGCAGGCTGAGGCCCGCACACAAGCAGACAGCGCAGAAAATACGTACTTTCTCCGCTCGCCTCCGCACAGTGACGCCATCAGATACGTAGTCATTGTCTGTAAGTCGCATACTCCTGCGCGAGCCAGCAGCCCCAACCCAGAGGAGTGCCAGACCCACATCCTCTCAGACACCCTATCCGCGTCATCGTACAGTGAAGCACCGATCTCAACCACTACCCGCTGTAGACGTTTGCCTGTGGTCCAGAGGTGACATCCCATCGCGACAAGGACAAACCCTAGAATATGGATGTCTGTCGGACTCAGCTCCCGGCCCCATAGCGGCGGCGGTCAACGAAGACGAGCCACTCCCTGCGATCCAGCATCGCCCAGCGAGCCAGCCTGGCAAGACAAGCGAGGAAGTCACCGCGACCCGCCGTCGAGGTCGAGTCCGTTGTCCTCATCGACCAGGGCAAACCTGCCGGCAAGTCGGAGCGCTGGTGTGGTCGCCGGAGCGGACACTGGCGGTGGACACTCAAGTGACGCGACTGGACACCCCGGGAGGGCGGCTGGACACCCCGGGGAGGGCGACCCGACACCCCGGGAGGGCAGCTGGACGCCCGGGGAGGGCGACCCGACACGCGAGCGAGGCGATTCGATGCCCCAGCAAGACCAGTCTTGATAGCAACTGGCGGCAACTAGGCAAAGAATGCCCTTCCGTAGCCCCTGATGCATACTTAGGCCTAGTTGTGTCGCTGTTTCCAGTGTTTTTGGCGACACAACTAGGTCAAAGTATGACTATGGTCGCTTGAAGACTCATTCTTTGCACAGTCATGCCACACTGACGTTGGAAGAGGGGTTTGGGGTGGACCCCTCAACCCGGACAGTGGTCGGCCTCTCGAGCGGACACACCTGTCGGGTGGGCTTCGACGGCTGGTGAAGGGGATGTTCTCGGTCGTGAGGTACGGTACTAGCGCTCAGCCGAAAATGGGAGACTCTCGCACCGCGCCACAGGGCCAAATCGGCCCGTCAACCGCCCACATGAATGTGTCCCCGGCCCTCATGATGAGGAACCGGGGACACGCTGGCATGGCCGACCTGCGGAGTGCTACTTCACTTTCGCGAGCAACTTCTCCATCAAATCGATGGCGGACTCGGGGATGATGGTGCCGGGCGGGTAGATCGACACGGCGCCGTCTTTGTACAACTCGTCGAAGTCAGCAGGCGGGATGACGCCGCCGACCGTGATGAGAATGTCTTGACCGCCGAGCTTGTCCAACTCCTCCCGCAGCGCGGGCACCAAGACCAGGTGACCGGCGGCGAGCGAGGACACACCGACGACATGCACATCGGAATCGATGGCCTGGCGGGCGACCTCCTCAGGAGTCTGGAACAGCGGACCCACATCGACATCCATGCCGAGGTCAGCGTAGGCGGTCGAGACCACCTTCTGACCACGGTCATGACCGTCCTGACCCATCTTGGCGATGAGAACGCGGGGACGACGACCGGTCTTGTCGGTGAACTCCTCCACCAGATGACGGGCCTTCTCCACGGTCGGGGTCGAACCCGCCGATGAGGAGGAGACGCCGGAGATCGTGCGGATCTGAGCGGTGTAGCGTCCGAAGACCTTCTCCAAGGCGTCGGAGATCTCACCGACCGTCGCCTTGTCGCGGGCCGCGTCGATGGACAGCTTCAAGAGGTTCCGCTCAGGATCAGTCGGATCCTGGTTGCCCGCCGCCCAGGTCAACTTCTCCAAGGCCGCCTGGGTCTTGGCCTCGTCACGCTCGGCGCGCAACTTGTTCAACTTGGCGATCTGCTCTTCGCGCACAGCCTGATTGTCCACCTTCAGCACTTGCATCGGAGCGTCGTCAGTCACGAGGTACTTGTTGACGCCGATGACGGTCTGTTGGCCGGAGTCGATGCGAGCCTGGGTACGAGCCGCCGCCTCTTCGATGCGCATCTTGGGGATGCCCGCCTCGATGGCCTTGGCCATACCACCGGCCTTCTCGACCTCTTGGATGTGCTCCCAGGCCTTGACCGCCAACTCGTAGGTCAGCTTCTCGACGTAAGCCGAACCGGCCCACGGGTCGACCGAGCGGGTCGTGCCCGACTCCTGCTGCAAGAACAACTGGGTGTTACGGGCGATGCGGGCGGAGAAGTCGGTCGGCAAGGCGATGGCCTCGTCGAGCGAGTTGGTGTGCAGCGACTGGGTGTGACCCTGAGTGGCGGCCATGGCCTCCAAACAGGTGCGCCCGACGTTGTTGTACACATCCTGAGCGGTCAGCGACCAACCGGAGGTCTGGGTGTGGGTGCGCAGACTCATGGACTTGGGGTTGGAAGGGTTGAACTGCCGCACCAGACGGGCCCACAGCAGGCGGGCCGCGCGCATCTTGGCGATCTCCATGAAGACGTTCATGCCCGCTGCCCAGAAGAAGGACAGACGCGGCGCGAACTGATCGACCTTCAAACCGACCGACTCACCGGCGCGAATGTATTCCACGCCGTCAGCCAGGGTGTAGGCCATCTCGATGTCGGCGGTCGCCCCAGCTTCTTGCATGTGGTAGCCGGAGATGGAGATCGGGTTGAACTTCGGCATGTTGGCCGAGGTGTAGGCGAAGATCTCCGAGATGATCCGCATGGACGGGGTCGGCGGATAGATGTAGGTGTTACGGACCATGAACTCTTTGAGGATGTCGTTCTGGATGGTCCCATTCAACTGCTGGGTGGTGACACCCTGCTCCTCAGCCGCCACGATGTACAAGGCCATGATCGGCAGAACCGCGCCGTTCATCGTCATCGACACGCTCATCTGGTCCAGCGGGATGCCGGCGAAGAGTTGACGCATGTCAAGGATGGAGTCCACGGCCACACCGGCCATGCCGACATCGCCTTGGACACGCGGGTTGTCAGAGTCGTAGCCACGGTGGGTCGCCAGGTCGAAAGCGATCGACAGACCCTTCTGGCCAGCCGCCAAGTTACGACGGTAGAAGGCGTTGGACTCCTCAGCGGTCGAGAAACCAGCGTACTGGCGGATGGTCCAGGGCTGGTTGACGTACATGGTCGGATAGGGTCCACGCAAGAAGGGCGGCAGGCCCGGCAGAGTGTGGAGGAAATCCAAGCCGTCGAGGTCGGCGTCACCGAACAGGGGCGGAACCATGATGTGTTCCGGGGTCTCCCAACCGTCGGGCAAGGCCGGTGCGGTCTGGCCAGCCGGAGGGACCGGCGAACCCAGGTCAATCGAGTCAAAACGTGGGATGCTCACTTGGCAACCTCCAAACGATCCAGAGTGTCAGTCAGGAATGCGACGACATCCATGCCGTCGAAGATCTCGGAGTCGATCAGGTCCTTGGCCCCATCGTCGCCGATCTCTGTGATGCGTCCAGCGATGAGGACATGCAGCCCAGCGTCCTTGGCAGCCTTGGCGGCGGCCATGGCCTGCTCGGCATAGACCTTGGCGGACGAAGCCAAGAGCACCGTGTCAGCGCCCTGCTTGGCCGCCTCTTCGACGATCTGTGCGGGAGTCGGACCTTCGATCTCAGGGAAGTCGAGGCCACCGACCAACAAGAGGTTGGTCGAGAACTGCTCGCGTCCACCGAAGTCACGGCGTTGCCCCAGGCAGGCCAACAAGACGGTCGGCTTATGGCCGGTCGCCAACTCGTAGGCTCTGGAACGGTTGCGCAAGCCCTCGAAGACCTCGGCGTCGCGATGCGGCGTCAAGCCGCCGGCCCAGGCGGGGCGATCCGGACGAGGCAAGAAGTCGGTCAAGGGCTCTTCGTCCTGCTTCGGGAACATGGACACACCGGTCAAGGGCAGCTTGCGGGTGGCGAGCCGCTTGGCCCGCTCGCTCGCGGTCTGCTCGATCCAGGCGGTCACAGCGCCGCTGGTCCAAGCGGCCGACATGCCACCAGCCGCTTCGATCTCTTGCACCCGCGCCCAGGCCTTCTGAGCCAGTTGCTCGGTCAGCGACTCGAAGACCCAAGCGCCACCAGCCGGGTCCTTGACCGCGCCGATGTGGGACTCCTCAGCCGTCAGCAAGGAGATATTGCGGGCGATCCGGCGAGAGAACTTGGTCGGCAAGCCATAGGCCGTGTCATGTGGCAGAACGCTGATGACCTCAGCCCCACCGACGGCGGCGGAGAAGGCGCCGATGGTGGCACGCAAGAGGTTGACCCAGGGGTCGTCCTTGGTCAGAACGCGCCAACTGGTGACCGCGTGCTGCACAGCGCCACGGTGGTCTTCGGCGACATCAAGCACCTCGCCGACCCGCGCCCACAGACGGCGCAGCGCCCGCAAGCGGGCGACCGTCAAAAACTCGTCAGCGGTGGCCGACACACGGAACATGATCTGGTCGAAAGCCTCGGTCGGGCTGACACCCTGATCGGCCAAGACCCGGACATACTCAATGCCAGTCGCAATGGCGAAAGCCAGTTGATCGACGTCGCCCGCGCCGGCGTTGTCGTACGGTGTGACATCGACACTCAGCGCCCGCATCTTCGGGTAAGCCTTGGTCTTCTCGATCCAACCGGCCAGGTTGTTCGACATCTCACCGGCGATCTCAGCAGCGTTCATCAGGCCCCGGCCAGCGGCGGCGGCGATCGGATCGATGCCCAGGCATCCCGCCGGATCCTTGGCGCCCTTGTCGCCCAGCCATGCCAGCACCGCGTCTGCGGCCGCAGACTGCTGGGCGACTGAGGAGACATAGACCGGTGCGGCGTCAGGCACGACGTCGTCGAGTACCTTGGCCACATCGGCGGCGGCGATGGCGTCGGACTCGACACGCAGCCACAGGCCGGTGGCACCAGAGTTGAGGTCGTTGGCGACGGCCGTCTTGGTTCGGGTGACGTCGCCGTCCTCGTGGAGCTGGGCGAGAACCCAGGGTGCGACGGGATCGGGCAACTCACTGCCACGGGTGAAGGGGGTCTGGGCAGGATAGCCGACCACCTGGTCATCAGGCTTGAGATAGAGCGGATCAATCTCGACGCCGTCGACGGTCACCGTCGTCAAACGCTTCATGACCTGCTCGATGGTCAGTTCCTTGCCCGGCGGACGCCGCCGGTTCAACGCTTTGAGAGTCTCGCGCTCCCATTCCTCGCGTGTGGGGGCAGCGAAGTCACCCGCCAACACCATCCGTTCATCCGTCATTGAATCACCTTCCAGGACTATATGGCTTGCGCACTCCTCGTCGGACAGCGGGGAACACACATGGTTTACCAGGAAATCACTACCCCAACCTTATCGCCTTCACGCCTCACAAGGCATTCGTGGATGACATCACTGGTTGGACATCGTGCCATTGCCTTGTTCGACCGGATCCGTGGACGTCAGCCGTGGTGGAAATAGGGGATCATCAAGTACAAACCGAACAAAACCAGCAGTCCGATGATTCCCAGCATGATATAGCCAGCCACCTTGCGGGTCGCAGTCGGCTCCTCCGAGGCGCCTGTGCCAGAAAAGAACCAGTTCGCCAAGCTCATCAAGGCCGCGATCAGGACGGAAACGACAATAGTGACGACGGTGACCTGGAGCAAGGCCCACCAATTGATGTCCACTGACAAACTAATCATGCTTGGGCCCCTTTGACGCCTGCCGCTGACGCACGGCCCCGTCTGACCAAGAGGCCGAATCCGGGGCAGGCGGTAGGGGCTCGCGCCGATGCTTCTTCTTCGGTTTCTTCAGCTTGGTCAGACGCAAGGGTGTGGTCGCCATCGGATGCCCGGCCAGTTTCTGGGGAAGTGGCGGTGCGAAGGGATTACGGATCGGGCTGGTCTCATGGGCCAAGGCCGCTTTGGCCAGCACCTTGACTTCACTGGACTCGTTGACGTTCTCAGATGAGACATGGTTGCGCGAGGCGATGATCTTGACGGCGATGGCGAACACGACCAAGATCACCAGATCGATGATGAAGCCAGTGGCGCCCCAGTGATAGGCCAACCAGGTCGCCAACGCGCCGACCAAGGCCGACGCCGGCAGGGTCAACAGCCAGGCGACCAGCATGCGCCCGGCAGTGCCCCAGCGGACCTCGCCCGGGGTGCGAGCCAGGCCTGTCCCCATGACCGCGCCGGACACGACGTGGGTGGTCGACAAGGCGAAACCCAGATGAGACGAGGCCAGAATCGAGGCCATTGAGGCCGTCTCGGCGGCGAAGCCCTGTGGCGACTCGATGTCGGCCATGCCCTTGCCCATGGTGCGCATGATGCGCCAGCCGCCAGAGTAGGTGCCCAAAGCGATGGCCACACCTGCCACCAGGATCACCCACCAGTGTGGGGCGGTGCCTGGAGCTTGGGCCCAGAAAGGATGGGCGCCGGGGTTGTTCTCATCCAAGGTCAAGGTGGCAGCCACCAGCACCAAGGTGATGATGCCCATGGTCTTCTGCCCATCCGACGTGCCGTGGGCGAGGGCCACCAACAGTGACGAGACCCGTTGAGCCATGCGGTAGCGCTTCTTGGCTCCCTTCGGGGCGTTGTGGTCGCCGTGATAGGCGATCTTGGTGCCGAGGTAGGAGGCCAGACCAGCCACGATCGGCGCCACCAGAGCAGGCAAGAGGATCTTCGAGATGATGACGTCGAAATGAACGCCACTGAGCCCGGCCTGAACCAAGACCGCGCCGATCAAGGCCCCGAAAATGGCGTGAGACGAAGAAGACGGCAGGCCGAACAGCCAAGTCAAAAGGTTCCAGATGATGGCTCCGACCAAGGCGGCGAAAACGGTCTCTGGCGAAACTAAAGAATCGTTGACAATCCCCGAGGAGATCGTTTTGGCGACCTCGGTGGAGAGAAATGCCCCGATCAGATTCATGATGGCAGCGAGCAGCACAGCCACTTTCGGCTTGAAAGCCCCCGTGGCGACCGATGTCGCCATAGCGTTGGCTGAATCGTGAAAACCATTGGTGAAGTCGAAAATAAGTGCGACGACAATAACAATAGGAACGATGACTTCAGGAGGCATACTGCACCCCCGAAGAGTGGGCTTCAGTCACATGGCCGATCATACCAACCGGTCAAGACGCTGTCATCTATCCCGAATCAGTACGCGGAGCTCACGCAGTTCGCGGGCGGAAACCACGTAGATCAACCCCATCGACCACGTGGGAACGCCATCCAGGTCACGTGTTCCACCGAAGAATGGCCGCAATCGACTGGTCCG
The DNA here is from genome assembly GCA_031286045.1 of Propionibacteriaceae bacterium. Taxonomy (GTDB): domain Bacteria; phylum Actinomycetota; class Actinomycetes; order Propionibacteriales; family Propionibacteriaceae; genus WQYJ01. The sequence goes on along the minus strand of JAITVA010000206.1, from coordinate 12,611 downwards.
CGCCCAGCACCGAGACCGAGGCTGTGTCGAGCGGAAAAGAGCCGCCATACTTGACATCGAGGCCGATCCAGCACAGCGCCAATACTCGCAGCGCGTGACCGTGTGAGAAGCAGATGGCTTTGTCGACACCAGAGTCGCGGACCCGCGTGACGACCCGGTTGAACCGAGCAACCACCTCGGTGGCGGTCTCACCCCCAGGTGGATCCTGATGCCAAATCTGCCAATCGGGGATGACCTGATTGATCTGGGCTGGGGTCATGCCCTCGAAATCGCCGTAGAACCACTCCGCCAGATTGGGGTCGATCTCAGGGGTGAAACCGGCCAATTCGGCGGTGGCGCAGGCCCGTCGCCGCGGCGACGACAAGACCAGCCCGAAGTCAGCCGGATTCAGACGAGTTCGCAGACGCTCGGCTTGGACCCGCCCCTCGTCGGTCAACTCAATGTCACTGACAGATGTGTATTGGCCGGTCATGCTCCATTGGGTCTGGCCGTGCCGCACGAGGTACAACTGCGTCATGTCATGACCTTATCGCATGGACCGGTCTAGTCATCGATTCCCTAGACCCAGCCGACCGTCTCCCAACGCACCTGGCCCAGTCCGTCGGGGCCCATGTTGGCCAGCCCAGGACGGGTCCAGAAGAGCTCTGGCACTTCGTAGAGCGGGATCACTGAGGTGGACTGCCAGGCCGCGGCGGCGATCTGATCCAGCCAGGCCTTGCGGCGATCGGAGTCCAACTCGATGATGGCGTGATCAAAGTCGGCGTCGATGGTGGAGGCCGGGCAGGCAGAGTTGGAGCCACCGCTGGTGAACCGCGCGGCCACGGCCAGGTCGGTGCTGTGTGTCATCGTCACAGCACTCATACCCGACGCGGCCCCAGAGGAGGCCTCGGTGGAGTCCTCACCCTGATAGACCAGATCGACTCTCACCCCGAGGTCCTTCAACTGCTTGCGCACCACGAAAGCCTCATTTTCCGCCAACGGGTCCCCAGGCGGAATGACGAAATCCCACGCCAATTCGACCCCGTTTTTGAAGCGGCGACCATCGGTGTTCGCGATCCAACCAGCCTGGTCGAGCACCGCTTGGGCGGCCTTGAGCGAGAACTCAGCCGCATCCGACAAAGAGATCGCCTTCGACTGCGTCAGGTCCTCATATTGGGTCTGGCTGGTCGACCACAGCGGCGAGTTGAGCACCGGACCACTCCACTTCAGCCCGGCCAGATCGGACTGACCGACTGCTGTGCGGTCCAGCCCCAGCAACACTGCATGACGGACCTGGGGGTCGCCCAGCGGTGAGTCGGCGGAGCAGTTGAGGGTCAAAAGCCGCGCGTCCGCCCCAGTGCCGCGCCGCAACTCGATGCCAGCGACATCGGTCAGTTGAGCCACGATGTCAGGGTCGGCGACTTGGAAGGCGTCGATCTCGCCCCGCAGATAAGCCAGGATCAGGCCCGCCGCAGGGACCAGCTCGACGACAATCGTGTCCAGCTTTGGGGAAACCCCTCGCCACAGCGGGTTCTTTGCCAAGGTGACCTGACTGCCATCAGCCGAGACGACAGTGAACGGTCCGGCGAAGGCGCCCAGGTGGCCCTGGGGTGAGTCCCATTGTGCTTGACGGTCGGCCGGCGTGGCCAACAGGCCAGCCCGCAGCGGACCGCGTGCGAAGGTGGTTCGCCACTCGGCATAAGTGCCGTCATAGGTCACGACCACGGTGGTCGATGTGGCGCCCTCGGCCACGGACGTGACATGGTCGAAACCTCGATCAGCGCACACTGGCCCGGGATCTGGCGCGGTGCAGGCCTGCCAGGTGAGGAGAAAATCCTGGGCCGTCACCGCTGCCCCGTCGCCCCAGACCGCTGCCGTGTTGAGTTCATAGGTGACCGTCATGGAACCCGCCCCGGGCTGGGCCGACACACTTGCCTTCGGCGACTCGGCGCTCGGCGCCATGCCCCCCGAAACCCCGTCATCTGGCGGGTCGGCCTCGGGCGACTCGGTCACCGTCGGCTCGGCCGCCAGCCAGGTCGCGTCCCATTGGAGCACGCCATCGGCGCCGGCGGCGAACAGCCGAGGCGTCAAGATGTCGGCCACCTCGGACAAGTCGAAGATGGAGGTCGCCCAAGGGTTCCACGAGGCCGGGAAATCCTGAGTCGCCAGCTTCAACTGGCCACCGGGCTCGATCGAGTCCGCAGCGACAGGATTGGTCTGCGGACCCTGCGATGGCGGCACCACGCTTGGGGTCGGTGTGGACGATGTCGCCGCTGTCGCCGTCGCCGACGGTGAGCCGGTCGATGGAGGATCAGTCGCAGAGTCGCAACCTGTCAGGGTCGTCACCAGTAGACAGACCAATCCAACGATCACACCTGGGGCGCGGTTGGACCCGATCCGTCTCACGTCGACACCCTCCCTAGAGAACCGATGATCAATCCTGTGTTGCCAGATGGACGCTGGGGCAGGTGAGATTCGATCCCCATATCTCGTACATGGACTAGGTGTCCATCGCTGGATAGGCGGATCGAAGATCGCCCGTCGCGGCGTTCAGATGACGGCAGATGACTCATCACCGCTTCCCTATATCCAACCCTGCAACCACATCCGCCAGGACCACTGTTGACGGGTCAACAGTTCGGCGGTGTAAACCGGATACATGAAGGCGAAGTTCAAAACGATCAGAGCGACGATGGTGGCGACGATGACCGCCCCGCTCTGACGCCGTGGCCCTGATCGGGCCGGACCGAGGATCACACCCAAGACCATGGCCAAACCGATGGCCATGAAGGGGATCATGGTGATGGAGTAGAAGGTGAACATGGCGCCACGACCAGCGAACAACCAGGGTATCCAGGTGGCGAAGGTCGCCATCACGACCACACCGAAGCGCCAATCCAGTCCCGCCAAAGCCCAGACGATACCGATGACAAGGGCAAGAGCTGCCAACCACCACAACAAGGGTGTGCCGATGGCGGTGACGACCTCCAAACAAGTGCTGTCCGACGCGGCGGCACAGCCTTGGTCGCCCGGTTTGATGTCGTTGAGGGCATAGATGCCGGTGGTCCGCAGCGCGATCGGCCAACCCCAGGGATTCGAGGCGTAGGAATGGGTGGCGGTGGCCATCTGTTCCCCGGTGTGGAAGCCATAGGTGTCGACATGCCAACGCCACAAGGACGACAGATCGACCCCGAAATGACTCGTCACCCAATCCTCGGGATGCTGCGAGCCCCACTGCCGGTCATAGCCGCCGCTCGACGCCAGCCAGGGTATCCAGCTCAACAGATAGATGACGGCCGAGACGACGACTAAGCCGACGAAGGCTGGCCCGCCGTCTTTGAGCAGCCCCCACCAGGCCCGAGGACCAGCCCCGGCCAGATGACGCGCCATGACCGACCAGATGACGACGAACACGCCAAACACAGCCAGAGCGAACAAGGTGTTCCACTTGGTGGCGCATCCCAATCCGAACATCACACCGGCCAACACAAGCCAGGGCCGGAAGACGAAGGGCCCGGCTTTTCCGTCAAGGGTCTGGCCGGGTTGATCGGCGATGATGGCCGCCAATCGATTACGGAAATAGTCCCGATCAGCCACGACACAGGCCACTGCGGCGACAATGAACACAGCCTGGAAAATGTCGAGCAAGGCGATGCGCGACATCACGAAACTCATGCCGTCGACTGCCACGAACAGACCGGCCAGGGCACCGATCAGGGTCGACCGCGACAGGCGACGCCCCAGGCGGATGGTGAGAAAAACCAGCAGGGCGCCGAAGACCAGGGCGGCGAAACGCCAACCGAAAGCATTGAGACCGAAGAGCTTCTCACCCATGGCGATCAGGAACTTGCCCACAGGCGGATGGACCGCCCACTCCGCGTTCGTCGACAAAGCTGACCAGTCCCCGTTAGCCACCTGGGCGTTGACATCCGCCGTCTCGCCAGTCCAAGACCCTTCGTAGCCGTATTGCAGCACACTCCAGGCGTCTTTGGCGTAATAGGTCTCATCGAACATGAGTGTGTTCGGTTCTCCCAAGCGATACCAACGTAAGAAGAAGGCCACAGCGGTGATGACAATCGTCACCACCCAACCGATGACGCGATCGGTCGGCGCCGTCTGAGACAGCCGCTCGAAGCGGGAGGCTGATGTGGGTGGGTTCGAAGCGAAAGCAAGACGGGAGAACCAGGCCAAGGGTGAACGCCGGGCACGGGCGGGGCGGTGTGACGTGGCCACATCGGCCAGATCGGGGTCCACGATCGAAACATCTGTGTCGAGAGCTTCTACCCGTGAGTGAGGTGGGTCTTGGGCAGCAGGCAACCACGGCAGTGGTGATTCCCCCGAACCGCTCAGAGCGTCCACATCTTCCTTGCTCATCGCCGGAATCCTATCGCGTCAACTCATACAAGGCCAGACTCGCCGCCACCGACGCGTTGAGCGACTCGACGGTGCTGGCGATCGGGATGCGCACCAACTGGTCGCAGTGCTCACGCACCAGCCGCGACAAACCCTCCCCCTCCGAGCCAACGACCAACACGACCGGCCCGTCGGGACGCGCGGCGTCGAGGAGAGTGTCGGACTCACCGGCCAGTCCGATGATGGCGAACCCGGCGTCGCTGAACTGTTCCAAGGCCCGATTGAGGTTGGTCACCTGAGCCACCGGCAGCCGCGCGGCCGCACCAGCCGAGGCCTTCCAAGTGGCGGCCGTCACCTTGGCGCTGCGCCGCGATGGAATGACCACACCGGCCGCGCCGAAGGCCGCTGCCGAACGGATGATGGCGCCCAAGTTGTGCGGGTCGGTCAGTTGATCGCAGGCGACCACGATCTGGTCATGGGCTTGGGCCTGATCCAAGACATCGAGCACGTCAGCATACTCATAACCGGGCAAAGCCAAGGCGACCGACTGATGCACGGCTCCGGCGGTCAGGCGATCGAGTTCGGCTCGGGTCACCGTCAACATGGTCAGCGAGTGAGTAGCGGCGAACTTCAGGATCTCGCGCAGCCGGTCGTCGCGCTCGGCGCCCTCGGCGATGTAGGCGGCCTTGACCGGAACCCCCGCCTGGAGCGCCTCCAACACTGGGTTGCGCCCCACCACCCAGTCACCAGTGGGCCTGGCCTGTTTGGCCCGGTTGGGTCGGCTGGCATCAGCCTGCTTGGCACGGTAGGCCTTGTGGTACACCCTGTCCTCCGCCTTGGGAGTGGGCCCTCGCCCTGCCAGGCTTCTGCGGATGCGGCCACCCGACCCGGCTGTGTTACGTCCTCTAGTCACCCGATGATTCTAGTGGTAGCGCGTGGCCGTGGGTTAGCCATTTCGCTGGGGGTGGCGGATCACCTAGTCCAGCGCGGGCCTTGGGGAGTGTCTTCGATGGTCAGGCCGAGAGTCGCCAGCTGGTCGCGGATGGCGTCGGCGGCGGCGTAATCCTTGCGTTGGCGCGCGGCGGCCCGCTGATCGAGCACAGCCTGAACCAAACCGTCGACCACCTCGGTCAGATCGGAGGCGCTGTCTTGGCCGACCCAGGCCGGATCGTCGGCTCGCAGGCCGAAGACATCGAGCATGGCCTCGACCTGGTTGAGCGCCACCGCCGTGGCCATGGCGTCGCCCGCGTCAAGGGCCTTGTTGCCGACCCGGACCGTCTCATGCAGGGCGGCCAGCGCCGCCGGAGTGCCCAAATCATCGTTCAGCGCCTCGACGAACGCAGGCGGGAAAACTGGCTGCGGACCTGCCCCGGCGCCTGCATCCTCACGCTCGGTCGGACTGGCGCCATCGCCGTGGTCAGTGGCCCGCGAAGACCGTGCCTGGGGTTCGTCGTCTGGCGCGAGGGTGTCCGCCAAGACATCGTGGGCGCGGGTGACGAAAGAGTCGACTCGGGCTAAAGCCACCGCCGCCTCGTCGAGTGCAGCGTCAGAGAACTCGACCATGGAGCGGTAATGCGGCCCGGCCAGGTACAAGCGCACAGCCCGCGCAGGCCACTGCTTGACGACCTCGGTCACCGCCAAACCGTTGCCCAAGGACTTGCTCATCTTCTCGCCCGCGGCCGTCACCCAGGCGTTATGCATCCAGTACCGAGCGAAACCCCTTCCAGCGGCTCGTGACTGAGCCAACTCGTTCTCGTGGTGCGGGAACTTCAAGTCGATGCCGCCGCCATGGATGTCGAAACTGTCACCGAGGTACTTGCCAGCCATGGCCGAGCATTCGATGTGCCAACCGGGCCGACCGCGTCCCCACGGCGCCGTCCATGACGCCGTGCTCGGCTCGCTCGGTTTGTACCCCTTCCACAAGGCGAAATCACGCGGGTCCCGCTTGCCTCGCGGATCGGCGTCGAGAGCGGGTTCCATTTCGTCGAGCCGCTGCCCGGACAACTCACCATAACTCGGCCATGACCGCACGTCGAAGTAAACGTCACCAGAACCGTCCTGAGCGACGTAGGCGTGCCCCTTGTCGATGATCTGTTGGATCAACTCGATCATCTCGGGAATATGGCCGGTGGCCCGAGGCTCATAGGTCGGCGGGCGCAACCCGAGTGCCGCGTAAGCGCGATGCAACTCAAGCTCGTTGGCATAGGCCCAGGCGTACCACGGGACTCCAGCGGCGGACGCCTTGGCCAGGATCTTGTCGTCGATATCCGTGATGTTGCTGATCAAGGTGACGCGATAGCCACTCGCCTCCAACCACCGCCGCAACACGTCGAAGACGACTTCCTTGCGGATATGGCCCAGGTGCGGCGCGGACTGCACCGTCAGCCCGCAGCAATAGATCGACACCTCGCCAGCGACCAACGGAACGAAAGGCGTCTTGGCGCCTCGGGCGGTGTCATACAAGGAAAGTGCCATACCGGTCATCATAGCCTGGCGGCCTCGAAAGCTGAGACGGTCAAAAGCCAAGGTGGCACGTGAACTGCCTTGTAAACAATCAGTTGTCTACGTCAGACTGCCGGCGTCGATATCCCACAACCGCTGCGGGTCAGAGGCTCACAGATTATCAACTTGGCATGTCGATGCCGCCATTAAGAATGACGCCCACCCTCAACAACTCACCAGGACTCGGGTGGAGACACAGTTCGTCTGGCGTCCTGACGAGACATGCTAGACGGCATGTCATGGCTGAAGTCTCGATTGACATCGATGCGATGCGCACATTCATCCGCGACTTGGAGAATGCGAAGCTGACCGGCTCAGGCGCAGCGCAAGATCTGAAGAACAAAGCCGGCGAGGCTGGCGCCTATGAAGCGGGTCTGGACGCATGGACCGGCGGTTTGACCTATTGGGAACTCGACTCATTGATCATCTGGTGTCGTCGAGCAGTGGCTCTGGCTGAGCAGGTGGCTGCCGCGATGCCGAGTTTCTCGACCGGCACTGCGATCACATTCGACGAGTCGCTCGTGCCCACCACAACCATGGACCAGGTGCGAGGGTCTGTCAGTGCCCTGATCGACGCCCTGGGTGGCAGCGACGGACTGTCCGATGAGGAGAGGGACGCTCTGTTGTTTGGTGGTGACGTGCCGCAGCACATCCTGGACATCCTCGCGGCCAACCAAGGCGATCCCTATTTCGCCGCAGAATTGGCCGGTCGGCTATCCCCCGAGCAACTGGCTGGTTTTCTTTCGGCCATGGACGAGATTCGTCGGCGCAAAACCGAGTCCATAAGTCTAGGCGGCGAAGGCTCCGAACCGAACCTGGCCGGTCTTGATGAATGCTATCGTGACGTGCTTGACTTGTTCGGCCAGACACTGGGGTTGGCGTCACGTGGCGTTGGAACGCTCGCAGTGCCTGGGATGGCCGAGACATGGTCGCAGTACATCCAGAACGAATCAACCCCGCCCCGTGACGTGAACCTGCTGTCAATGGCTTTCTCCCGAGGGCAGTGGTCGTACCAATTCCTGGACTCCATCGCCGATGCGGTCACCACCCGTCAAGGCAACCAAGGTATCGCGTACTGGAGCCACGACCAAGGTCCGGGCCTAGAGGTCGTCGACCCCGCCGCAACCTCCGAAGATGGTTCCGGCAAGCCACTGGACCCGCATTACCAGGTGACAAATCCATGGATCAACCTGTTTCAAGCGGGAAGACAAACCCCGAGCGCCATCAAGGAGTGGTTCACGGGCACTGGTCGAGTGACCATCACGTTGCCCGACGGCACGACGACGACGGTCAACCGTCAACTCTGGGACATCATGCATGACACCGCTCTGGACGATCAAACGTTCGATGCCCTTCTGGCTGCCATTGGCGAGGCCGCGACCGCCCCTGAAGGTGAGACTCGACAAGCTTGGCAGGCCATGGCCGCCGGGGACCTGACAGATGTCTTCCTGGGCCTTCAAGCCGAAGTTGAGCAGTACAAGCGGGATCACCCACTCGCACCGACTGTCGGTCACACTGTCTTGGACTTCCTCGGCCTCTTCTTCGACCCAGTCGATATCGCCAACTCACTGTGGTATGCACCTGAGGGTAATTGGGGTGACGCTGCTTGGGGGTTGACAACTATCATCCCGATCACCGGCTTCTTGTCCGGCCTGCGCAGATTCGAGAAGAGCCTCGAGAACGTCAAAGACCCAGCCGAACGTGCCGAGGCGCTCCAAGCATGGAGGAAGGCATGGGCCGACAAGATTGACCTCACCGAGGCAAGCACCCGAGACACCGTCAGCGTCCAAAAGCAGGCCCGACACATCTTCAGAACACCCGAATACAAGGGGCGAACCAAAGAGGGTTTCGAACCGGTCAGTTACTTCACCTCCATCGATGATGCCCAAGCAGTCCTCGACGCCTTCAAAAGCGGCGACGCGAAAGTACTTGGCTTCAAGGGCAATGGTGATACTGTCGTTCGTGTCGACTCCGTCACCGGCAGCTATGTGAACGGCGAACTCACCGCAGACACCCACATCTTCTTCATCAAGGGAACGAAATCGCCCAGCGTCGTCCCCTACCAACCAGGTTACAAAGAATAAGCGACTATGACTCTATCTCCACCCAACCCTCGCCCCGACAACCTGACAGGTGTCACATGGAGAGACTACGTACGAGCCGAACTGGCCCGAGCCTCACTGGGTCGCATTCCACTCCACGCCCTAGTTTTCAACGGGCGCCATACCGACGACGGCTGGACCATCACCCTCGAGTTCCAACTCACTGAAGTCGACCAAACAGAGTATTCATAAGCAGCGGACACCCTCCCACCTCTTCTAACGAGACAGGGGATATCGCTCCTATTGACGCAAAAGGGCTGTCCATCTTGGTGCCGTGGTGGGGTGTCGTCATGGTCGGTTGAGTGGAGTGGTGGCGAGGGTGCCGGGTTGGCTACGTGTGGGCAAACCTGTAGCTATGTCAATACCGAGTAGGACGGATACCTGGTGGTGGCATAACCACATCATGGCTGCTGATGAGATTCCGATGCATTAAGGGCCGACTCACTTTCCAGTGGGCCGTCAACTTGGTGCCATTTCCCAGTCGTGTCGTGATCTGACACCAGCGAGGGCCTATCCGTGCCACTGCCGCGATTTCCGGTCATACCGGTTTACATTGGCTGTCTGTGCTTGCCAGGTACAAAAAACCTGATCCAGACCGAGTTCCTCGTCGTCACCGTACATCACACCATCTCCGCCTGACAGATGATGAAGTTTCGGCAGTGGCTGATAAGCTGCCACCAGCGATGACTGCGATGGAGTGAGGTACTCTGAGCGGGCTGTCTCCGAGTGTCGGCTGCACAGAGTGTGTAGACACGGGTGCCAGGAGATCACATGACACATCAAGTCGGCAACTTGTTTGTCTGCGAAGATGGCGTCGAATGATCCGCATGGGGTGAGCGCGCGAAGTCAACCGCCAGAAAGACAATCCCCGCCACGCATAGCGCCGATCCAAGAAGGAATATGGCTGGACTATAGCCAGGTATCGTCAGCGGAAGTAAAACCCCGATAAGCACACCGACATTCATACTTCCTTGGTAGATGCCGGCGCCTACTTCCGCTACCTGCGATCTCACCGATAATGCCTGCAAGCCAAATAGTTGGAAACCGGTCGTATAGATGGCGTAGAGCACTTGCGCCAAGATGAGCAAAAGGTACGATGTCGTAAGTGAGGTCAGGAACATCGAGATCGCCCCGACAATGGCAGTGATAACGAGAGAGACGGTAAGGCCAAACCGATTCCCCAATCTTCCCAGAGTCCGGAGGATAAGCAATTCACAGACGGCAGTAACGATGAATAATCCACCAATTAACGAATCTGCAATACCTACCGAATGGAGAATCAAAGGTAGAAACGTGCCGCGCAATGAGTCCGCGCCACGAAGTAGTGAGACCGATACGATCAACGCGCCCACTGCCAGCATAATGCTACGATTTGTAGCCTTGTCAGCCGTTGGCGATGACTCACCAACGAGCGGTGCCAGAGAGAGGAACCTCTTTCGCCCACACACTTGGAGAGCAAGAGTAATCAACCACAGTAGTGTCGGCAATTGCAAGTGCGGAAAGCCGCTTATCGCTGCAAGGGAATAGGTGCCAACCCCGGCAATAAAGCCGCCGATCCAAATCTGTCGGACCATGACCATTACATTGTTTGAGTCATCTACTTGGGTAGGATGAGTGCAGAATAATCCAACACAGATTGGGTATTGCACCACAGAGCATGCAATAAGTGCTCCCGTCAGGAGAGGTGTCACATAGAGTGTCGAGGTAAGGGAGACAACCGCCAAGCCTGTCCCGATGACCACGGACGATCCAATCATCAACCAGCTAGGCGGGACACGGCGTCGCAGGGGTCGATACAGCCACAAGCTAATTAGGGCACCTAGCCCACTGAGCACAATGGAGAACAGTACTAATTCAAACTTGGTGAAACCACGATCGTTAAGCGTGAGCACAAGGGAAATAGACAAACTTCCCGAGAACGCCGCACTCAAGAAAAGCAAGGCACCACAAAACGAAACCAAAACAGACCGAGGCGGTCTCGACGAGCAGCCGTCGGTCGCATCCGTTGACGAGTGTCCCAAGGAACCCATTATTGCGACTCACCCGCAGAAAAAACCTGCCTAGTCACGGCGAGCCGATGCCATCTAACCGTCACCTGATTCTCCGATAGCTACATTGACTCTCTTCCACAACTTCGTCGCATCTGGATCGTCAGGACGAAGTGACATCAGCCGCTCCGCGTGCCACCGAGCATCTTGTATGCGCCCGCAGCGCAGCAGAAACTCCACAAAGTACCTATGAAAATCTGGGTCCCGGTCAATGGCTCGTGGGTAGCGGTCGCTATATCCTTTCCAGAGGTCATACTGAGCGAGTATGACCGGATCCATAAAAGAAGTAAGCTGAGCCGCGTCGATACCCCCCGGCTGGCAGACTGCACGATATTCTGCGAGTGTCTCTGGATTGCCAATAGAGCGATGCCCACCATCCAGAAAACGCCACATCAGTTCTGTGTCATCTGCAACCCGAAACGCCGGATTGAAATGAAGTTCGCGTAACACATGGGTGCGAAAAACACTGAGGCTTGGAAGCATGTACGACATATGACACATGTCGTCTACGGTATGCGGAAACGGCCACTCGGGAAGGTCAAACAGCCGATTTACGCCCCCACCAGGCGTGTGACACAACCCATTGCTGAGAACCATGTCAGCTTCCGGATGGGCCTGTAGTACTGAAACCTGACTAGAAAGATAATTGGGATACCAAATATCATCACTATCGAGAAGGGCAACATACTCACCACAAGCCGCATCAATACCGGTATTCCTAGCAACTGGTGGGCCACCATTGGCTTGCCGAATAATTCGAAGGCGAGAATCACCCTTGAACAGTCTGGATAGTTCAGCGGCAGTATCATCAGTGGATCCATCATCCACCACAATCACTTCACAATCACTCAGAGTCTGCCGAAGGGCCGACTCAACGGCCTCCCGCACAATCAAACGCCGGTTGTAAGTAGTAACGACAGCCGATGCGACAATCAAAATAGCCCCCTAAGATTCCGCGGACCTAGGACACTTACAGACTGTGCCCACCCCGGCTCCTATATCGAAGTACATAGTAACATATCATCTACTACATCCCTGCTTACAAACAGCTTTCTATGCGATTCGTCTCCGTATTCTTACTGCTAATATTCTAATATACTGATGGCAGTAGAATGCGCATCAGGCGAGACTCGGGGGGACTTGTGAAGATCAGCCAGAAGGGCTACTCCTTTGCCGGAATGCTGCTAGTTGCTGCCATTTCGCTGGCGGGCTGTGGCACTCAAAACAGTGGGCAGACCGCCGTGGATATCGTGTATTCTGCGCGCCTAACTGGCGTAGCCGACCAGACCGATGCCGCTATCGTGGAGAGCTTCAATGAGGAATTCGATGGGCTTTATCATGTTAGGAGAATCGCCACCGACGACGAGACATACAAGACAAAACAGATCACGCAGCTCACAGGCTCAGAAATGCCAGACGTCTTCTACTCATGGGCTGGTGGGCGCGCGAAAGATATCATAGATGTCGGACTTGCGGCACCTCTTGGTGACTACTATGAACTCTACGATTGGGATTCTGAGCGCGCGTTGTCAAGCTGTGTGGAGTCATTGGGTGGTGGTTTTGGGGAGGTTGATGCCGACGGTGGTGGCTGGTTTGGGGGTTTGGGGTGGTTGGTGGAAGCGTTCGG
>JAITVA010000091.1 GCA_031286045.1 Propionibacteriaceae bacterium | reverse complement strand
AGTGGCCGCCGTAGGGGTCTCGACGGTCGGGGCCGTGGCCGCAGAGGACGGCGACGACCTGTGCAGGGCGCCGGCCAGGCCGAGTTGTGGGGGAGTCGGCAACAAGACTGGAGAGCTCGTGGCACTCGGCTGAGCGCTGGAGGAGGTGGTGCTGGAGGTCGGATCTGGGCTGGGCGTTGAGCCGGCAGGGGTGCTTGATGTCGCAGCGGGGGTCGGTGGGGCCGCTGCCGCGGGGGGCGTCCCAGTGGGACCGGCAGTGCTGCTGGGCTGGGCGGCGGTTGGGAGAACGGTCGGAAACTCGCTGGGGAGGGTCGGCAGGGTGATTGTGGGCAGGGTGGACGGATCGGTGCCCAAAGCGCCACCAAACATGTCCGACAGGTAGTCCGCCAGGGTGTCGGTCATCAGCTTCGTGATCGCTTCAGGTGAGACGTTGAGGTCGAGTCCGCTCAACAAACTGGTCAGATCCGGTGCGGCGATCGTGGGCATCTGGGTCAGGGCGGAACTCAGGTCCATGTCGGGCAGGCTTGGCGAGACATTGCTCAGGTCGCCGGTGAAGAGATCTGACAAGGCATTCTGATCAATCTTGATGAGTGATGAGAAGTCAAAATCTGACAGGGAGTTTCTCTTCGAGTCCTCACTGAAGGTGTTCCCGTCGAAGACATTGACGCTGGGGTTAGCCAACTGTTGCTTGACCACATCGGCTTCGCTGGCCTGGTCCATGAGGTGATGTACCAAGTCAGGGGTGTAATACAGACCCGCGCCAAGCATGTTCGCCGTCGAAGAGGGATTGGGTTTGACGATACCGGAGACGGTCAGCGGCTCGCCGTCAGCCACAACGGACTCCATCCACGTCTCATCACCGCTGCGGTCGGCCCACACACCATAGGACTGGTCCCACTGATAGAAGGCGGTCGCCGGCACGACTTTGAACTTGACGCCGAGGAGTTGGTCATAACTGAAACTGGGGGACTCGGAGTCAACCGTGATGGGCTTGCCTTGGGTCAATTGCGAGACCATCTGATCCAAGTTCGCCGGGTCGCGCAGCCCCATGACGTACGCCATCAGGTCGGAGATTCGCCCGGCGCTGTTCAGCACCAGCAGGCACTCATTGTCGTTCTCGGGCCAGTGCCCAGCGACCGTGTCATACTGGCCGGCGAGCAGGTCTCGATCATCCGGCAAGGCGTCGAAAACATCTGCTGACATACCGAAAGACGACAGCATGCTGCTGGATGAGGTGCTGCCGATGCCAAGGGATGAGAAGACGGTGTTGGGATTGACCTGACGTGCCCCGTCGGAGGTGTCGGCCGCGAAGATCTGAGGGGTGACGTCGTAGGAATACTGGATGGCGTTGACCCAGGCCTCGATGCCGGAGTCCGGCGAGTCGAGGTGAGCCTTCAGCGAGGTCAGATCGTTGGAGCCGATACGGGAGAACATGCGGGCGATCATTTGAGTCTCGCCGACTTCGCCGGCCTCAGCGCTGCCCGATGAGGCGCCAGATCCCGCCGACGCGGTCAAGAGGCTCGTCAGATTGACCCCCTGCGTCTGGATACTGAGAGGGTAAAGCGACAGGGTGTCCTCTTCGACCGAGTGGATGTAGGCGTTGACGCCGTTGGCGATGGCCAGGATGGCGGCGATGCCGATGATCCCGATCGAACCGGCGAAGCTCGTCATCAGAGTCCGACCCTTTTTGGTCATCAGATTTCTGAAGCTCAACGCGATGGCGGTGAAGAAACTCATCGAGGTGCGTCGTGCCGACTTGGCTGGACGCTGGTCGGCGACCGTGGGCGCATAGGGTCGGGTGTCGTCGACCACGCGACCGTCCTTCAGTGAGACGATACGGGTGGCGTACTGCTCGGCCAAGTCTGGGTTGTGCGTCACCATCACCACCAGCCGGTCCTCGGCGATGCCTTGGAGCAGGTTCATCACCTGGACGCTGGTCTTGGAGTCGAGGGCTCCAGTCGGTTCGTCCGCCAGCAGAATCTCGGGATCGTTGATCAAGGCACGGGCGATGGCGACACGTTGCATCTGCCCACCGGACAGTTGGCCCGGCAGCTTGTGGATGTGCTCGACCAGTCCGACCTGGTTGAGCGCCTGCCTGGCGCGCTCACTGCGTTCAGCCTTGCCGACACCCGACAGGGTGAGGGCGAGTTCGACATTAGCGAGGACGGTCTGATGGGGGATGAGGTTGTAGCTCTGGAAAACGAAGCCGATGCGGTTGTTGCGATAGGTGTCCCAGTCGCGGTCGGTGTAGTCGCTGGTGGAGACCTGATCGATGATGAGGTCACCGGAGTCATAATGGTCAAGACCGCCGACGATGTTGAGCAGCGTGGTCTTGCCTGACCCGGACGGTCCGAGCACTGCCACGAACTCGTTGTCGCGCAAGGTCAGCGTGACGCCATCAAGCGCAGCTTGTGTGAAATTGCCCGCGTGGTACGTCTTGCGTATGTCGTCCAGATGAAGCATTCGTCTCGTCCCCCTCTGCCGACCGTCCGAAGCCTGACATCCCATTGTAGATCAGGCCGGGATGACGCGGAGCCTTGGCAACGACGCGTCGGCCTCGCTTCAGGTGTATGTCAGGGTGGAGGCGACCAAGGGCCCAGTCGTGCGCGCCATCTCTGTGATGGGGATAACTTTTTCTTTTGTCCACACATTGGCTCAATGGCGCATAAACGGGCTGTTTTCTCGCACTGTTCTAGTGAAGCGATTTTCGACCATGATCGATCGCTGAAGGCTGAGGAGGCAAGGTGACAGGCAAGAGTATGGGGCAGTCGGGGGAAGATGTGGCGGCGAGCTACTTGGCCGACCTGGGTTGGCGCATCGTCGACCGCAACTGGCGATTCAAGAGGGTCGGTGAGATCGACATCGTCGCCGTCGAGCCGTCCGATCAGTCCGGGACACTCGTCTTTTGCGAAGTCAAAACCCGCTCGGGAACGGGATTCGGTCGCCCGCTCGAAGCGGTGACCGCCTCCAAGCTCCAACGGCTGCACCGCCTCGCCTGCGTCTGGGTGGCGACCCATGACATGGTCTACGACCGGGTCCGCATCGACGTCATCGGCCTGCTGTCGCCACCGGGCGGGGTCACCACCATCGAGCACGTCAGGGCGGCGAGACTATGAGCAGCGTCTGGGGGATGGCCCGAGCCCAGTCTGTGGCGCTCCTGGGGATGGAGGCGATGGTCATCGACGTCGAGGCTTGGACGGGGGCTGGTCTGCCGCGCACGACCATGGTTGGTCTGCCTGACGCGGCTTTGACTCAGGCCAAGGAGCGCTGTCGGGCCGCTGTTCTGAGTTCGGGACATCGCTGGCCTTCGCAAGTGTTGACGATCAACCTGACGCCTGCCAGTCTGCCGAAGACGGGTTCGCATTACGACTTGGCGATCGCTGCGGCGGTGCTGGCCACCCAGCGGGTGGTCGAGCGGGAGCGACTGGAGGCAGTGATCGTGCTGGGCGAACTCGGCCTGGACGGGCAGGTTCATTCAGTGCGAGGTGTCCTGCCGGCCTTGCTGGGCGCCCATCGGACGGGTGTCCGAAACGCCATCGTCCCGGCGACCCAACTTGGCGAAGCTGGTTTGGTCGAGGGGATGTCCGTGACCGGGGTGAGGCATCTGTCAGAGTTGGTCACGGTGCTCAATGGTGGACCCGGCGCGCCTGTTCCAGCGCTGAGTCCACCCGTCGACCCGGGTCCGGCCTCGCCTGATCTGAGGGACATCGTCGGGCTGCCATCCGCGCGCTGGGCTCTGGAGGTGGCAGCCGCTGGGCGTCACCACCTGTATTTCCACGGTCCGCCAGGAGTTGGCAAGACCCTTGTGGCGTCCTGCCTGCCATCGATCCTGCCGCCGTTGACGCCAAGCGAGGCCATGGAGGTGGCCGCGGTGCACTCTCTGGTGGAGACGACGGTGGATCATCTGCCGAGTCGGCCACCGTACGCCGCGCCTCATCATTCGGCCTCCCTGGCATCCCTGATCGGTGGCGGCGCCAGGGTGGCACGCCCCGGCGCCATCTCGTTGGCCCATCGCGGCGTCCTCTTTCTTGACGAGGCTCCTGAGTTCTCAGCGGCGGCTATGGAGTCGCTGCGCACCCCATTGGAGTCGGGAGAGATCATCCTGGGCCGCTCCCACATGGCGGTGCGGTACCCGGCTCGGTTTCAGCTGGTTCTGGCGGCCAACCCTTGCCCTTGCGGCCTGGCATCAACGCCGGGGAGCCGATGCTCCTGCACACCCATGGCGATTCGACGGTATGGCGCCAGGGTGTCCGGACCGATCCTGGACCGAGTCGATATTCGGGCTCATATCTTGCCGCTGCGCCACTCCCTGATCCAGCCCGACTCACCGGCCAGCGAGGACTCAGCGGTGGTGGCGAGCCGGGTGGAAGCGGCCCGTCAACGTCAGGCCCGGCGTTTGAAGGACACACCCTGGCTGACCAACGCCGAAGTTCCCGGCGCCTATTTGAGAAAGAGACTGCCCCGCCCCGAGGGGATGAGTGTGGTCGATCGGGCCGTGTCACTCGGGCAGTTGTCGGCCAGAGGGGTGGACAAAGTGATTCGGGTGGCGTGGACGGTGGCTGACCTCATGGGAGTCGACCGTCCCACTGTTGAACATGTGACTGTGGCGTTGGCGCTGCGTCAAGGAGAGGAGATCGGATGACGACAGCAGAGAGAACAGCACGGATGGGCTTGCTGGCCGCGCATGACGGCGGCGACCTGGGATTGGCCAGGTTGGTTCGCGACCGCGGCGCCGTGGAGGTGTGGGACCACGTGCGTGCGGGCGGTTCCACTCAATTGGCGCGACGTGCCAGCGTCGTCGATGTGGACGAGGTGCGCCGACAGACCAGTGCTTGCGGTGCTCGCTTCATCATCCCTGGCGATGATGAATGGCCCGGCGGTGTCGACGAGTTGGCGTGGAGCGATCCAGTCGGTCACTCGGGTGGCGAACCATTGGGGTTGTGGGTCATAGGTCCGGCTCGATTGTCTGACTTGACCGGATCGGTCGCTATGGTCGGCTCGCGCGCCAGCACAGCCTATGGCGAGCACGTGGCCGCCGACTGGGCTGCTGGCTTGGCGGAGCATGGTCGTGTGGTGGTGTCCGGTGGCGCCTATGGCATCGACGCGGCCGCCCATCGAGGGGTGCTGGGCAGTGGTGGTGTGACGGTGGCGGTGATGGCAGGCGGGCTGGCTCGCCTCTACCCCGTCGGGAACTCGGCCCTGCTCGATCAGATCGCCAAGCAGGGCGCCGTTGTCAGTGAGTACCCGCCTGAGCGGTCGCCTTCACGCGCGCGGTTCCTCGTGCGCAATCGACTGATCGCGGCCCTGTCTCAGGCCACAGTCATCGTCGAGGCGGCCCTTCGCTCCGGGGCCCAGAACACGGTCAGTTGGGCCTTGTCACTTCAGCGCCCCGTGCTGGCGGCGCCGGGGCCGGTGACGTCCTCCACCTCGTACACTCCCCACCGTCTCATCCGTGAGAGTCAGGCCATCGCGGCGACGACGGTGGAGGACATCCTCGAAGTGGTGGAGCCTCTGGGTGTCTCTCGGATGATCAATCCGGGCGCGAGTGATCCATCTCAACCGCTTTTGGGTGGCGTCTGCGTAAGCGAGACTGGCCTGACACCGGCTCAGGCCCGCGTGAGGGCGATCTTGCCGAGCAGACGCGGAATCAGCGTCGACGAGTTGTCGGCGAGAACGGGGGAGTCACCACTGGCCTTGCTGGTGAGCTTGGCCCAGCTCAAGCAATTGGGCCAAGCCGTTCAAACGCGATTTGGGACCTGGCGTGTCGCGCACCCTTAGGTTGGGCCCAGGTCCTCAAGGTCGCGCCGCAAGGCCATTGGACCATGCTCGTCACCGACATCACTGGGCCAGGAAATTGGGCTCCGTCCAGGTCGGTCGCCCTGCCCAGAAGGTCGCCACCACCGGATCGGGCAAGGTGAGTCCATCATATGGATTGTTGCGACTCAATGACAGGCTGGCGTTCTTGTCGACCACTCGGCGGCGGGCGGGGTCGACCAAGACGAGGTTGGCCGGTTCGCCGACGGCGAGCGGGCGGCCTTGCCGGGCTTCGATGCGACCGATCCGCGCCGGAGTCACCGACATACGCTGGGCGACCCCGGTCCAGTCGAGCAGGCCCGTGTTGACCATGGTCTCAACGACAACACCAAGGGCTTGCTCCAACCCGAGCATGCCTGGCTTGGCCTGCGGAAAAGGTTTGTCTTTGTCGCCTGGAACGTGGGGGGCGTGGTCGGTCCCGACGATGTCGATCACGCCGTCCGCCAGGGCCTGGCGGACGGCGGCGCGATCCTCGGTGTTGCGCAAGGGTGGATTGACTTTGAACAGCGTGTCACCGCCGACCAGCAAAGACTCGTCGAGGAGCAGGTGGTGTGGCGTCGCTTCAGCAGTCACAGGCAAGTGGTGGGCCTTGGCCCACCGCAGTATCTCAACTGACTCGGCGGTGGAGACGTGGCACAGGTGGATACGTGCGCCGGTGTCGGCCGCCAACTGGATGTCGCGTGCCACGATGACTGACTCAGCGCTCCAGGGCCACTCTTCGGTGGCCCCCAGCGCGTCGGGGTCGCCCGGCTGTGTGGAACCGAGGAGGGGATGGTCCTTGAGGAGGGAGTCCGGCAGACAGGCGCTGGCGGTGGCCAGGTTGTGGTCTTGGCAGTGTTCCGCGATGACTCCACCGAACCTGCCGACGCGCCGCAGTGCCTGACGCATCAAAGCCGCGTCCATGACGCAATGACCATCGTCAGAAAAAACGGTCGTACCCGCCTCGTGCATGGCCTCGATCGGTGACAGCCGACGTCCGGCCTGACCCTGGGTGACGGCGCCGATCGGGATGACCTCCGCTGACGCCTTCCGAGCCAACCGTGTGACCTGGCGGACCGCGTCAGCGGTGTCAGCCACCGGATCGGTGTTCGCCATCGCGAACACGGCCGTGAAGCCTCCGTGTGCCGCGGCAGCGGTGCCACTGGAGACTGTCTCCGCGTGTTGGGGGCTGGGCTCGCGCAGGTGGGTGTGCAGATCGACCAGTCCCGGAAGCACCACCAACCCATCGGCGTCGATGACGTGTGGATGATCGAGTTGCTCGGGGCCGATCAGCCGCGACCCCCGGATGCCCAGATCGGTCGGGCGACCGTCGGGGGTCGTCAGTGAACGGATGAGGAGGTCAGGCATGGGTTTCCTTTCTGAGGCGTCCACCACTCTACTGGTCGGTCGGTGGACGCGGGATCGATCCGGCCTCGGGGCCGTCCCCACGCGACCGGATTCTGGCTTTTGGCTGGGGTTCATGATTGAGTTAGGGGTGCCAAGACCGTTGCCTCGAATGAAACCTCGCTGGCGACGCTTGCGTCACGCGGACAAGGAGCAGCATGGAAAAACTGACGTTGACTCACGGGGATGTCTCAGCCGAGATTTGGAGTAAGGGGGCCTGTGTCAATGATCTGAGAACCCCGGATCGACACGGGCAGATCGCCTCCATTGTCGTGGGGTATCCCGACGAGACGGCGCGCCTGGCTGGATCCGGTTACCTAGGTGAGATGTGTGGTCCTTTCGCCAACCGTATCGCTCAGGGCGGCTATCGGATCGGACAGACGGTTCATACTCCAGCCCTGAATGATTCCGGCAGTTCGACTCTCCACGGGGGTCCGAATGGTTGGAGCACCCAGGACTGGCAGATCGTTGAGGCCGACGAGCGCCAGGCGCGGCTGCGCCTCGATTGGTCTGATCCTGACGACAGCTTCCCCGGACCGATCCATGCGGAGGTCGCCTATCGGCTGGATGGTGGTGGTTTGACGCACCAGATCCGGGTGACCAGCGAGGCTGCGACTGTGCTGTCGGTCGTGTCCCACCCCTACTTCAACCTGTCTGGAACCGGGGCGGTGATCGACGACCATGAGCTGATGGTGAGGGCCAGTCGATTCTTGCCGATCGACGCAGCTTGCATCCCGCTGGAAGACGCTCCTTGGTCGGTTGATGGAAGCTCCTTCGACTTCCGCCAGTCTCGCCTCATCGAGGACGCGCTAGCGACCGATGACCCGCAGGTCAGGGACCACGGCGGCATCGATCACGCCTTGATCCTCGACGATCCGCACGCTGGCGTGGTGGCCCGGCTGCGTCATCGCGGCAGCGGTCGGCAAATCGAGTTTCTGACCAACTATCCGGCCTTGCAGGTCTATACCGGTCAGTACTTGGATGACTCCACGATCAGTCATCCGGTCGGGGCGGGGACCAGTCGTACCGGCATCGCGCTGGAGACGGAGGAGTACCCCAATGCGCCACGTCGGCCCGACTTCCCCTCTTGCCTGGTCAGCCCAGGTGAGGTCTACACGCGCGCCACGACCTGGCGACTCAGCACTTTTGACTGACGATTCCCACACACAGAGGAGATAACAATGAAAGTCCACATTGGAACTGACCACGCCGGCTACGAACTGAAGAACACACTGGTGAAAGTGCTTCGGTCTCGAGGATACGAGGTCGTCGATCACGGCGCCGACGCCTATGACTCGGATGACGACTATCCGGTGTACTCCATCCAGGCGGCCGAGGCGACCATGGCCGATCCCGGTTCATTCGGCATCGTCCTGGGCGGTTCGGGCAACGGCGAGGCGATCGCGGCCAACAAGGTGCGCGGAGTTCGGGCCGCATTGCTCTATTCGCACGAGACGGCGGTCTTGGCTCGCAAACACAACAATGCGAACGTTGCTTCTCTCGGCGCCAGAATGTACAGCCAGGAGCAGGCCGTGGACATGGTGCTGGCCTTTTTGACCACCGAGTTCACTGGGGCGGACCGCCACGTGCGTCGTCTGGGCATGATCGCGGCGTATGAGGAGTCAACTGTCGACGGTGGCGCCAGGTAGCGGTCTCAGTGCCATCCAGTGATATAATGATGGCGTCTGACAAGCATGTTCTGTTCGATCGCCTGGTGTAGAACCCCTCGACAAGCCTTGGCCTGACGCGTAGGCTGGGTCTCGTGGTACAGCTTCTTCCTCCCCGCACGTTCACTTGCCCGACTGCCCGCGGCGTCATCTATCATCACGGTGCTCACGTCACTGATTGGACCCCGACTGGTCAAGAGCCCGTCTTGTGGATGAGCGAGAAGGTGCGTTTTGACACGGAGACCGCCTTGCGCGGTGGCATACCCATCTGTTGGCCTTGGTTCGGAGCCGGCCGTGACGGTGTGTCCAGTCCGCTGCATGGCTTCGCCCGTTTGGCGGAGTGGCGCTTGGTGGACACGGTCGAGTCCGCTGATCAAGTCAAGGCCAGCTATCTGCTGGTCGACGCTCGCCCGGACAAATTCGCTCACCCCTACCGCCTCACCTACGAGGTCAGTTTCGGTCGCGACTTCTCCGCAGCGCTGACAGTGCGCAACACCGGCTCGAGTCGGTTCAGTTTCGAAGCGGCTTTGCACACCTACCTGAAGGTGGGTGACGTCCGCCAGGTGCGGTTGACTGGGCTGGATGGCGCCGATTACTTGGATCGTGTGGCTGGACATGAGGTCGGCCCGCACACCCAGCAGGGCGATGTCACGGTCACGGGCGAGACGGATCGGATCTATCAGTCCACCAACGACATCACCGTGGTCGACCCGACCCTGAACCGCTCCATCACGGTGTCACGGATGAACTCGAATGACGCGGTGGTGTGGAATCCCTGGATCGACAAGGCTCGCACCATGTCCGACTTCGGCGACGATGAGTGGCCTGGGATGATCTGTGTCGAGACTGCCAACGTCGCCGAGCACGCTGTCACCCTGCTGCCCGGCAAGGAACATACCATGGGCTTCACCTTGACGCTGGGGTCGGTCGCCTGAGAGGAAGGCTGAGGACCCATGGCTCAACAGCCAACTCAACAGCGCTGGTGGCGTCGACTGGCGTCGATTCTCGCCACCCTCGTCGTGGTGGTTCTTCTGGCTGCCGCTGTACTGCTCGTTGTTGTTCCCAAGGTGCTGGGTGGCATGAGTCTGACGGTCCTGACCGGTTCGATGGAGCCGACCATCAATCCCGGTGACGTGGTGGTGACCAAAGGCATTGACACCGCCCAGGCCAAGGACCTGAGAGTCGGTGACATCATCGTTTTCCTGCCCTTCCCGGATGACCCGACCCTGGTGACTCACCGGATCGTCAGCGTCGGCGCCACTCCGAAGGGCACGGTGTTCACCACCAAAGGTGACAACAATTCAGTCGAGGATGACTGGGAGGTGAACGACTACAAGGTCCGTGGCAAGGTCGTGTACTGGCTGCCCAAGGTGGGCTACTTGCGACAGTGGGCCGGCCAATCGACCGAGTGGATCATCCTTGGCGTCGCCGTGGCGCTGATCGGATACGCCATTGTGACATTCATCATCAGTTTCCGTTCACCCAAGAAGAACAAGCGTGCCCCGGAGAACGACGCCGATGAGGATGACGCCAACAAGGCAGATCAGGATCCCGGTGGCGGAAGCGGCGAGGACAGGGCGGACGCAGCCAGGCCTCGACGCGCCTATGTCGAAGATGACGAGGAACCCATCAACTGAAGTTCGTGGCTGGTCATTCGATCTCGCGGCAAGGCGTGAAGCCGGGTCGAGGTTGAAGTGGACCGCCGACACGTCTAGAGCAGACAGGAGTCGACCTCCTATAAGGCCACCATAAGACCATCGGTTATTGACATTGTCGATGATATATCACTTGATTAGGTAAAACTTTGGCATCCCCAACGGGGTTCGAACCCGTGTTGCCGCCGTGAAAGGGCGGTGTCCTAGACCACTAGACGATGGGGACTCACGACAGTCGGTCCAGACCGTCGCAGCGATACAAGTGTAGGGGATTCAGCTCGATTCGTCACCTGAACGGCGACGAACCACTGGAGCCTCCGATGGGTCTCGAACCCATGACCTTCCGCTTACAAGGCGGATGCTCTACCGCTGAGCTACAGAGGCGTGCTGACCAGACATTCTAGCAGTTGTCGACCCACGGGCCTGGCCCTCGGCGCCAGCTGGAGCGCGGGATCCACAGCGAACCCGCCTGCGCGGCGCGGCCAGCCGGCTTGACTGCGCCTAGACGGTCGATGAACCTCTACGATGGTCGCATGGCGGTGGACATGACTGATGATGCTTTCGACGAGGCTGTGTCGGAGGCGCTTGACCAGATACCAGGTCAATTTCTTGAGGCGCTTGACAACGTCGTGATTCTGGTGGAGGACGAACCAGAGGGCGACAACAAGGACCTCCTGGGGCTCTACGAAGGCACACCGCTGTCTGAGCGTGACTCACTCTACGGCGGAGTGTTGCCTGATCGTATTCTCATCTACCGCGGCCCCTTGAAGCGGATGTGCGTCGATGCCGAGGACCTGGTCGAAGAGATCGGCGTGACCGTCGTTCATGAGATCGCGCACTACTTCGGGATCGAAGACGATCATCTGAACGAGCTCGGTTGGGGCTAGGCAAGCAGTGATGGATCCTGCGGGATCGCCTGCCGGGCATGGTCGGGCGACCTTCTGGTCCACGCGGCTCACACAATGATCCAACTGTGTTCAAGGTCGGCGATCCAAGCTCGACAGTGCCCGATCGCGGTGGCAGGCATGTACCCCGCCTCGGCGTCAGCGGTGGACAGAACCGTCCCCCCGGTGCGGTCGGCCACTTGGTCAAGGTTCTGCGTCACCACCAGCAGGCAGGTCGCCGTGCCGGCCAGCACGTTGACCGCCAGCGTGCGCACCACCTCGGGGTCGGCTTGGCCGACCGCGATCACGAGCCCGCACTGGCGTCGACGGGCCAACCGGATCGGCTCGAACAGATCGTTCATCGTCGCCACCGACTGCGCGATCCAGACGACCGGATCAAGCAGGATCGCCTGGCGTCTGGTCGTGTCCGTGATGAAGTCATCCGATGCTAGGCGAGCGGTCAAAGCCTTCACGTCTGCCATGGCCGATCGGATGTCGCTGTCCGCCTGATCCGAGGCGGTTTGGAGTCTCTCGGCTTGGGCTCTGACATCGGCCTCGGTGAGGTACTCTGGGCTGGGCAAGTTCGCCAAGACCGGTTGATGTGGCGGTGAGGCTAGGATGCGCTGACGTCGCCTGGCGCGGTCACGATCAACCCAGAAGGCGATGACGATCGCCGCCACGGCGCACGCTGCGGCGACGATCAAGAGGGGCCATTCCATGGCTCCATTGTGTCATCGCGTCACTCCAAGGAGGCCAGGCCTCGGCTGTCGGGCTTGGGATCGCGGCGAAAATGGCCTAAACTATTCGGTGGCCCGTTAACCACGATGGGTTCAAGACAGCAAAGGTTGGGCAGTTGCTCATGAGCCAGCGATGAGTTGTACACGATGAGCACTCGAACCATGTGACCTGCCCAGACGCGGTCTGGGCACATAAGGAGATTTGTGGCCAAGCCCCGCGTCCACGAGCTCGCGAAAGAGCTCGGACTCGACAGTAAAA
>JAITVA010000079.1 GCA_031286045.1 Propionibacteriaceae bacterium | reverse complement strand
GTGTCCTGCCACACGATGGCGTTGTAGACCGGCTTGCCCGTGGTCTTGTCCCAGACCACCGTGGTCTCACGCTGGTTGGTGATGCCGATGGCCTCGATGTCGTCTTTGGTGACGGCGGCCTCGTTCAGGGCGCCTGTGATGACCTGAACGGTGCGTGTCCAGATCTCGACCGGGTTGTGCTCGACCCAGCCGGCCTTGGGGAAGATCTGTTCGTGTTCGAGCTGATGGCTGCCAACGATCCGTCCAGAATGGTTGAACACGATCGCGCGAGAACTGGTCGTGCCGGAGTCAATGGCAAGGATGTACTTTTCTGACATGTGTTTTCCTTCACATCATTGGGTTGGTTGTTTTGATTATTGGGGTTGTCTGGTCCGGGTCGGAGCTGAGTAGACGAACTCAGCCCCGAACCACAGACACAATCAGGATCGGCCCAGGATCAGGCCATTGGGAAGGCGGCGTGAACGCCCAGGATAGCCAAGCCGGCGACGACGCCACCAAGGATTGGCCCGAGCACTGGGACCCAAGCGTAACCCCAGTTGGCGCTACCCTTGCCACCCTTCATCGGCAGCAGCGCGTAGGCGATACGAGGACCAAGGTCACGAGCGGGGTTGATGGCGTATCCGGTTGGTCCGCCCAGAGAGTTGCCAATGGCGATGATCAGGAAGGCGACGCCAAGCGCGTTCAACCAACCAAGATCGCCGGAGTTGCCCTGGTAACCGGAAATAAGGACGACGAAGACCAGCACGAAGGTGCCCATTGCCTCGCTGACGACGTTCCACGGAGCGGCGGCGATCTCAGGACCGGTGGCGAAGGAACCGAGCTTGGAACCTTCCGGCTGCTCAATGTTGTACTGCTTGAAGAAGGCCAAGTAGCACAAGACGGCGCCAAAGATGGCCCCGATGAGTTGAGCAAGGATATAGATCGAGATCGTGGCGGCCGTGATCGGCACCGCGCACTCCGGACCCGAACCGACGAAGCACGGGTCTGCCGTCCCGGCCTTCGAAACCGCGACACCAATTGTCACGGC
The DNA here is from genome assembly GCA_031286045.1 of Propionibacteriaceae bacterium. Lineage (GTDB taxonomy): Bacteria > Actinomycetota > Actinomycetes > Propionibacteriales > Propionibacteriaceae > WQYJ01. The sequence continues at coordinate 2,330 of JAITVA010000079.1, read as the reverse complement.
TGGGTTCAGGTGCCCACCGGTCTGAAACGCGACCAGAACACCGGAGAAGACCGCGAGGCCCCAACCGAAGTTCACTGTCAGCCAACCTGCCCCCTTGGCCTTGCTCTTGTTGAACCCGTTGCTGGCACACACGCCGGCGCCGAGTAGGATAAGCATGGCTGTGCCCATGAACTCAGACAGAAAGATCTGCCCGAGTGTTGCCTCGAGAAGCACAATTCCCTCACTTTCTGACATCAACTATGATGCCTGTTGTCAATGGCATTAATCTAACCCAATTGGGAGGTTGGTTCTAGCTCGTGAGAGAATGTGCACAGGGAAAGGATAAGGATGCACGACCGATATGGAGACATGTATGAAGCATGCACTCGCTATTACATCCAAGATGAGACAATGGAGTCGATTGCCCGCCATCTAAAGTTGTCGCGATCATCTGTCTCACGACTCTTGGCTGATGCCCGCGCCAGCGGCATGGTGAGGATCACAGTCGAGGCGCCACAGGGCTCCTCCTCACCGATGGCACGTTCACTGGCGTCAATGTTCGGCATCAGAGTGCACTTGGTCACAGTCGGCGAGACCGTGTCGGCGGCGACACGCTTCGAGCGAGTCTCCAAACTGGCGGCCGCCCTCTTGCGCGACTCAGTCAAGGACGGCGACCTCATCGGAGTGGCCTGGGGTGTGACCATCTCCAACATCGTGCCCTTCCTGGAGCGGCGGTCCTTGCACGACGCCACCGTCGTCCAGATGAATGGCGGAACCAACATGCGTGACACCTCGGCGCGCCACGTCGCTGGGATCATGCAGGCCTTGTCCACCGCTTTCGACGCCCGCATCGTGCAATTCCCGGTGCCCGCCTTCTTCGACTACGCCACCACCAAAGAGGCGATGTGGCGTGAGCGTTCAGTCGCGGCAGTGCGCGACCTCCAATCGAAGTTGGACGTCGCCATCTTCGGCATCGGGGCCATCCACGCGCGCATCCCGTCACACGTCTACAGCGCCGGCTTCCTCGATGAGGACGAACTGGCCGATCTCACGATCAGGCAGCATGTCGTCGGAGATGTCTGCACCGTCATGTTGCGTGAAGACGGCACCTGGGCCGACATCGAACTCAACCAGCGCGCCTCCGGCCTGACCCCGGCCGAGCTCCAGCGCATTCCCGTTCGCGTCGGCGTCGTCGGCGACCCGACCAGGGCCAGCGCTGTTTTGGGAGCCCTGCGAGCCCGGACCATGACCGACCTCGTCTGTGATGACGCCACCGCCCACGCCGTCTTGGACCTGGCTGACGCCGAGAGTTCGGCCCGCAAAGACAAGAACTGACCGGTCCGAGCCAGACTCGGTAACGCCGACAGATCGGGCGCGCCACACTGACCTGGGCACGGCCTCACCGGTCGGGCGTCTCCTCGGGTTCGAGGAAGTCGGCACAAAAATCCGCGATCAGTTGGGCGAGCTTGGCGGCCTCAGAGGTGAGCAGATTGGGGTCAGCGGCGGGCAAGACCCGTGTCATGGCATGGGCGTCGCGCGCCAAGGTCTCCACATTGGCCTGACCGATCGGATCGCTCGACGCGGTGATCGCCAGCACCGGGGCGGTGATCAGCCCCAGATCGACATCCATGTCAGTGTCCAACAAGGCGTCCATGGCCGCCAGCACCTGCTCTTTGTTGACCGTCTTGAACAGGGCCGCTGGAGTCAGTTTGATAACGGTGCGTTGCCGCTTCAGGGCAGCCTTGTTGGGGATGAGCGGAGCAGAGATGGCCACGACGTGAGCCACCTTGTCAGGGTAGGCCGCCGCCACTCGTAAGGCCACCAAACCACCCAGTGAGTACCCCACCAGATCTGCCTTCTTGGCGCCACGCGCCTCCATCAGATCGACTACCGCTGTGACCGCTTGATCCATGTCAAAACCACCATGGTCGGTTGGCTTCAAACCCTTCAACCAAGGCGCCACCATCGGCTGTTCCGGATTGATCGCCCCGACCACGTCTTGCCAAACGGGGGGCGACTGGCCGGGACCATGGAGGAAGATCAACAAGGGGGTGTCCATGGCGTCAATCCTCTCATGGTTGACCGCGACCGACCTGCGAGCGCCGGGATTGTGGGACCGGATCAGTGCTGGACGTCCACCCGCTGAGTCAGCGTGTGGACTGCACCGGGCTGAAGCGTGATCGCCGCGGAACCCATGTTAGCGGCCTCCACACACAGCGATCCCCGCCATTCGTCGTCACCGAAGTCGGGGAAGCCGCGGGTCTTGTCCGCACCCGGATTCCACACAATCGTGGTGTCAGAACCAGTCTTGGAGATGACCAGACTGCGGTCGAGCTGAGAATCCTCCACCA
>JAITVA010000009.1 GCA_031286045.1 Propionibacteriaceae bacterium | reverse complement strand
ACTGGACCCTGCGGTGGTGCCGATGTCGGCCAAGTACCTCCACTATGTCCCGAATGAGACCATCGAAGGGGTCGAGTTCAACGACGATCTGATCTCACCGGTGCCGCTGGTGGCCGACGCGTCCTCGCAATTGTTGTCGCGTCCGATGGACATCGGTGCTCATGGCATCGTTTTCGCAGGCACCCAGAAGAATCTCGGTGTGGCTGGGGCCACGGTGGTCATCATCGACCGCGAGCTGCTGGGCCATGCCCGCTCCGTCTGTCCGTCGGTCCTCGACTACACCAAAGTAGCCAAGGCTCATTCGTTGTTGAACACTCCCTGCACCTTCGCCGCCTATGTTTTGGAGCTGATGCTGGATTGGGTGGAGCAGCGCGGTGGCGCCGAGGTCATGAAGGCCGAGTCCGACTGGAAGGCAGGTCTTGTCTATGACACGATCGACGCCGGTGACTTCTACATCAACCGCGTTCAGCGCCGCGCCCGTTCGACCAAGAACATACCCTTCACTCTGGCCGATCCCAGTTTGGATCCCGTCTTTCTGGAGGAGGCGCGACAGGCGGGACTGGCCTTCCTCCAAGGCCATCGCAGCGTTGGCGGAATGCGCGCCTCGCTGTACAACGCCATGCCGATGGCTGGGGTGAAAGCGCTGGTAGACTTTATGACGGACTTTGAGCGGCGACATGGCTGACAATCGACCTGTCGGAGAAAAGTTGACCGTGACATGCCGCAGGGGCTAGCCTTGCTCCTTGGACTTGGCTTGCCGCGTCCACGTGTGCGTCGGGCAATCGTCCCCGGTGTCCACACAACCCAAGACTCCGCAGGCGTCAGCCTGACTCCTCCCGGGGAGAAGAATGCACAGAAAAGGGAATTCGTAGGTGCCTACTATTCAACAGTTGGTCCGCAAAGGGCGGGCTGACAAGGTCAGCAAGACGAAGACGCCTGCCCTCAAGGGCTCGCCACAGCGCCGTGGAGTGTGCACGCGTGTGTACACGACCACTCCGAAGAAGCCGAATTCCGCCCTGCGGAAGGTCGCTCGTGTGCGCCTGTCCAGCGGCATCGAGGTGACGGCGTACATCCCAGGCGTCGGCCACAACTTGCAGGAGCACTCGATGGTGCTCGTCCGTGGCGGTCGTGTCAAGGACCTGCCGGGCGTGCGCTACAAGATCATCCGTGGAGCCCTCGACACCCAAGCTGTCAAGAATCGTAAGCAGGCCCGTAGCCGTTACGGCGCGAAGAAGGAGAAGTAATGCCCCGCAAAGGCCCGGCGCCCAAGCGTCCCGTCGTCGTCGATCCGGTTTACGGATCCCCTTTGGTCTCACAGCTTGTCTCGAAGATCTTGCTCAGCGGCAAGAAGACTGTGGCCCAGCAGATCGTTTACACCGCCTTGGAGGGCACTCGGGATAAGACCGACGGCGCTGATCCGGTGCAGACCCTCAAGCGCGCTCTCGACAATGTCCGTCCCGGCATCGAGGTGAAGTCCCGCCGTGTCGGTGGCGCCACCTATCAGGTCCCGGTCGAGGTCAAGCCGGCTCGCGCCAACACCTTGGCCATGCGCTGGCTGGTGTCGTTCTCGCGGGCCCGTCGTGAGAAGACCATGGCTGAGCGTCTGCGCAACGAGATTCTGGACGCTGCCAATGGTTTGGGCGCTGCTGTCAAGCGGCGTGAGGACACCCACAAGATGGCTGAGGCCAACCGCGCCTTTGCGCACTACCGCTGGTGATGTTGAGCCAGACGGTGATCCACTGCCCCTATAGCTGATCAGCGACGATACCTCGGATGTCAACCATCCGAGGTATCTGTGTGCCTGGCAACAAAACGTTGGCTCCTCCTGGAACAGGGCCGACACTCACATAAGAAGATACAAGAAGAGGAATAACTGACGTGGCTATTGATTTGAAGACCGACCTGCACCAAGTGCGCAACATCGGAATCATGGCACATATCGATGCGGGCAAGACGACGACCACGGAACGGATCCTGTTCTACACCGGTATCAACTACAAGATCGGCGAAGTCCACGATGGCGCTGCGACCATGGACTGGATGGAGCAGGAGCAGGAGCGCGGCATCACGATCACGTCGGCCGCGACGACCTGTTTCTGGAAAGATCACCAGATCAACATCATTGACACCCCTGGCCACGTCGACTTCACGATGGAGGTCGAGCGTTCGCTGCGTGTCTTGGACGGCGCTGTCGCCGTTTTTGACGGTGTGGCCGGTGTCGAGCCTCAGTCTCAGACGGTGTGGCGTCAGGCCAGCCGTTATCACGTGCCCCGCATCTGCTACGTCAACAAGCTCGATCGGACCGGCGCCAGTTTCGACCACTGCATCAAGACGATTCGTGAGCGCCTGCACGCCACCCCCTTGGTCATCCAGTTGCCGATTGGCGCCGAGGCCAACTTCCTCGGCGTGGTCGATCTTTTGGAGATGCGGGCGCTGACCTGGCATGGCGAGACCAAGATGGGTGAGGATTACACCGTTGAGGACATCCCTGCCGACATGGCGGAGAAAGCGGCTGAGGCCCGTTCGGAGTTGATCCAGGCGTTGGCGGATGCCGACGACGAGTTCGCTGAACTGTGGCTGGAGCGTGAAGACAGCGGCGAGGACTTCACTGTCGCCGAGCTGAAGGCGGCCTTGCGCCGCGCGGTCTTGGCCAACAAGGGCAACGTCGTCGTGTGTGGCACGTCTTTCCGCAACAAGGGCGTCCAGCCCTTGCTCGACGCGATCAACGACTACCTCCCCAGCCCGCTAGACGTGCCTGCTATCGAGGGCTTCAAGCCTGGCGACGAGTCGGTGGTCTTGGAGCGTCATCCCAGCAATGACGAGCCGTTGACGATCCTGGCCTTCAAGATCGCGGCCGATCCCCACCTGGGCCGACTGACCTTCATCCGCATCTACTCCGGCGTGTTGAACTCCGGCCAGCAGGTGCTCAACGCCACCAAGGGACGCAAGGAGCGCATCGGCAAGATCTATCAGATGCACGCCAACAAGCGTGAAGAGGTCGAGGCCATGGGCACCGGCATGATTTGCGCTGTCATGGGTCTCAAGGACACCGCCACAGGTGAGACCTTGTGTGATCCGCAGCATCCGATCATCTTGGAGTCGATCGACATCCCATCTCCGGTCATCCAGCAGGCGATCGAGCCGAAGACCAAGTCGGATCAGGAGAAGCTGACCATCGCCATCCAGAAGCTGGCGGAGGAGGATCCCACCTTCCAGGTCCACACCGATGAGGAGACCGGACAGACCATCATCGCGGGCATGGGCGAGCTTCATTTGGAGATCTTGATCGACCGGATGAAACGCGAGTTCCACGTCGAGGCGAATGTCGGCAAGCCCCAGGTCGCCTACCGCGAGACTTTGCGCAAGAAGGTCGAGAAGATCGAGTACACCCACAAGAAGCAGACCGGTGGTTCGGGTCAGTATGGTCGCGTCATCATTGACCTTGAGCCGACCGAGCCGGGGTCAGGCTACGAATTTGTCAACGCCGTCACCGGTGGACGCATCCCGCGCGAGTACATTCCGGCGGTGGATCAGGGCATCCAGGACGCCATGCAGTTCGGTGTGCTGGCCGGGTACCCGGTCGAGGACATCAAGGTGACACTGACGGATGGCGCCTACCACGAGGTCGACTCCTCCGAAATGGCCTTCCGTCAGGCCGGTCGCATGGTGTTCCGCGAGGCCGCTCGCAAGGCTGATCCGGCTCTGCTGGAGCCGATGATGCGCGTCGAAGTGACCACGCCCGAGGATTACCTCGGCACGGTCATCGGCGATCTGAACTCCCGCCGTGGACACATCATGGCCATGGACGAGGAGCATGGCAACCGTGTCGTGCGTGCCTTGGTGCCCCTGTCGGAGATGTTCGGTTATGTCGGTGACCTGCGCTCCAAGACATCGGGCCAGGCCTCGTACTCGATGGAGTTCGACTCCTACGCCGAGACCCCGAAGTCGGTCGCGGACGAGGTCGTCGCCAAGGCTCGCGGCGGGTAGTGATTCGATCGTTCCGCGCTGATCGAGACAAGATCGGATACCAGTTGTAAACTGGGCAGGGTCCGATCAATCGGACTCGACGCGTTCATTCGCGTCAACCCACCCAGGGGCATTTGACTAGTGCCGCTTGGTGGGGAACACTATACGGGTGTATGTCTCTTCAACGGGAGGCAGCTCCCAACGCGCTTGAGAACCCTCAGGCGAGTCTCACAGTAGCCCCGCGCA
>JAITVA010000066.1 GCA_031286045.1 Propionibacteriaceae bacterium | reverse complement strand
TTGTCGGCCGACTGGAAGAACATGCCTCCGACAAGCTCCAACCCAGCCTCGAATCTACCGTCGGGCAGGATCGGGTTGACGAGGGGTAGCCCGTAGGCCCGGCAAGCGATCATGTCGATCTCGCCGAAGGCGGGAGCTTCGTGGACAATGCCAGTACCATCGTCAGTGGTCACAAAGTCGCCCAAGATGACGTAGTTCGCCTCGGCGGGCATGGGCACGACCCCGAAGGGACGGGCGTACATCCAACGTTCCATCTCGCGGCCGGTCATCGTGGCGACAAGGGCATACTCATCGCCCAGGACGGCGTCCTTCAGAGCCTCGGCGACGATCAAGGTCTCAACGCCATTGGAGGCGGCCACATAGGTGACATCAGGATGGACGGCGGCGGCTGTGTTGGAGATCAAGGTCCATGGGGTCGTCGTCCACACCAGCAGTGACGCCTCACCAGCCCAAGGCCCACTGATCAGGGGCAGTCGGACGTACACGGTGGTGACCGCGTCCTCTTCGTACCCTTGGGCCAATTCATGGTCTGACAAGGTTGTTCCACAGCGTGGGCAGTAGGGCGCGACACGGTAGTCCTCAACTAGGAGCCCCTTGGCGTGGATCTGTTTCAGCGCCCACCAGACGGATTGGACGTAGGGAGTCGACATGGTCCAATAAGCCTCGTCGAGGTTGACCCAGTAGCCCATGCGCGTCGTCAACTCGCGCCACATGTCGACATAGCGACTAACAGACTCACGGCATTTCTCGTTGAACTCGCGGATGCCGTACTCCTCGATGTCCGGCTTGCCGTTGAAGCCCAGTTCCTTCTCAACGGCGATCTCCACCGGCAGACCGTGGCAATCCCAACCGGCCTTGCGCGGCACCCGGAAACCTTGCATCGTCTTGAAGCGAGGGAACACATCTTTGAAGGCACGCGCCTCAATGTGATGCGTCCCAGGGACACCGTTGGCCGTCGGCGGACCCTCATAAAAGGTCCAGGTCGGGGCGTCCGGACGATCAAGAGTGCGCGCGAAGGTGTCGCGCTCGGCCCACAGCGTCAAAATGTCATGCTCCATGTCGCTGAGATTAATCTGCGGTGGGACAAGGGCATACGGCCCCGTAGGGGCATCAGTTTCCGGCTGGCTCTTCATAACCTCACCCATTGTACGCGAGAGTGGTATACCAACTGCCATCCGCCCATTCAGGCGGTGGGGATCGGGGCGAGGACTGCCTCTTCCTGCGCCTTCACCATCTGCGCAGTCGACTGACCCAGACCACCACAGCCGACTCCAAGTAGCCTTCCAGTGAGTGGGCGTGCGACAGTTGTGGCGTGAGTCTTCTTCAGCATGTGGCCAGCGAAACTGCCAATCCGATAGCGCGCAAGCGGGCTGAGCTGAAGGCAGCGGGGTTGGAGTTGATCGACCTGACCGACAGCAACCCGACACGACATGAGTTGTTCGATCCGCGGATTCTCGACATCATCGCAGACCATCTGCCTCAAGCCGGGCGGTACGACCCGAATCCACGGGGGCCCTGGCCCGCGCGGGCTGCGCTGGCGGAGCGATTCGGCGGCGGCCCGGAGGATTACTGGCTGACGGCATCGACCTCGGAGGCCTACGGCTGGTTGTTCTCGTTGCTGGCTGACCCAGGAGACACGGTGGCCATTCCGGCGCCGGGCTACCCGCTGATCGAGCCCCTGGCGCGCCTGCACCACGTCAAGACTCGGGCCTACCGCACCTTCTATATGCATCCGTCGGGCTGGGAGTTGGATCGGCCCAGTCTTGAGGCCATCATTGCCACGCCGGGCACTCGCGCGGTTGTGGCGGTCAACCCCAATAACCCCACTGGCGCCTACACCGAGTCCGACCTGGTGGACGCGGTGGCGCAGGCTGGGTTGCCACTGATCGCCGATGAAGTGTTCTTCCCTTTCCGGCTAGCAGACAGCGGCGCAGCCGGTCCACCCTGCGAAGACGATCACCGAGGCCAGCGACGGACTGAGGGTGCTCCGGATGCGGACCTGCCGCTCGTGGGCTTCGCGCCAGCAGCCACTTGCCCGACCGACCCCTCACCGGCCCACCCCTCACCAGCCGACCCCTCACCGGCCCACTCCTCACCGGCTTCCACCCGTCAGACCGACACCTCACCGCCGGCCAGCCGCCTGGCGGGAACGGAATCCACCCTCACCTTTGGACTCGATGGATTGTCAAAACTCCTGGCCGCACCGCAACTCAAGCTGGGCTGGATCCGCTTGTCAGGCCCACGGGCACAGCAGGCGAGGGCCGAGCAGGCCTTGGATGAGATAGCGGACTCCTACCTCAGCGTGAACTCACCGGTCGCGTTGGCCCTGCCGGACCTGTTGACTCTGGCTGACAGCACCATCGTCCGGGTGACCGACCGCCTGCGACGCAACCTCGCCACTGCCCGGACCATTTTCCCCGACTTCCGAATCCGTACTGTGTACGGCGGTTGGATGATGGTGCTTGACGTCCCGCCCATCATGGAGGCGGACGCGCTCGGCGTGGCCCTGATGGAGCGGGCCGGACTCTATGCCCACCCCGGCTACTTCTATGACCTACCCGACTCCGCACTGACCATCTCCTTGCTCCCCCGTCCCGACGTTTTCGAGCAGTCCTGCCACCTACTGCTGGCGGCACTGACAGTCTTCATGAATGAATGAGCTGCCGGCGGGCCATCCCACCCCGACCGTGAGAGTCGAAGATGGGTCATCTTTAGACGAGCCACTGGCGGCCCGCCCCACGCACCCCGAACAGCCGATCCAAGGTCACAGTTCAGTAACGTTTTCACACACCTCCCGCCTGAAACCCGTTTCAGAGCCATCCATATACTGAGATGGCCATTCCGAGGTTTGGACTACTATCTAGTTTGGTTCGGACAATCATATGTTCCTGATCGTGAACAGGAACAGCTCAAGGGGGGCACATGAGAATCAAAAAATGGACCATCGGCTTGGTGGCCGTCGGCCTGGCGGCCGCGACAACACTGGCCGGCTGTGGTCGAGCAGACAACACCTCGAGTGGAAACTCGGCGACTCCTGGTGACACTGGCGCGGGCGGCGGCGCGGCCACGATCATCGTCGGCAGCACCGACAAGTCGACTTCGCTCGACCCGGCCGGAGCCTACGATCACGGCTCGCTCTCGTTGGCGATCCAGGTTTACTCCTTCGTCTATGGGTTCGCGCCTGGTGGTTCCACGCCGGAGCCCGATGCCGCTGAGGAATGTTCCTTCACCAGTGACACCGTGTTCGAGTGCACCCTGAAGTCGGGTCTGAAGTTCGCCAATGGCCACGACCTGACCAGCTCCGACGTCAAGTTCAGCTTCGACCGCACTTTGGCCATCAACGACGCGAACGGCCCGGCCTCATTGCTGGCCAACCTGGACTCAGTGGCGGCGCCCGACGACCAGACAGTGCAGTTCACCTTGAAGACGGCCAACGACCAGACCTTCGAACAGGTTCTGGCCACCAGCGCCGGTCCGATCGTCGACGAAGAGGTCTTCCCAGCCGACGCACTGCTGCCTGACAACGACATTGTGGCAGCGAAAGCCTTCTCCGGGCCGTACTCCATCACGAGCTATGCGGCCAATGAGTTGGTCGAGTTCACACCTTATGCGGACTACAAGGGCGCGTCCCCAGCGGTGGTCAACTCGGGAGTGACCCTGCGGACATACACCGACGCCACCAACCTCAAGCTGGCCGTCACCAACGGTGAGATCGACGTCGCCTACCGCTCACTGACTCCGACCGACATCGAGTCCCTTCAATCTGACTCCACCGTCAAGGTCTGGAGCGCCAAGGGCGGCGAGATTCGCTACATCGTCTTCAACATGACCACGATGCCCGGCGACTCTGAGGCGCAGAAGCTGGCTGTGCGCCAAGCCATCGCCTCCTCGGTCGATCGACAAGCCATCGCCACCAACGTCTACAAGGATCAATACAGCCCGCTCTGCTCCTATGTGCCGGACGGCTTCGTCGGCGCCAACACGGCGGTGTGCGACGCCTACGGCACCGCCCCTGACAAGGACAAGGCTGCGAAGTACCTGGCCGACGCTGGGGTGGCGGCCCCCGTGGCGCTCAACCTGCAGTACAACCCCGACCACTATGGTTCGTCCTCTGACCAGGAGTACGGCCTGATCAAGCAGCAGCTCGAGGCGACTGGCTTGTTCACCGTCAACCTGCAGTCGACCGAGTGGGTGACCTACAACGAGGAGCGCGTCGCCGACGCCTACCCGCTGTACCAACTGGGCTGGTTCCCTGACTACCCCGACGCCGACAACTACCTGCAGCCCTTCTTCGAGACGGGCAACTTCGTGGGCAACCACTTCGAGTCGGCCGAGATCGATCAGTTGATCCAGTCGGAGCGCACCGAGACGGATTCGGCCGCTCGCACCGGCATCATTGAGGACATTCAGACTCAGATGGCGACCAAGTATCTCTCCACCTTGCCGCTGCTGCAAGGTTCACAATGGGCCTTCAGCGCCACCACGGTGGACGGGGTCAAGTTGGGTGCGGACGACAACCTACATTACGCCACCATCACGAAGTCGTAACCATGGCGAAGGGGGGAACGTCCCGCGGATGGGCACTAGCCAAGTATTTGTCACTTCGGCTAGTGCTCATCATCCCGACGGTGTTGATCCTTGTCACTGTCGTGTTCTTCTTCATGAGAGTGATCGGCGACCCCATCACGGCCGCGCAGGGCGGTCGGCTTCCACCTGAAGAGATTGAGGCCCGCAAGCAGGCGGCGGGCTTCAACGACCCCATCCTGGTCCAATATGGCCGCTTCCTGGCCAACATGCTGCGCGGCGACTTCGGTCGCACCTTGACCGACAATCAGGCCGTGTCTGACATTCTGCTGACCAAGGGTCCAGCCACAGTCGAGCTGGTCTTCTGGGCTCTGATCGTGGCCTTCGCCGTCGGCATCCCACTGGGCCGCTTGGCCGCGCGCAAGTACAACAAGGGCGCCGACATAGCCATTCGCTCCTTCGCGGTCTTGTTCTACGCCGCACCGGTCTTCTTTGTGGCCCTGCTTCTGAAACTGGTTTTCTCGATCTGGTTGGGCTGGCTGCCGATCTCGGGGCGAGCCTCGGCGGGCAACCAAACTCTGCTGGAGACAGGCGTGCAGACCAACACCCACATCTACATCCTCAACGCCATCCAGTACGGTGACGGTGCGGTTCTGGTCGATGTGCTCCAGCACGCCATTTTGCCCGCCCTGGCCCTGGGCTTGCTGACCGCCGGCGTCTTCATCCGCCTGACCCGCATCAACTTGCTGCAAACCCTGCGCGCCGACTACGTCACAGCCGCTCGGGCACGCGGGGTGGCTGAGGGCAAGGTTGTCTCCAAACATGCCTTCCGCAACGCCCTCATCCCCGTCGTCACCGTCATGGGCATGCAGATCGCCATGATGCTGGGCGGCGCCATTCTGACCGAGACGACCTTCGAGTGGCAAGGCCTGGGCTACTGGCTCAGCCAGTACCTTCTGAAACGCGACTTTGTGGCAGTACAGGGCATCACCACGGCCATCGCAGTGGTCGTGGCTGTCGCCTCCTTCCTGATCGACGCCATCAACGCCCTGGTCGATCCGAGAGTGAGGTACTGATGTCGGCATCCACTCTTGACCCCACCGATCTCGGGCCAGGTCCACGCAGTCGCAAGAAGCTCCGGGTGCCCGGGCTGGCTCTGATCCAGTCCACCCATGGCTTGCAGCGGGGCATGCTGCTCACCGGCATCGTCATCGTGGCTTTGTTTTTGCTTGTGGCGCTGTTCGCTCCCCTGATCGCGCCCTACGAGTTCAACCAGATCTTCACCGCCCAATTGCCCATGTCGGGCGACCATCCACTGGGAACAACAGTCGGTGGCTTCGACGTCTGGTCACGCATTGTTTTCGGCGCCCGCACCGCCGTCGAAGTCATCGTGCTGGCGGTGGCACTGTCCATCGTCGTGGGGGTGCCACTGGGAGTCGTGTCCGGCTATGTCTCGGGCCTGCTCGACCGAGTGCTGGTGCTGGTGATGGACGCGCTGTACGCATTCCCCTCCTTGCTCCTCGCCATCGTCGTGTCGATCATGGTCTCACAAGGTCGTTCAGGGGCGATGACCGGGATTCTGGCGGCGGCTGTGTCGATCACAGTCGTGTTCGTGCCGCAATACTTCCGTGTGACGCGTAACGCCACCTTGGCCGCCAAGGTGGAACCCTACGTCGACGCCGCCCGGGTCGCTGGGGCCAGGCCGGGCCGAATCATGTTCGGCCACATCCTCCCCAACGTCTCCCAGTCGATTCCCGTTCTGATGACGCTCAACGCGTCCGAGTCGATTCTGACCTTGGCCGGGCTGGGCTTCCTCGGCTTCGGCATCGAGCCGAACTCGGCCGCCGAATGGGGCTACGACCTCAACAAGGCACGCTCCGACATCGCCAACGGAATCTGGTGGACGGCAGTCTTCCCCGGCCTGGCCATCGTCTTGATCGTGGTCGGCGTCACCTTGATCGGTGAGTCGCTCAACGACGTGCTCAACCCCTTGTTACGCACCCGTGGCGGAACGACCACGGCCGACGAGGACGAGGTCGCCCAAGCCGTCGCCGCCAAGACCGAGTTGGTGGCCGAGGGGACCCTGCCCGCCGAAGTCGAGGCCAACACAAGTGTCGTTCCGGTGGCCGAACCGTGGATGACGCCGCCGGTTGAGGAGGATTCGTCAGGCGCGGACGAGGGGCACGATGGCGGCCAAGGCCAGACCGGGGACTCCCTGTCGAGTTGGAGCGATGGGTCAGTCGGACGTGAGTCGTTGGGCGACAATCACCTGGCCGATCCGAACGATCCGCGATGTGGGAAGGGGTCGGTATGACTGCGACCGGTTCGGGCGACTCCCCCGGCCTGACCTCGACGGCGCCGCTGTTGAGCGTGGAGGATGTGCATGTGGCCTTCCGCACCGATGGCGCGCCGGTCCTGGCGGTACGTGGTATCTCCTATGAACTCAACCCTGGCGAGGTGCTGGCCATCGTCGGCGAATCAGGCTCAGGCAAGACCGTCGGCTCGCGTGCCATAATGGGGCTGCTGCCCCCGACCGCGACCATCACCGGCTCCGCCCGACTCGACCAGACCCAACTGATAGGACTGCGCGGTGAGGCCATGCGTCAAGTGCGTGGCGACCGGATCGCCATGATCTTCCAGGAGCCCTCCACTGCCCTCGACCCGGTGCGCACCGTCGGCTGGCAGGTCTGTGAGGCACTGCTGGTCCACCGCAAGATGACCAGGGCGCAAGCACGCGCCAGGGCGATCGAACTGCTCGACCTGGTTGGCATCCCCGATCCGGCCCAGCGCGTCGACTCCTACCCCCACCAACTCTCCGGCGGCCAAAAGCAACGGGCCATGATCGCCATGGCGATCTCCTGTGATCCCGAGGTCATCATCGCCGACGAACCGACCACGGCGCTCGATGTCACCGTTCAGGCGCAGATCCTCGACTTGCTGCATGACCTGAAGGACCGCCTCGGCACGGCCATCATCCTGATCACCCACAACATGGGCGTGGTCGCCGACATGGCTGACCGGGTGGCGGTGATGTACCGTGGCGAGTTGGTCGAGTCCGGGCCCGTGCGCGACATTTTCGAGCGACCACAACACCCCTACACCAAGCACCTTCTGGCAGCGGTGCCGTACCTGGGCCGTCCACGGCCAGCCTCCATGGACACCCCGGCTGAGCATGTCGGCGCCGACATCGTCATGAGCGTGCACGACTTGTGCGTCGACTTTCCTGGTCGCTTGGGCGCCGAGGCGGTCCACGCGGTCAAGGATGTCGATGTGGAGGTCCGAGCCCACGAGATCCTCGCCCTGGTGGGAGAGTCCGGATCGGGCAAGACGACTTTGGGGCGTTGTGCGGTCGGACTTCAACCGGTCACATCGGGCGCGGTCCGCGTGTTGGGCACCGACATTGTGACGGCTAAGGGGAAGGCCCTGCGCGAAGCGCGACGCAAGATGGGGTTCGTCTTCCAGGACCCGGCCGCCTCGCTCAACCCGCGTATGACTGTCGGTGACTGCATCGCTGAGCCGATGTTGATCCATGGCATGGGGACAAAGCAGAGCCGGCTGGAACGCGCCAAGGAACTGCTTGACGCCGTCGAGTTGCCGATTGACTACGTTGAGCGCTATCCGCACGAGTTGTCGGGCGGTCAACGCCAGCGGGTGTCCTTGGCCCGAGCCCTGGTGACCGGCCCCGAATTCGTCGTCGCCGATGAGCCGACCTCCGCCCTCGACGTTTCCGTCCAAGCCCGTGTCTTGGAGGTCTTTGTCCGATTACAGCACTCGATGGGCTTCGGCTGTCTGTTCGTGACCCACGATCTGGCGGTCGTCGACCTCCTGGCCGACCGCATCGCCGTGATGCACCGCGGCGAGATCGTCGAGTTGGGCTCACGCGAGCAGGTGCTGCGTCACCCCCGACAGGAGTACACCGCCGAACTGATCGCCGCTGTGCCCTTGCCGGACGCCGCCGAACAGGCCAAACGACGTACCATCCGTCGAGCCGCGCATCTCAAGGCCTGACCCCAAGGGCGTCCATGCCGGTGGGCAGACTCAGCCCGATTCGTGCGGTTATTCACAGGCGGAACCTAGCCTCGAAAGTTGTCCACAATTTCGGAGTGAGGCAGCACATTCGCCTTCAAACCCCACATGGTCTCTTTGAGGAACCCCGAGGTGACGGGTTCAACGATCCTTGGAGTGCCCATGTGTCCTTTCATACCACCTTTGGCTGACCCGATCTTCAAGAAGGTCTTCGCCGACTCACACAATCTGGCTCCGCTGCGGTCCTTTCTCAGTAGCGTGCTCGATGTTCCCCAAGATGACTTGGTCGATCTGACGTTGCTCCCCACACATCTGACGCAGTCCCATGCCGCCGACAAGGAAGGTATCGTCGACGTGCGTGTGCGTACAAAGAGCGGACGCGACATTGATATCGAGGTCCAGCGCTTCCGTGAACCCGGCTTCAGGCAACGCCTGGTGTACTACGGAGCGAGGATGTTGTCCGGCCAACTTCACTCCGGTGAGCAGTATCAAGACATGGCCCAAGCGATCGTGATCGCGATCGCTGACTTTCCCGTCACCTCATGCCCGATTGGCCAGTTCCATCATCGCTTTCGCCTGCACGACAAGAGTCATAACCTTGATCTATCCGACATCATGGAGATCGATGTTCTTGAGTTGCCGAAGCTGACTCACACCACCGATGACACGCTATTATATAAATGGTTGCGCTTTTTCACTGCTCGAAACCGAGAGGAACTCGACATGGCTGCGACGCTTGATCCCGAGATCGCAAACGCCGTCGACACGGTGCACTTCTTCTCAGAAGAAGAGTCTGCTCAGATCCTTGAACTGCGCCACGAGATGGCCATGCATGACCGAGCGTCCTGGGAATGGGCCGCCCGGAACCCTGAACTCGCGGCGAAAGAGCTGTCCGACGACGTCGAGCACATCACCCGCGTCAGTATCGCCCGAGGTCTGATCGCCAAGGGCATCGACCCCGACATGATCACAGACGTCACCGGCGTTCCGGTGGAGGAACTGCGGAAGTACTAGCTCTCCACCCCAGAAGACAACCGAATCATCACCCAACTGACAGGCGGCAGCTTGACTTCAAGCTCGCCTGCCTCCAGTCGCAGGTCGGTCGCAGGACGGGGGGCGACACTGGTGGAGTCGGCGGCGGTCGCTTGCCAGTGCCAGTCGGGGTTGGACAGGACGACAGCCTCGCTCAGAGTCGGACTCTGGAGGGCGCGCACGCCGATCTGTGCCGTCACCGGCTCTTCCATACCTCTGTTGACAAGGAAGATCGCGACATCGCCAGTGGTCTTGTCGCGGGTGGCGACCGCGTCGATCAGGTCGACGTCGCCGAACTTGGCCGTCGAATACTGCGGGGAGCGGATGTCGAGTGCGAGCACATCGCCGCGGGCGAAGCGTGAAGTCAGGGCGAAGGGGTGGAAGATGGTTTGACGCCAAGCCGCCCCGCCCTGGTCGGTCATCACAGGAGCGATGACATTGACCAACTGGGCCAGACTGGCCGAGGTCACCCGGTCGCTGTGACGCAGCAGCGAGATCAGGAGGCTGCCGACCACAACGGCATCGGCCAC
>JAITVA010000260.1 GCA_031286045.1 Propionibacteriaceae bacterium | reverse complement strand
AGCCTCCCGACGATACTCCTCAGTAAACCTCCGCCGATGCTTACCCTCCGACATGACACCATCCTCCCCCAGCCCAAAAGCCAAGTTCCCAGTGTCCGGAATTTGGGGTTCACCTCAGTCTATGTTGTACAGACGAGTAATGAAGGTACTTACGTGGGGCAATCAGTTGACATTGGGCGGCGTCTTGATCAGTATGTCGGAACTGGGAAGATCACTCCGCAGGCAGCAGAGCAGGCTCAATACACTGCGGTGACTGGGGCGAAAACTGATCGAGAGATTGCCGAGCAGCTTGCAATTGATGGCTTGGGAGGGAAGAGCGAACTTGAGAATAGTGTTAACCCTATTGGAGATGGACGTCTACACCTAATGCCACAAGGCTATACTCGGGGCCAGTGATGTGAGCCATATTCTTGAGAGATCCGAATATGGGACGGATATGGTGGTTACTTCTGAGTGGTCCTCGGATGATGCGGAGTGTGTTGACAAAGGCGGAGTTGATCGTATTGTTCTGAACTATGCGCGAGGCTTTCGTGGTGATAATTTGGCGTTCCTGAGCCGGCTACCGATCAGGCGTCTTCTTATTATTGCGCGATGGCTTGGTGATTTGACTCCTTTGTCTTCGTTGGGCTCGTCGCTAGAAGATCTGAATGTGGAGGCGGCCCCTGGGGCTGTCATCGATGTGTCGAGGCTGCCTGGTTTGTTGCGACTAGCGGCGTCGTGGAAGTCCATTAGGGATACGGTTGGCGCATTGAGCGGGGTAAGGGACATTTTCTTGCTCGAATACGCCGGTACTGACCTGATGCCGCTGTCTCACCTGCAGCAGTTGCGTTGCATCAGAATGAAGCAGCACACGCGGATCAGGTCTTTGGATGGCCTTGATGCGTTCTCTAGGCTGGAGCGGCTTGACGTGTTCCATGGGACGCGATTGATCGATATTGCCGCGCTTTCGGTCGCGCCGCTTGGCTTAACTCATCTTGCGCTTGGAACATGTCGGAAGATCGCCGATGTTGATCCTTTGAGCGCATGCAGCGCGTTGACGTACTTGGAGCTGAGTGAGGACGGTGGCATTCGGTCCGTGCTCCCATTGGCTGGTCTGTCTCAACTGGAGAAGTTCATCGCTCATGGTGACACCCGGATCTGTGATGGTGACCTTAGTCCCCTGGGCGTTTTGCCTAATTTACGAGTTCTAGCGATGGCCTCTCGACGATTCTACCGACCATCCGTTCGAGAGATCCAGGAGCACATCGCTGGTCGGACGCGGTCAGACACGCAGGATGAGGCAGTTTGGTAGATTCGTGTGAAGCTGCTCTCGAGACCGTTTACGAGACCAGTTCATAGTATGGCTGCGTCCGATGTGCCTGCGATGGTAGGCCAGATGTTAGCCGAGTGTACGGCCGGCATCTCGTCTGCGGCGGGTGAGCGGGGAGGACAATCGCCACACGGAGACCAGGAGTGTCGATGTCGGATGAATGGTGAGTCATAATGGAGGAGCGCTTCTCCTATGGGGTGTTGTATTCGTCGGCGGATGATTTCTTTCGTCTTACTGGGACGCGGGTTGATGACGTTGACTCGTTGTGCTGCGGTGGAGGTGATGGTGGGGGCGGTTGATCGTGGGTTGATGGTGATGAAGTATGAAGCTGGTATCTGGCATGATCCTGGTTTTGAGGCTCGTGTGGATGGGATTATGTGGTGTCTTGATCCTTATGCGGAGTCGTATGAGGCTGTCAGGGAGAACAATAATTTGATAGCTTTTGATCTGCGTGATGAGTGTCCACCGGAGTGTGATGCGGCGATTGTGTCGGTGTTTCCGTATCCTTATCCGCGTGAGGGGGACTCTCCGAGGATGAGGGTGAACCTGCCGCCTCGTGGGCAGACTGAAGGCTTGGAGCCGCACCGCATCGTTGGACTTCGCCGCTGGAACGGCTGAGAGGACTGACCTTGCCTGGAATGCCACAAGCTGAGCAATGGAGGGCTTTGTTTTCGATAGTGAAACGCGTGATCGACGAGTGGAATCCATATTCCCTCTTGCCCGACGCTCCCAGCGATGAGTTCGACCAGGAGAGTCGGGCGATCGCGCAGAGGATCACGAAGGCCAGCAGTATCACCGACATTGCTCACATCATTTCTGAAGTGTTCTCACGTTCTTTTGAACCCGAGTCCTTTCCGCTGGACAGATGCCTGGCAGTCGCTGAGAGCATCAAGACGAGAATGCCCAGCCACCGACTGATCACCGATCCAACTCAATGACCACTTTCATGGTGTCGGGGCGCTCGGCAGCCGCGTACGCGTGGGCCACTTCACTGAGGGGATAGGTCTGGCTCACCCAGGCCTTGGTGTCCACCTGGCCTTCGGCGATCAGGCGCAGCGCCTCGTCGATGTCGCGTGGCTGATACATCGAGGTGCCCTTCATGGTGATCTCATAGCGCTGCATCCTGGGCATGGGCAGGATCCATTCTCGACTGTCGCGGGGAACGCCGACCACGATGATCTGACCGGCGTCCTTCACCGTGTCGGCAGCCTGGGCCAAGGTGGCTTGCCCGGCCACACAGTCGAAGACGGCGTCGACGACACCAGACTCCCAATCCTTGAGGTTGACCAGGGTTCGGGCGGCGCCCAGGCTTTGGGCGAAGTCGCGTTTGGCTTCATCCAGCTCGACGACAGTCACCTCACAGGCGGTCAGCGCTCTCAAAGCGGACAGTAGGCAGGATCCGATGGTTCCTCCGCCGATGACCACGACGTGGCCGTCGTCAATCCCTGCCCGGCGAAGGGCGTGGACGCCAACCGCCAGGGGTTCGCCCATCACTGCAGCCGTGGGGTCCACGTCTGGCGGGACCAGGTGTAACTGGGCGGTGTCCACCACCGCTGAAGTCGCCCCCAAGCCAGGGATGCGGAACCCCAGCACACGGGCGTTGACATCGGTGTTGGCGCTGTCTCGGTCCGCCTTCGTCACCAAGGGATTGACCAGGGCGAGTCGACCGATTAGATGGGAGTCGGCGTCGTCACCGACGGCTAGCACCCGCACGACCGCCTCGTGTCCGGGGTAGACCGGCAGAGGGACTCCAGGATGGGCGCCGTGCAGGGCGTGCAGATCGGAGCCACAGATTCCCAGTCGTATCGGCTGGACCAGGGCTTGGTGGGCCTGCGGTGGATCAGGTGGGTCCTGGGTGATGAGTTCCACCTGCCCAGGTGATGTGAAGGCGATGCGGCGAACAGTGTGGTGGTGTGATGTGGTCATTTGACGGCTCCTCCTGTGAGTCCACGAACGAGCCAGCGCTGGGCGACCAGAGAGAGCACGAGTGCTGGCAATGAGATGATGAGGCTGGCGGCCATGAGTCCGCCGAAGTCGGCCGATCCTTCGCCGATGAAGTTGAAGGCGATGACGGTCAAGGGCATGGTGTTGCTCGTCCCCAGGGCGAGGGCGAAGAGGAAGTAGTTCCACGAGAAGATGAAACTGATCAAGATGGCGACTGCGACTCCGGGGGCCACCAAGGGAAGCATGACGGCGACCAGTCGGCGCAGGGGGGAGCATCCGTCGATCATGGCCGACTCTTCGAGGGCTACCGGGACCTCCTCGAAGAAGGGAATCATCAACCAGATCGACAGGGGCAAGGTGACGATCAAATGTGCGGCGATCAGCATCATGAAGTTCAGCACCACGTTGCGCATGGCCCCGATGTTAACGGCGAACTGGAACAGCGGGATCAAGAAGATGATGCCCGGAGCCATGCGGGCCAGCAGTGTGATGAACCCGGCTGCGGCGAGTTGACGACGCACGATGGCGTAGGCGGCCGGCACTCCGAGCAGGATGCCGAGCACAGTCGAGGTCCCGGCGATGATGAAGGAGTTGCGTAGGTAGTAGGCGATTTTGAATCGCTGGAACAGCTCGACGAAGTTGTCGAGGGTTAGCGGTTGCCCGAAGGAGAACACCGAACCGGTGACATCGACGTTTCGGCGAAAGGCTGACCAGATGAGGAAGAGGATGGGAAGGACGAAGACGATGATGGCCAGAATGTACCCAAGATAGATCATCAACAGTCGACGGCCCTTGTGCAGGCCGGCCTGGCGGGCCGCGGAATAGGTGTCATGCGTCATAGCGAGTCTTCTTTCGTAGCCACATGAACCCGCAGGCCACCAGCACCACCAGCAGGAGCAAGGAGACCTGGATGGCGGCGGAGTAGCTGCCGTGTTGATTCATGAACGCCTCCCGATACGCGAGGATGTTGAGTGTGTTGGTGGAGTTGACCGGCCCGCCTTGTGTCATGACGAAGGCGGAGTCGAAGAAGCGGATGAGATCGACAGTGCGCAGCAGCATGGCCACGGTGATGACCGGCAGCAGCATGGGCAAGCCGACGAAGAGGGCAGTGCGCCAGCGCGAGGCTCCATCGACAGCCGCTGCTTCGAAAGGCTCTTCAGGTAAGTTACGAATTCCCGCGCTGACAAGCAGCGCCATGAATGGTGTCCATTGCCAGGCGTCGACGATGACCAAGGCCCAGGGTGCGACTGCGGGATCGCCGAGCCAGGGCACCGGGCCGATGCCGATGGCGCGCAGGATCTCGTTGGCCGCGCCCAGAGTGGGGTCGAAGATCAGACTCCACAGCAGGCCGATGGCCACCGGGGCGGTGATCGCTGGGATCAAGATGAGGGACTGCATGAAGACTCGCCCGGGGACGTCAAGGCTGAGCAGGTAGCCCAGCAGGATCCCGACCACGGTTTCGATGATGAGACAGGTGATGAAGAGAAAGCCCGTGACGCGGATGGATTGCCAGAAGACCGGGTCGGCCAGCATCTGGGCGAAGTTGGCGAATCCGACCCATCCGTGGTTGCTGCCGTCGGGACGGGCGTCAGACACCGAGAGCCACAGTGTGAAGAACAGCGGCACCACGACCAGGGCGAGCGAGGCGACGATGGCGGGTAAGAGGAAAGGCCACGTGCCTCGGGCTACCGCGTGGGTTGGTCCTCGCCTACTGCCGTTTCTGTGACGACCACTGTCGGGCCGTACAGCGATAGTTGTTGTCATGATCGTGATGCCGCCCTTCAGGTCACTTGTCGAGCAGTGGTGCTAGGTTGGTTTGAATCTCGGCGGCCACCTCTTCAGGGCTGGCTTGACCCAGGAATCCCTTACCCATGGCATTGCCCAAGACCGTGCGCATCTGCTGGGTCTGAACACCCATGGGTGATGCTTCAGGATTGCCGAATTCATAGACCGCCTGGATGACGGACAACCACTGCTTTTGGGCTGGAGTTGTCAGCGTGTCGGTGTAAGCCGGATCGGCCCCGACGCTGGAGCGCGGGGGAGCGATGCCGTTCTTCGCCAATTCGAGCTCCGTCTGTTTGCTGGTGGCCCACTTCATGAACTCCCAAGCCTCGTCCTTCGCTTCGGAGTAGGGAGACATGGCGACTCCCCACACAGTGATGGTCGGGGTTGGTTTTCCGGCTGGTCCGACCGGGACGGTGGTGACTCCGACATTGTCGGCCACGGTCGATGACTCAGGGCTGGTCAGCGTGCCGACCTCGTTGCTGGATTCGAGCTCGAAGGCGGCCTTTCCCTGGCTGAAAAGGGCGCTGGACTGGGTGAATGTGTTGTTTGTCACTCCTGGAGGTCCAAAGTCCTTGGCGAGTTTGATGTACTGCGCCACGCCCTGAATGGCCTTGGGATCATCGAAGTTGGCAGTGCCGTCGGGCTTGGTCCAATTGACATCATAGGCGTGGAAGATGGGTCCGAATGTGCCGGCCATGGCGTCAGGATGCCCGCGCAGCACGATGGGAATGACTTCACCCTTGTCCTTGATGATTTGCAAGGCGGCATTGAGCTCATCCATGGTTGTGGGCACCTCGATGGAGTACTTCTCCAGCAGGTCCTTGCGGTAGAACAAAGCACTGCTCTCGACGTTCTCGGGCAGTCCGATGGTCTTCCCATCGGGCTTCATGGCGTCGCGTGCTCCAGGGGCGAAGTCGTCGAAGTCCATGGCGGCCCTGTCCTTCTCGATGAAGGGTTCGAGATTCTCGTAATAGCCACTGGACGCGAACAGGCGCCCCTCGATGGCGGGCAATGACTCGAAGACATCCATGGTGTTGGACTTCGATTGAAGGTTCAACTGGATCTTCTGCTTCATTTGCTGCTCGGCGAGCAGCTCGTAGTTGACCTTGATGCCAGATTGCTTCTCGAACTCAGGGATGAGAGGGATCAGCTTGTTGGCCCAAGGGTGGTTGTCAAGTATGACATTGATACTCTTCGCAGAGTCGCTGGGTCCGTCTGAGGGATTGCCGCAAGCGGCCATGCTGAAGCAGAGCGTCGCCGCGACTCCAGCACTCAACCATCTGAACCTAGACATGTGATGCATCATTTTCACTTCCTTGTGTCGTCGTAGGGAACGATGACGTCAGCACGATCGAGAGCTCCAGGGGATGTTCAGTCACTAAGCTGACGTCTGATGTATGATGCTAGACTATCTCTCAACCGTTTGCAATCGCCCACCAGGCGAGACCTATGTGGAAGGCTCGAAATGCTCCATCACACCATCGAAGGTGTCGAGATTCATGTGATTCGCGGCGCCCGTCCCCAACACTGTCTTCAAGACTGGCAACGCCAGTCATTGAGAAAGGATTTGTATTCAACCACAACACCGGGAACCCCAGTAGTTCCGATAGGGCAGAC
This sequence comes from Propionibacteriaceae bacterium, assembly GCA_031286045.1. GTDB lineage: Bacteria > Actinomycetota > Actinomycetes > Propionibacteriales > Propionibacteriaceae > WQYJ01. The sequence goes on along the minus strand of JAITVA010000260.1, from coordinate 1,779 downwards.
CCGCAATCCGCAGATGCAGTCTCTGTACCTGCGGATCACCGCCTCAGGGGGAGCCGAGGGATTCTATGGCCCGATTGATCCTGAGACCACCTGGGTCATCAACGAGATGCTCAAGCCCGCCATCATCGGCCAAGACGCTTTCTCGCCGACCATGATCTGGGATCGTCTTGATCGACTGGATCGCCATGCTCGCCACGGGCACTTCAAAATGGGTGTCAGCGCCATCGACAACGCGCTGTGGGATCTGAAGGGTCGGGTGCTCGGTCTGCCGGTGTGGCAACTGCTCGGCGGCTCGATCCAGCGCGCCAAGATACCCGCCTATGTCTCCACCTTGGGGACCCCGCTGGATCGCGAAACAGTCCAGGACTTCGCCAAACACCTCGCAGACGAGGGATTTCAGGGTCAGAAGTGGTTCCCAGCGGCAGGCCCATGGGATGGGGTCGCCGGCCTGGAACGCAATGTCGATCTGATCGAGTGGGTCAGGCAGGCCGTCGGCCCGTACCATGACATCATGGTCGACGCCTTCCACAGTTGGGACCTGGCCTTCGCCACCGCCTGGGTGCGGCGAGTGGAGCATCTGCGCCCGACCTGGCTTGAAGAGCCGGTCTCGCAAAGCCAGTACCCGGCCTTTCGAGAACTGGCGCGCCGCACCTCGATACCGTTGACCGGAGGCGAGCACCTCTACGAACGCGCGGAACTGAAGCAATACCTGGACGACGGGGTCATGAGCGTCGTCCAAGCCGATCCGGAATGGTGCGGCGGCATCACCGAGTTGACCAGGATCGCTGCCCTGGCGGACACCTATGGGGTCCCGTCGATCCCTCACGGGCATGGTCTCCACTCAGCGATTCACCTGATCGCGAGCCAGTCCGCAGCGGTGTGCCCCAAGGTCGAGTACCTGATCCAGGTCATGCCGGAGCGCCACAACTTCGAGTTGAACCCGCCTACTCCGGTCAATGGCTTCTTCGATCTGCCGGATGAGCCGGGCTTCGGCATCGATCTGGACGAGTCGAAGATCGACAGTCGCTTCATCCTGAAGCACGGTGGGATCTAGTCGTCAGGGGGTGGGCGATCACGATTCGCTCACCCCTTCCCACCCATCGGCTGGCTTGACCATCCTTGGTCACACACGTCGCGCTCGGCGGTGCGGTGATTGGGTGCTCAGCTTATGGCCGAGGTGGCGGCGGGTGGCGACGGCTGAGCCTCGATCATCGATTTGTCAGTTGTCTCAGTCTCTCAACGACGTGGTCCATATGGCCGGTCATGGCTTGTCGGGCGCGTTCGGGACTCTTGTCAGTGACAGCTGTCAGAATGGCCGCGTGGTCTTTCATGGCACTGGTTCGGATGTCGGTGTTGGCCGAGGTGAAGCGCATGGTCTCAACGATCACCGAGCGACCGAAGGCATTGAACATGATCGAGATGAAGAGGTTCCCAGTCGCTTGCATGAGAGCAGTGTGGAAGGCCAGGTCTGTGGCGGCGAACTCATCGATGTCACCGGAGTCAGAAGCCTGCTGCATCTGCTTCATCAAAGCCGTGAGCTCTGTCAGGTCTTGTGACGTCCGATGCCTTGCGGCGATCTCGACGGCGCCGGTCTCCACGATTTGGCGGGCTCGCAGGATCTGTTCCGAGAAGGTGGCCAAAGTCTCGGGACTGGAGTTGTGGATGATGGCGTCAAGCGAACTCCACTCGTTGATCGGGTTGACCACAGTGCCGATTCCGCGCTGAATGGAGACGATGTTCTGCGTTCGAAGGATGCGCATGGCTTCGCGAATGGTGAGG
>JAITVA010000200.1 GCA_031286045.1 Propionibacteriaceae bacterium | reverse complement strand
GGGGGGGGGGGGGGGCCGGGATCACCGGGGTTGGGGAGGTGATCGTTGGGGTCGGGGTGTCGGCCGGTGCTGGGGGGGCCGGGGTAGCGGGGGTGACTGGCGATGTGCCTCTCAACCGGGCCACGGCGATCTGTCGGCTGGCGGGGTCGCCTGACTTGGCGAACCACTCCAGGAGATCGCGGTAGGCCTGCGGGTGGTTGGCGACCTGGCTCCACAAAGCTGGGTACTTCGTCGCGATGGCGTAGAGATCAGCCGCTGTCAGGGCGGGGTCACAGAGCGCGAACTGAGCTGACTCCACCGTACCGACATCGATCATGGTCGCCTCCTTGCCTATGGGTCATGTTTGACGATATGGCGATATACCTGATTCTAGACGGCTCCCGTGCGCCTTCGGTGCTTTTGGGGGTCCCGCCGACAGGTCATTGAGGAGTGTGTCCAGGAGTTCTCACCGTGAACTGGGTCCTCCTCGATCGATGGGCGTCAGTCCCGCCTCCCCAGTCGTTCTTGCCACCGCGACTCCTGAGCCCGCGCACTGGACCGATGCACCTATCCGCGGAAGCCCCTAGTCGAACACCGTCGTCAACGATGTCGTCGCTCTTGGCGGCTTGAGTGAACTCCCACGACCGGAGCCGACGACATTGGCGCCTCCCTGAGCCCATAACTGAGCAGAGTATGAGGCTTTTGGGTCCCTGACTCATACTTTGCCTCAGTAATGTCACCAATTCGTACTCCTGGGGCGACATAACTATGACCCGCAATGACGACCGACCCTCAAACGGCCAGAGATTGCTCAGTTATGTCGACCACTCACCCACGCCAACCCTCAATCGCCCAAAGGAGCTGTCTATCGTGGTGTCGTGGTCAGTCAGACTCCACTAGACGATGCGCCCAGGGAGCCGGTGATTTATCATGCGTCGTCTGACTGCTGGGCGGGCGATCTTTTGTCCCCACAGGGTGCGATGGACGTCCAGTCCGTGTACGAGATGTGGGGACAGAATCTCACCCGCCCCGACGCCCAGCCGCCAACGCAGCACACATCAGCGTTTCCGTAGGAGACCAATGAGCGTCGGCCAAAAGCACCCGCTGGACGGGCGTCGTCCTTCGGTAGTTTCCGAGCGAGGACCGCTTACCCTCGGCGGGCGACCCCGTAATCCTGCAGAGCCTGAGCGAGTAGGGCCCGGGTGGCGTCGCTGGGGGGCACCAGAGGTAGACGCGGATCGCCGACCTCCCAACCGAGAAGGTTGAGGGCTTCCTTCACCGGAATCGGGTTGACTTCGGCGAAGAGGGCCTTGATCAGGGGGAGCGTTCGCAGTTGGATGTCGCGCGCACCGTCGAAGTCGCCGTCGAGCCAGCGAGTCACCAGATCGTGGGTGTCGCCTGGGATGACGTTGGACATGACCGAGATGACGCCCGATCCGCCCCAGGCCATCAGCGGGATGACTTGGCCATCCTCCCCGGAATACCAGGCGAAATCAGGCTCGGCCAGAGCCTTGGTGGCGCCGATTTGTTCCATGTTGCACTCTTTGACGGCGACGATGTTCTCAACGCGGCTCAGTTCGGCGATGGTCTCAGGGTTGATGTTGAGGTTGGTGCGGCTAGGCACGTTGTACAAGATGATTGGCAACTGGGTCGCGGCGGCGATGGCGCTGAAGTGGGCCACCAGACCGCGTTGGGTCGTCTTGTTGTAATACGGGGTCACCGACAAAATGGCGTCGGCCCCGACCTGGGTGCAGCGCTTGGTCTGGTCGATCGCCTCGGCCGTCGAGTTCGAGCCGGCCCCGGCGATGACGGGAATGCGGCCACGGACCATCTCGACCGCCTTGGCGACGACGTCGATGTGTTCTTCGGTCGGCACGGCGGGCGACTCACCCGTTGTTCCAAGGATGACGACAGCGTCGACGCCCTGATCGATCTGCCAGTCGAGGAGTTCACCCAGCTTGGGGTAATTCACCTCGCCTGACGGCATGAATGGTGTGACAAGCGCAGTGCCAACACCGCGAAATACTGGTTCTCTCACCGGGTTCCTCCTTTCTGGAAGGATGTCTGCTGGCGTGTGCCAGGATGGTCACATCGTACCCTGCGCATCCGACAATTCCGCGCGGCGCCAGGGTGTGAAACCCTCGGCCGACGGTGTCGGTGGTCCGCGTTCAGCGTCGCCGGTGTCGCTCATGCTCCCTCACGGCCAGGCGAGACCGCGTCTGCGCTGCCGGTCGACGTGCCGAAAGACACCCGTCGGCGCCGACAGATCGCCAAGCCAGGACGACGCCATGCTGGACCAGGCGATGGGGACCGTGTTGACCGGGAATAATAGGGAGGGATCAAGGCAGAAGGAAGGTGTCGGTCGATGACAAAGAACTACAACATTGCACTTGTCGGTTTGGGGAACGTCAACAGGACTCTGGCTGACATCATCCAGGCCAAGGGTTCGGAGCTGGCCGAGGAACTGGGGTTCACTCTGCGGGTCACTGCGATCACTGATTGGCGTTTTGGCACGCTGGTCGATCCAGCGGGTGTCGACCTGGCGGCGGTCTTGGCCATGCGACCGGACGACACCTTCGTGGCGCTTGGCGGCACGGTGCCAGCTGAGGGTAGTGACAATGAAGAGTTCATCCGCACGGCGCCGGCTGACATCGTGGCGGAGGCGACCTTCACCAACCCCGTCACCGGCGAGCCAGCCTTGTCTCATGTCCGCTGGGCTTTGGAGGCAGGCAAGTCGGTCTGTACGACCAACAAGGGACCGGTGGCTTTCGCAGTCGACGAGTTGAAGGCGTTAGCAGCCGACAACGCGGTGAGATTCGAGTTCGAGGGAGCCGTCATGAGCGGCACCCCAGTCATCCGCTTGGCCTCTGGTCCGCTGAAAGGCGTGGGGATGAAGGGATTCTCCGGCATCCTCAACGGCACCAGCAACTACATCTTGGGCCGGATGGAAGCCGGGCTCAGTCAGTTGGCGGCTATCGAGGAGGCCCAGGATTATGGTTACGCAGAGGCGGATCCGACCGCTGACATCGGCGGATCCGATGTCAGGCTGAAAGTGATGGTGCTGGCCAGTCAGGTGCTCGGCGTCGAGCTGGCGAGTGAGGACGTGCCGACCGAAGGCATTACGGCCATCACTCCCCAAATGATTTCTGATGCCGTTGGCCAGGGAAAACACTGGAAGTTGATCGGTCAGGCCAGCAAAGACGCCGATGGTCGCGTCACCGCCCAAGTCGCGCCGCAACTCCTCGACGCCAGCCATCCCTTGGCTGCCATCCCCGGCGCCACCAATGCCGTCATGTTCGACACCGAGTACCTCGGCCCTGTCACCATCTCCGGCCCCGGAGCCGGTCGCATCGAGACTGCCTACGCCCTCCTCTCCGACATCATCGCCATTGACGCCGCCCTCGCTTGAGGGGTGGCGCTTGGTGAATTGACGTTTTCTCGGGGCTGATGACGATCATCTGGTCAGCATGTGCCAGGTGGCGGTGTGCGGCTCATTGGCCCAGTGGCGCCACCCCGTGCGAGCAGCGCCACCCAGCATCCGCTCAGGCCCACTGCTGGGGTGGGTAGTTGTCGTAGACGAAGTCAACGTCCTTGTCGCCGCGGCCGGAGAGGTTGACCAGGATCGACTCGTGCGGCTTCTGCTGAGCCAGTTCCATGGCGTAGGCGACGGCGTGCGCTGACTCCAGCGCGGGGATGATGCCCTCAAGGCGGCTCAAGGCGTAGAAGGCGTGCACGGCTTGGCGGTCGTCGGCGCCGGCAGGGGTCAAGCGACCGGTGTCGAAAAGATAGGCGTGCTCAGGGCCGACGCCGGGGTAGTCGAGGCCGGAGGCGATGGAGTACACCGCTGAGGGCTCGCCGTCGTCATCGGTCAGCACCATGGTGTGGAAACCATGAATGTCGCCCTCGTGGCCGTAGGCCAGGCTGGCGGCGTTGTCGCCGGGCTCAGCGCCCCGGCCGAGGGGTTCGACGGCGTACAAGGTGCAGGGGTCCTCGACGAATGGAGCGAAGATGCCGGCTGCGTTCGAACCGCCACCGACGCAGGCGACGATGTTGTCTGGCAACACGCCCATCATCTGCTGGAATTGCTCCTTGGCTTCGAAGCCGACGACCGACTGGAAGTCGCGCACCATCATGGGGAAGGGGTGCGGACCCACGACTGAGCCGATGGCGTACAGCGAGTTCTCCGGATCGGCCACCCAGGCTTCGAAGGCTGAGTCAACAGCCTCTTTGAGGGTGGCTTGGCCGCGTGTCACCGGCACAACCTTGGCGCCGAGGATCTCCATGCGCACCACGTTCGGATGCTGTTTGGCGATGTCGACGGTGCCCATGTGAATCTCACAGTCCATCCCGAAGTAGGCCGCCGCCGTCGCCAGAGCCACACCGTGCTGGCCCGCGCCGGTCTCAGCGATCAGCTTCTTCTTGCCCAGGTAACTGGCCAGCAGGGCCTCACCCATGCAGTGATTGAGCTTGTGAGCGCCGGTGTGGTTGAGATCCTCGCGCTTGAGGTAGATGCGTCCCCCGCCGATCTTGTCGGTCAGGCGTTTGGCGTAGTACACCGGTGTCGGCCGACCCTGGAAATGCCGCCTGATTTCGCGCAACTGCGAGACGAAGTCGTAACTGTTGCCGATGGTGAGGTAGGCCTCGGCGATGCGCTCGCACTGGCGAGCGATCTCGGGTGGCACGTCGGCCCCGCCAAAGCGGCCGAAGTGGCCGGTCTCGTCGGGGAACTGCCGCAGATAGGGTTTGACTTGCATGAGGTGTGCTCCATTCTGGATCAGGTGGACGGCCGGGGGCTGCCCGGTCCGCCCACTGCCCGACGCCAAAAACACGACAACCGCCTGGCGTCAGGCGGTTGTGATGTGGACATGCGCGACTCCGCCTAACAGAAGGCGGGCCACCAGCAGGTGCTGATCGAATTGTTCGTGCGCATAGCCATACTATAGACGACCGATCTCGGTTTGGCGTGCTTGTGTCCACATAGTGTTTCTGTGGGGATCATGGGCGCTTGGCACGGCGGCGGCGGGCGCCGGGGAAGCGCTGAGACGAGTCTGGTGTCCGCCCCGTGAGACAAGCACTTTGACATCCAGGTGAGGTACGCGAAGGATAGTCGTGTGGATGCTAGCAGTGACGCGATCGAGGATGCGGCCCCCGATGAGAGCGCGACCGTGACGCCGGACGATGTGTCCCAGCCCGCGGCGCAGCCGGAGAGAAGCCGCCGTTCGAGTGGTCCGGTCGACCCCCGCCTGGTACGTCGGGCCAAAGCCACCCGGCCCTACATGATCTCGGGTGTGGTGGTCGGGTCGATCACGGCGGTGTTGATCCTGATCCAGGCCACATTGCTCTCTGGCTCGATCGCCTCGGTTTTCGCCAGCCACAGCTTGGCTGGACTTGGTTTGACCTTGGCACTGTTGGCATTGGTGCTGGCTGGGCGCGGAATCCTGGCCTGGGCCTCCTCCTGGCTGGCGCAACGTACCTCGGCCGCGGTCAAGTCCCAGTTACGCCGCGACATCCTGGCCGCGCGACTGGGATCGCCCGCGCTCCAAACCTCCTCATCGTCGACCCTGGTCACTTTGGTGACGCACGGTTTGGACTCGCTTGACGGGTATTTCTCCAAGTACCTGCCCCAGTTGCTGCTGGCTGTGACGGTGCCGGTCATCTTGGGTGCGGCCATGCTGGTCACCGATTGGCGCACCGCCATCATCATCGCGGTGACGATTCCGTTCATTCCGATCTTGATGATGCTGATCGGGTGGACGACACAGAAACAGATGAAGCGGCGCTGGGTCTTTCAATCGCGGCTGGCCAGCCATTTCGCTGACCTGGTCTCAGGGTTGCCGACTTTGCAGGTCTTCGGCCGGGCCAAGGCCCAAGCCGCCGGGCTGAAGCGCACCGAAGGCGCCAACCGTCGCGAATCGCTGTCGATCCTGAAGTACGCCTTTCTTTCGGCCTTCGCCTTGGAGATGTTCTCGACGATCGCCGTCGCGGTGGTCGCTGTGGTCATCGCCACCCGGCTGGTGTTCGGGCAGATGGACTTCACGACCGCTTTGTTCGTGCTTATCCTCGCCCCGGAGGTGTACCTGCCCTTGCGCCAAGTCGGGACCCATTATCACGACTCGGCTGAGGGTTTGGCGGCCGCCGAGGCCGCCTTCGCTGAGATCGACCGAGGTGGGCCCGTGATGGGGGAGCCGGCAGGTGACCGGGATCGGGGTGCGGGGCAGGACAAGCAGAGACGACGGGCCCAGCCAGGCGCAGGTGTGGGTGACGGGGGACCTGGCCACTGGGACCAGGCGGGGGCTGGGCAGGCCCTGCCGAATGCGGAACTGTACTCCCCGTCGATTCTGGCGCGGGATGTGAGGTACACCTACCCAGGCTCCAACTCCACTCTAGGTCCGTACGATGTACGGATTGAGCCGGGTGAAGTGGTGGCCTTGGCGGGGCGCTCAGGGGGCGGGAAAACGACCTTGCTCAACTGTCTGCTCGGATTCCTCAGCCCAGATGGATCCGGCACTGACCCGCAGGCGTCAGGCGCAGATTCGGTCGGGTCGAACGAGCCTGCACTCTTGCTCGGTGGGGCGCCGAGTTCCGCCATCGACTGGTCGCGGTGGCGGGCTGGGATCGCCTATGTCCCCCAGACGCCCGGCATGGTCGACGGAACCATCGCCGACAATGTGCGACTGGGCTGTCCTGAAGCCAGCGACGACCAGGTGCGTCAGGTGTTGGCCGAAGTCGGAGCCAGCGCACTCGACCCAGCTCGCAGTGTCGGGGAGGAAGGCGAGGGGCTCTCGGGTGGTGAGCGTCGCCGGG
>JAITVA010000153.1 GCA_031286045.1 Propionibacteriaceae bacterium | reverse complement strand
GTCGATGACCCAGCCTCCTCCGGGCAGACGCAGAGCGATCGCCGCTGTGGAGGTGTGACGGCCCTTGCCGGTGACGTCGTTGACCGCGCCGGTGGCCCGATCCGCGTCTGGCACCAAGGCGTTGACGAGAGTGGACTTGCCCACGCCGGAATGCCCGACGAAGACCGACCAGTGATCGCGGAGGGCATCCCGTAACTCGTCCAGATCGGCCTGCGGGTCAAGCACGTGGCAGGCGACGCCGAGCGGCTCATATTGCGCCACCAACTCGTCGGCTGAAGCCAAGTCGGACTTGGTCAGGCAGAGAATCGGTGTGAGTCCGGCATCGTACCCGGCCACCAGGATACGGTCGATCATGCCGGTGCGAGGAGGCGGATCGGACAAAGCCGCGACAATGACGAGTTGGTCCGCGTTGGCCACAATCGGACGCTCATAAGGATCGTCATCATCGGCGGTGCGGCGTAACACGGTACGACGCTCCTCGACTTCGGCGACACGCGCCAGGGTGCCTTCGGAGCCTGACACGTCGCCGTCGAGCCGGACGACGTCTCCCACGATGACCGACTTGCGACCCAAAGCCCTGGCCTTGGCGGCACTGACATCAGTGGAATCCACCAAACAGCGGTACCGTCCGCGATCGATGGTCAGCACTCGCCCAAGCGGCAGGCGACTGTAGTCGGGGCGATCCTTGGTGCGTGGACGAGTCCTTTTCGGCGGGCGTCCAAAACCAGCATGGTCATCGCTGAAGATGGAGTCGTTCCGGGCGCGGCTCATCGGATGATCCTCGCCCAGACATTGGGGAACCCGGGCATGGTCTTCGAGGTGCAGGCGACATCGTTGAGGACCACCCCAGGCACCCGCAGGCCGATCAGAGCGCCCGCATGAGCCATGCGATGATCCGCCTTGGTGTCGAACCGACCGCCGTGCATCGGCTTGGGCCTGATGGCCAGTCCGTCCTCGGTCTCACGGCAGTCGCATCCCAAGGCCGTGAGGTTATGGCTCAAGGCCGCCAGTCGATCAGTCTCATGTCCCCGGATGTGGGCGACGCCTCGAATGGTGCTCGCTCCCTCGGCCAAGGCCATCAGAGCCGCGATGACCGGAGTCAATTCGCTGGTGTCGTGCAGATCGACGTCCACACCGGTGTGTCGGCCTGTGCCGGTGACGGTCACGCCGGAGCCAGAGTGTTCCACCTGCGCCCCCATCCGAACCAGGATGTCGAGGACACCGGCTCCAGGTTGGGTGGTGACGAGGGGCCAATCGGGCACGGTGACCCGTCCGCCGGTGACGACCGCCGCTGCCAGGAAGACCGCCGCAGTCGTCAGATCCGGCTCAATGACGTCGTGGCTGGCGTCGATCCTGCCCGGTCGGACCCGCCAGGACCTTCCGCTGTCGTGAGTGACCGCGACGCCCCGCGCCTCAAGCGCTGCCACCGTCATGTCGATGTGGGGCAGCGAGGGCACAGGGCCGCCGTGGTGGTGGATGGTGAGGCCGTGGGGAAAGCGAGCCGCGCTCAGCAACAGCGCCGACACAAACTGGCTTGATCCGGAGGCGTCGATCTCGACCTCACCCCCCATGATCGGTCCGGCCACAGTGAAGGGCAATGCCTGACCTCGGACATGGGCGCCGAGTTGACGCAAGCCTGCGAGCAGCGGCTCCATCGGTCGATGGGAGGCGGCCTCGTCGCCGATGAACCTGACTGTCGCCGATCGCAGCGCCGCGATCGGGGGAAGAAAGCGCATGACGGTCCCAGCCAAGCCACAGTCGATTGTCGTCGGATCGGCCTCGGGGGAAGTGTCCTTACCCGTGTCGCCTTGCGATCCCAACGGATCGGGCAGGGGGTCCACCACCCAAGTCTCAGGGTCATGGTCGTCGATCTGAGCGCCCAACGCACGTAAGCCACCGATCATCAGGTCGGTGTCGCGGGCAGCCAAACCACCGCTGATGGCGCCCTTCTCCACCGCCAAGGCGGACAGCACCAAGGCCCGGGCAGTGGCCGATTTTGAACCCGGCACTCGCACAACAGCATCGACCGGGCAGGCGGCCAAGGGTGCGGCCCAGCCCACGGAATCGCTTGACATCGGTTCCTTAACCGGCCGGAGTCAGGGCATGGCCGAGCGCCGCGGCCTGACGACGCACGTGACCAGAGGTCGGCGTCTGCAGGGGGAGTGTTTCGGACACGGTCTTGGCTTGCTTCTTCGCAGCCTTGACGCCGTGGTGGCAGTGATGATGCGGCCCGTCGCTGGCAGGCACCATCGGCCGGGCGGAGTGGGTCAGCAACCAGGCCATGCCGGGCTTGCCTTGAGTGTCCCTGGATTCGATCAGGAGGCCGCCCAAAAGAGCCAACTCGCGCACGAAGACAGTCTTGTCCGCCCGGGGGGAGGCGGGGCGGGCCATGACGACGCGCGGCAGGTAGGCCAGGGCCACCAGCGTGGCTCCGAGACGGCGGCCCAATCCTGTGGCCATCATGAGGGCGCCAACGGTCTGCACCGCGCCATGTAGGCGGACGTAGCCCTCAGGATCGGCCGGCACTCGCTTGGCGATGTCAGGGGGCAGAACACGCTGGGCGCCAGCGTGCACCGCCTCGGCCAGAGGGGCCACGTCTTCAGCCAGGGTTTGCGGTTGGGTGACGGCTTTGACCCCGTCGGCCACAAAGTAGCTGGCGAGAAGACCACGAGCGAGGAGGCGAAGTAAACTCATGCCCCCTTTTCTACCATCTTCTGGGCCGAATAGACATCTGGACGCAACATGACGGAATAGAATCCAAGCTTGTCTCGTTGACTGTGATGTGATCCAGTGTTTGCTTGAGCCGCCCGGCCTTGAAATCCCTAACGCTATCGCCGCGCTCGAATCGGGGGTAGTCTCATCCCTTATGGATGCCTTAGTTGACTCGCCTCCACCGGAGACACCCGAACAGCGGGCGGCCCGGTTCGAGCGTGACGCCATGCCTTTGATCAGCCAGTTGTACGGCGCAGCGCTCAAGTTGACCCGGAATTCGGTCGACGCGGAGGACTTGCTGCAGGAGACGTACACGAAGGCGTTCACTTCCTTCCACCAGTTCAGGGAAGGCACCAATCTCAAGGCCTGGCTCTATCGCATTTTGAGCAACGCCTACATCACCAATTATCGTAAGGCGCAACGGTCACCAAAGATCGCTGACGACCCCGAGATTGAGGATTGGCAACTGGCCGCCGCTGAGTCCCACCTGGCTCAGCCGAGTCCCTCTGCTGAGATGGCGGCGATGAGTCGACTGACGGACTCCCGCGTGATCGACGCCATGAGGGCGCTCAAAGACGAGTACCGCTACACCGTCTACTTGGCTGACGTCGAGGGCTTCTCCTATAAGGAAATTGCGGATATTCTTCAGATACCGATCGGAACCGTCATGTCACGACTGAACCGCGGCCGCACTCAATTACGTCGGGCTTTGGGCCAGATGGAGGAATCATGACTGACCTGACCGAAATATGCGAGTACGTCATGATGCGCATCAATGCTTTACTTGACGACGAACTTGACGATCAAACCGCTGATGAGGTGCGTCGCCATATCGTCGCCTGTGACAATTGCGAGGAAGAAGTCGAGATCTGGGTGGCGCTGCGCTCAGCCGTGCGCCGTGCCTATCCCAGCGAGGCGGCGCCCCAAAGTGTCATCGATCGAGTGACCCAACGCATCCATCAGTTGCAGCAGACGCCAAGCTGACGCCTGGACCGCTCGTCCAAGCGACGAGCGGTCGTTCACAGTCAGGCTGTTGGGCGCTTGCCGTGATTGGCTTTGCTGTTCTTACGCGCCCTGCGCTTACGACCGCCTTTACCCATGGTCAAACTCCTTACTGTGTGACTGAACCGAGGGACAAGTCTGCCACATTCACCGGCTGGGTGCCTACATGGCGGGGGACACCTGTAGTCTTGACGGGTGCTCACTATCCCAACCGATGTGCAATCTCATGTCGCCATTTCTGACGCTCAGGCCAGCGTTCTGGAGGCACTGATCGACGATTGGCATATTTTGGCCGATTTGGCCTTCTCTGATCTGGTGCTGTGGGTTCCGGGCACTGATCCACACAACTTTTACGCCATCGCGCAGATCCAACCCGCCACCGGACCGAGCGCTTTGGAGGAGGACATTGTCGGAGATGTCATCGCCTACGACAATCAAACATTGGTGACGCAGGCCTACCATACTCATGAGATCTGCACCACCTCCGACAACAAGCTGCGCGCCGGGGTGCCTGTCGACGTCTGGGCAATACCACTGATGGTGTCGGGTTCCTGCTGGGGGATCGTCGAGCGCCACACCAACCAGATGGGGGTGCGTGCGCCGGGGGAGTTGGAGGACCACTATCTGGAGACGGCCAACGTCCTATTCAAGATGGCCTGGCGCGGAGCCTTTCCCGACAAGGGACACAACCGACTGACCGGCATCAGTCCGCGCGTGGGAGAGGGCCTTATCCTGCTCAACACGACCGGAGTCGTGACCTACGCCAGTCCCAACGCCATCAGCGTTTATCGCAAGATGGGATTGACGACCGATCTGGTGGGGGAGAAGATCGCTCCGTTGACAGCAGCCTTGGCCAAGGGCAAGGGCGCCCCCATGGACACCTCGCTAGCGGCCTACTTCCGCTCGCCCCACTCTGAAGAGACTGATGTCGAGACGGCCCATGGTTCGGCCTTCATGCGTACCCTGCCGCTGACCGACGCCAAGAAGCGAATCGGCACCCTGGTGGTCTGTCGTGACACGACGGAGTTGCGTCGTCGTGAACGCCAGTTGGTGACCAAGGACGCCACCATCCGCGAGATTCATCACCGGGTCAAGAACAACCTTCAGACCGTCTCGGCGCTGCTGCGTCTCCAGGCTCGGCGGATGAAATCGACCGAGGCGCAATCCGCCCTGGAAGAAGCCATGTCGCGGGTTCAAGCCATCGCCGTGGTCCATGAGATCTTGTCGTACTCGATGTCCGGCAGCGTCGACTTCGACGACGTGGCCGACCGACTGCTCAAACTGGCCGGGGACTTGGCCGCCGAAAAGGGTCACGTCACCACCAAGCGTGAGGGCAGCTTCGGCGAGGTTTCGGCCGCCGTGGCGACGCCACTGTCTCTGGTCTTGACCGAACTGTGTCAAAACGCCATCGAACACGGTCTCGCCTCAGGATACGGCCAGGTCACCGTGGTCGCCGACCGCCACGACGACGCCATCCTGCAATTGCTCGTCGTTGACAACGGTCAGGGTCTTCCCCCCGACTTCAAGGTGGATGACAAGACCCGCACCAGCCTGGGTCTGTCCATCGTCTCCACCCTTCTAGAGGATCTCAACGGCCACTTCGCCCTGGAGCCCAATCCCGATGGGGTGGGGGCCCGTGCCATTGTGCGGGTGCCCCTGTGAGAATGGGTAGCCTCTGTCGCCCAGTGGCGCAGCGGGGAGTTGTAGATAGAGCAATTGCCTCCGTCAAGCATGACGACAATGTCGCGCCCTGCGTTCTGCCATGCGACTTGTCATACTAAACGTATGACACAACTTGCGATTCGACTTGATGAACCAGCCGAGCGCGCTCTGACTCGCTTGACCGAGAGCACCCAACGCACGCGATCGGAAATTGTGCGAGAAGCTGTGATCTATCTGGATCGGGCCAGACTCATCAGGCAGATGCGTCAAGAGTCCCAGGTTGTCGCCCATGATGAGATTGATCGCGCGGAGTCCCAGGCGGCTCTTGAAGAAATGACGGATCGCCGTGCGTGGGGACATCTACCGATTTCAATCGAACGACACGCGGGGTCATAACCAGTCCGGCGCGCGCTATGCAGTTACCCTTCAGTCGGACGACTTGATGCTGTCGACCTTACTCGTCGCCCCCACATCGACCAGTGCTCGCACAACAGTTTTTCGCCCGAGGATTGCTCTCAACGGGCAGACGACTTTAGTGTTGGTCGAGCAAGCCACAGTCGTCAATCCACAGACCGAGTTGGGTGATTTCGCTGGCCGTCTCACCACCGACGAGTTGGCGGAGTTGGATCAGGCCATCCGCCTAGTGATGGGTCTGTTCTGAGCACATTCTGTGGTGACTTGTGATGAGGGTGATAGTTGGGTGTGGTGACGCTTGGTACTGACGGGTTCTCTGTCACTACTGTCACCTGCATTGTCGGCGCATGACAGGGAGGTAAGGTAAGCGCATTTCCGGCTCTTCATATTTGTCTTCATATTTGAGGGTGTGTGGGTGGTGAATCCGCCGGTGTCGAGGAGGAGCCTGGCCATGGACGTGATGGGGGAGGTGAGCGATGGGGCGGGCGATGGAACTCCACGCAGCCTCATCCGGCCATGTCGAGCGGGCGATGGATGGGGCCGGTTGTCGATGAGGGCCAGATAAGTTGGGGTCGGGCGGGTTCGAGTCGGGTGGGTTCGCGTCGAGGCGATGGAGAACCCAAGTGATGAAGAGACCCAGTGATGGAGAGACCCAGTGATGAAGGGCAGGTGGTGGGGGTTTCCCATCCCCGATGTGAGTGATGTCGGCTTTGGACCAGCATCTGGGATGAGAAACCACCCCACAACCACCCCAATCAGGGAGGTTTTCCATCCCACCCCTCTTTGTCAGACTGGTGGTGAGTCACTTGTTGTCTGAGGTGAACCCCAAATTCCGGACACTGGGAACTTGGCTTTTGGGCTGGGAGAGGATGGTGTCATGTCGGAGGGTAAGCATCGGCGGAGGTTTACTGAGGAGTATCGTCGGGAGGCTGCGCATTTGGTGATTGATACGGGTAGGCCGGTGGTGGAGGTGGCTCGTGAGAT
>JAITVA010000047.1 GCA_031286045.1 Propionibacteriaceae bacterium | reverse complement strand
AAGGCCACGGTCAAGGACTATGGTCAGCTCAGTGCTGGTATGAACGTCAAGAACTGCTTCGACGCGGCGCCTTGCACCGAGAACCCGATCACGCCAGGAACACCTGATCTGGCGGTTGTGAAGTCGGCTGTTCCTGCCAACGGCGCCCATGTCGCGCCGGGCGACCTGGTGACGTACACCGTGACTCTGGACAATTCCAAGGGCACGGCTCCTGCGACGGTGAGTTCGACTGATGTGACTGCTGATGTGTCTGATGACGCGGTCATCAATCAGGGCAGTGTGGTGGTGTCGGACCCGGGTGTGACCTACTCCTGGGACCCGAGCGGAAACCTGGTGCTGAGCGGGTCGGTTGGTTTGGGCCAAGTGGTGACGGTGACGTTCACGGCCACAGTCAAGGACTACGGTCAGCTCGGCAACATGACCGTCAAGAACTGTGTCGATTCTGCGCCCTGTGTCGAGCATCCGGTCACCCCAGGGGTGCCCAGGCTCCAGGCGGTGAAGCAAGCCACGCCGGCCAGCGGCACTCCGATGAACCCCGGTGATCCGGTGACCTACACACTTGTCCTCGATAACTCGACAGGCACCGCCGACGCGCCGGTCAATCTGACCGATGTTCTCAGTGACGTGGTCGATGACGCGACCATCGACTTCACCCAGGTGGTTGTGTCTGGTCCTGGTGTCACGGCGACGCAGGATACCAATGGGGATCTGGTCTTGACCGGGACCGTGCCGATGGGACAGCGCGTCACCGTGACGTACACCGCGACGATCAAGCCGGACGCGCAGCTGAGCCAAGGCCGTGTCATGACGAACTGCATCACGCCGATCTCATGCACCACCCATCCGATTCCACCGGTTCCGGTGGCGGATCTGGTCACCTTCAAGTCGGTCGATCCGGCTAGTGGCACCCAGGTCAAGCCCGGTGACACGCTGACCTACACAGTCAGGCTGGACAATTCGCGTGGCACCGCGCCCGCGACGGTCGACGGCCTGACCGACGAGCTGAACGATGTGGTCGACGACGCGCTGATCAACCCCACGAGCCGGACCGTGTCCAGTGCACTGGGCTTGACCCCCGAGGTCATGCCGCAGTGGGTGTTGGCGGACGACTTCGGCAGGCTGCTCCTGTCCGGCCAAGTGGCGGCGGGTGACATCATCACCATCACCTACACTGCCACCGTCAAACCCTATGGTGAGCACGGCAGCGGCAGCCTCGTGAACTGTTTGACGAACGTCCCGTGCACCCAGAATCCCATCATCCCCGGAACCCCTGATCTGGGGACCTACAAGTCGGTCGATCCGGCCAGTGGAACTCCCGTCAAGCCAGGGGACACGGTGACGTACACGCTGACCTTGGACAATTCCAAGGGCACGGCCCCGGCGACAGTGAATTCGACTGACGTCACTGGCGATGTGGCTGATGACGCGACCATCGATCAGGGCAGTGTGGTGGTGTCGGATCCGGGCGTGACCTACGCCTGGGGAGTCGATGGCAACCTGACACTGAGTGGGACTGTCGGGTTGGGTCAAGTTGTGACGGTGACCTACAAGGCCACGGTCAAGCCATATGGCCAACTCAGCTCCGGCATGAATGTCAAGAACTGCCTCGACGCGGCCCCCTGTGCTGAGAACCCGATCGCGCCGGGAGCGCCGAAACTGGAGACCTACAAGACAGTCGATCCGGCCAGCGGCTCACTGCTGAACACCGGCGACAAGGTGACATACACCATCACCTTGGACAACTCGTCGGGGACTGCCCCGGCGAGCGTGAACTCGCTCGACACGACCACCAATGTGACCGATGACGCGATCATCGATCAGGGCAGTGTGGTGGTGTCGGATTCCGGCGTGACCCATCAGTGGGACAGCAATGGGAACTTGGCCTTGAGCGGGACAGTCGGTTTAGGCAAGGTTGTCACTGTCACCTACACCGCCACGATCAAGCCTTATGGCCAACTCAGCAAGGAGATGGCCGTGATCAACTGTCTCGACACCGCTCCTTGCGCCCATAGCCGCGTCGTTCCCGGAACACCCAAACTGACAGTGGTGAAGACGGCCGATCCGGCGCATGGCAGTCAGGTCAAACCCGGCGATGTCGTGACCTATACTCTCACCTTCGACAACTCGACGGGCACGGCGGCGGCCACGGTGGACTCGACCGACAATCTGGCCGGCCTGCTCGACGACGCCACGGTCGATCAGTCGAGCCTGGCGGTCTCGGCCACCGATCTGACCGCGACCTGGGGCGCTGACGGCACAAGTCTGGCTGTGAAGGGTAGTGTGCCGATGGGCCAGACGATCACGGTGAAGTACCAGGCCGTGGTGAAGGGGTACGGAAACCTTGGTGACTCGCAGGTGCGCAACTGCCTCGATGACACTCCCTGCACTGAGCATCCCGTCACGCCGGGAACACCGCGTCTGGTGACCCTCAAGTCGGTCGACCCGGCGCCTGGCACCCCGCTTGCCCCCGGTGATGTGGTGACCTACACCGTGACCTTCGACAACTCGACCGGCACAGCCGAGGCCCCGGTCGATGTCACCGACGATGCCACCGGTGTCGCCGACGACGCCACGATCGACCCCACCAGTCTGACGGTGACGGGCACGGGTGTCCAGGCCACCTGGAGTGGTGATGGCAAGAGCCTGATTCTCAACGGGTCGGTCGGGCTGGGCAAGGTCGTGACAGTGACCTACCAAGCCAGGGTCAAGTCCTATGGCTCCCTGGGCGACATGTCGGTGGTGAACTGCCTGCCGGATGTGCCTTGCACGACCAATCCGGTCACGCCTGGGGCTCCGAACCTGGTGCCGCTGAAGTCGGTCGATCCGGCCAGCGGGGCCCCGGTCGCGCCAGGTGATGTGGTGACGTACACCTTGACGCTCGACAACTCGCGTGGCACCGCCCCAGCGACGGTGGACGCGACCGACACGACGGCAGATGTGGCCGCCGACGCGACCATCGACCAGTCCAGTGTGCTGGTGTCGGATCCGGGGGTGACCTACGTCTGGAACGGCGATGGTGACCTGGTTTTGAGTGGGACCGTTGGTTTGGGCAAGGTCGTGACCGTGACCTACAAGGCGACCGTCAAGGCCTATGGCCAGCTCAGCGCTGGTATGAATGTGAAGAACTGTTTCAGCACAGCCCCTTGCGTCGAGAATCCGGTGACGCCGGGCGCTCCCAAACTGGCGACGGCCAAGTCGGCTGATCCGATGGCGGGCACGCCGGTCAAACCGGGCGACCAAGTGACCTACACTCTGACCTTCGACAACTCGACCGGCACGGCGGGCGCCACCATCGACACGATCGATGATCTGGCCGGTGTGGCCGATGACGCGACGGTCGATCAATCGAGTGTGGTGGTGTCTGATCCGGCGGTGAGTGCGACCTGGAACGCCGATGGAAACCTGGTCATGACTGGGTCCGTCGGCATGGGCAAGGTCGTGACGGTGACCTACAAGGCGACAGTCAAACCGTATGGTTCGCACGGCGACGCGAGTGTGGTGAACTGCCTGCGCGACGTGCCCTGCACCACCCATCCGATCACGCCGGGCACGGCCGATCTGCGCGCCTGGAAGTCCGTCACACCGGCCGCGGGAACGACTCTGGTGGCCGGCGACAAGGTGACCTACACCCTCACCCTCGACAACTCTCGCGGGACCATCCCCGCTCCGGTCGATCTGGCCGATAACCTGGGTGGATTGGTCGACGACGCGAATGTCGACCCGACCAATCTGGCTGTCTCCGACCCGGCGGTGACCGCTGCCTGGACCAGCGATGGCAAGGGTCTGACACTGGGTGGGGCAGTGCCTGCGGGCCAAGTCGTGACGGTGACGTACACCGCCACGGTCAAGGCCTATGGCAGCCTCGGCGACGGTGTGGCCAAGAACTGTCTGGCGCAGTCCTGTGTCGAGAACCCGATTCCGACGAATCCTCATCTGGTCTTGTTGAAGTCGGTCGATGTCGGCGATGGGGCCTACCTCCTGCCCGGCGACGTCGTGATCTACACGCTGACGCTCGACAACACCTTGGGCACGGCGGCTGCGCCAGTGGACGCGACCGACGATCTGGCTGGTGTGGACGACGATGCTCTGATCGACCAGACCACGCTCAAAGTGTCCGATCCCTCGGTCACCGCCGTCTGGTTGGACGACGGCCGTCGTCTGGCTTTGTCAGGAAGTGTCGCACCGGGAACGAAGGTGACGGTCACCTTCCTGGTGGTCGTCGAACTCGGCTCGCGCGGCGACGATGATCTGGCCAACTGCCTCGATCGCTCGTGCACCTCCAACCCGATCGTGACACCGAACCTGAAACTGCGCAAGCAGGCCGACCCTGCTCCTGGCACTCGGCTCAAGGCGGGCGATGTCGTGACCTACACCTTGACGCTTGACAACTCGACTGGCACAGCGGCCGCCGTCCTACTCGCCCTGTTCGACGACTTCGGTCTGGTCGAAGACGACGCCACCATCGACCGATCGAGTCTGACTGTCTCCAACCCATCCGTGCTGGTGGAGTGGGGAGAAATGGACACGCCGCTGCTCGTCATGTCGGGCAGTGTTCCCGTGGGCGAGACGGTCACAGTGACCTACAAGGTCACTGTGAAGCCCGATGGCCAGCGTACGGATGACAGCCTGGAGAACTGCTTCAGCACCATCTGTGTGACCCACCCAGTCGATCCGGGTGAGCCGGTGGAGCCGACACCTACGCCGACACCTACGCCGGAGCCGACTCCCACGCCGACTCCGACACCTACGCCGGAGCCGACGCCGACACCTACGCCGACGCCAAGTCCGACCCCGTCGCCGACCCCGACTCCGACACCCACGCCGCCGGTCGAGACGCCAACGCCTACGCCTACACCTACGCCGACACCGACGGTCACTCCGCCGGTGACACCTGGGCCGACTCCGACAGCGACACCCTCCGCCCCAACGGGTGGAACCGTGGTGGCCAGCCAGTGGCCGGCGCTCGGTGGTGTGCTGCTTGTGTCGATGCTGGCCATCACGGTCGCTCTGATCGGTGCAGCCGGTCGGAAACGATCGGCTTGATGCGGTTGGTCTCAGCCCCCGGCAGACGCCGTCTGACGCTTTCCCATCCCCAACTACGGTAAGAAAAGTAGTCAATCGCATATCAGGGATGAGAAACCTCCCTCAAGCGACCCCAATTGGGGAGGTTTTCCATCCCAGATGCTGATCGGAGGCTGAAAACGCCCGAATTGGGGATGGGAAAAGTCATCATTGTGTGCCTGAGAGGGGATGCTTCCCATACCCCAAGCGAGAATACCAACGCCAGTCGCCATAGCTGAGGTGACGAAATCATCTTCACTGGGCGCCGTGTCTGCTGTGATGGGGGTCGTGGATCGGCGCGATGAGTGTGGCCGTCATTTCCTGCTCGTGGTCTGCTGAAGAATCCCCTCGTGGGATTCCGGAACTGTGGATAACTCGCCATGGTGTTGACGGACGGACTACAGTCGAACCCATGCCGATCTTGTACCACAGCGCTGACGAGGCTTTGCAGCGCGTTTTTGGGTACCACGAGTTTCGGGGGAACCAGGCGGCGGCGATCGCGCAGGTGACCGGCGGAGGGGACGCTGTGGTCTTGATGCCGACGGGTGGCGGCAAGTCCTTGTGTTACCAGATCCCTTCTTTGTTGCGTGAGGGCACTGGTGTGGTGGTGTCCCCGCTGATCGCCTTGATGCAGGATCAGGTTGACGCTCTGCGCCAGGTCGGTATTCGGGCGGGCTACCTCAACTCGACGCAGAGCCTGCCGGAGCGGGCCGACATGGAGAAGGCCTATCTCGACGGGCGTCTTGACCTGCTTTATGTGGCGCCTGAGCGGCTGACCATGCCAGCGACGCAGAGCCTGCTCAAACGCGCTCCGATCGCCCTGTTCGCCATCGACGAGGCACATTGTGTCGCCCAGTGGGGTCATGATTTCCGGCCTGACTATTTGGGCTTGTCGATCTTGGCGCAAGTGTGGCCGGATGTGCCGCGCATCGCCCTGACTGCCACCGCCACGCGGGCTACTCACCGAGAGATCACTGAGCGGTTGCACATGGAGAAGGCCGAGCATTTTGTCTCGTCCTTCGACCGGCCCAACATCGAGTACCGCATCGAGCCGAAGAAATCCGTCGCCAACCAACTGATCAGCTTCATCAGCCGCGAGCATCCGGGTCAGGCCGGTATCGTCTATGCGCTCTCGCGGGCGTCGACGGAGAAGATCGCGGGTCAATTGGTCGAGGCGGGCATTCCGGCGCTGGCTTATCACGCTGGGTTGGAGCCGAGCCTGCGGCGTGAGAACCAAGCACGCTTTCTGGGGGAGGAAGGCCTGACGGTGGTGGCCACCATCGCCTTTGGCATGGGCATCGACAAACCCGATGTCCGCTTCGTCGCCCACGTCGATTTGCCCCGGTCGATTGAGGGCTATTACCAGGAGACGGGTCGGGCAGGTCGTGACGGCGGGCCCGCCACCGCCTGGATGGCCTACGGGCTCAACGATGTGGTGCAACAGCGGCGCATGATCGCTGAGTCACTAGGTGATGAGGCGCGCAAGCGTCAACTGACGGAGCATCTCAACGCCATGCTGGCCCTGTGTGAGACAGTCGAATGCCGTCGGGTGAACATGCTGAGTTATTTCGGCGAGGAATCGAAGCCCTGTGGCAACTGCGACACCTGTTCACATCCGCCGAGAAGCTGGGATGGCACGCAGGCCGCCCAAAAGCTCCTGTCCACCGTGGTGCGTCTTGATCGCGAGCGGCGCCAGCATTTCGGGGCTGGTCAGTTGATCGACATCTTGAGGGGCAACGAGACGGCCAAGGTACGTCAATGGAACCATCAATCCTTGTCAACATGGGGGATCGGGGGCGATCTGACCGAACCCCAGTGGCGCGGCGTGGTCAGGCAGTTGCTCGCGCGCGGCGACCTGGTGCTCTCCGCCGACGGCCACTCGACCTTGGCGGTGACCGACCTTGGCTGGGACATCATGCGAGGCCAGCGCGAAATCGCCCTGCGTGAGGATGTGGCACGACCTGGCGTCTCATCGAAGGCCCGAACCAAGAAGGGCGCTGTCTCGGGGGTTCAGGGTCGAGTGATCGGTGTTTCAGGAGGTCAGGGTCAGTCGGCTGGTGGCTCAGGAGGGTCGCCCGCTCACCAAGGCGGAGCGGCGCGATCGGGCCACTCGGGTGGTGACGCGGCGCTACTCGACCACTCGGGTGGTGACGCGGCGAGTCCGAGTCGCCTGGCTGATGACGATGATCTGTTCGAGCAGTTGCGGGCCTGGCGTCTGGATGAGGCACGCAACCGATCCGTCCCGCCCTATGTCGTCTTCCATGACTCGACCCTGCGAGCCATCGCTGAGGCTCGTCCCACCACCGAGGCTGAGCTGAGTCAGATCAGTGGTGTCGGTGTGGTCAAACTGGCGACCTACGGCGAGTCGGTCCTGAGTGTGGTGGAGCAATGGATAAGCTCAGTTGACGAGACCACTCTCGTCGCGCAGTAGGCCTGGCCGCTCATCCGAAGATTGCACATCTTCGGCTCGTACGGTCGCAGTGGAACGGCCCGCTGGCCGCTCGTCCGAAAGCGTCGCGGCTGTGCGCTATCATGATCCAAGTGTGTCTCCGCAGTGGAGTCGCCCATTTTGAGGGGGAATAATGAGTCAATCCGATGACCCTTTGTCGGGTCAGCCGCCATCTGCAGAGGGCTCGCCAGCGCCGTGGTATCCACCCGAGCAAGCAACCTCGCCAGGCGTCCCGCCGCAGCCATGGGAGAAGAGTTTTCCCGGGACTGGGGAGACCATGCTGCCTGCGCAGACCGCGCCTGAGGCCGCGGCAGCCGCGACCTATCCGACCTTGGTCGGGCAGCCACCATCAGCCGCCCCGACATTGGCGGCTGGGCAGACCCTGCCTGACGCTCCGGTCACGACTCCCGCTCCCATCCCGCCGGCTGGTCCGGTTCCGCCGGCTGGTCCGGTTCCGTCCCTCAGCTCGTTCGCGGCATCGAGCCAAGCCCCACCAGGTCAGGCGTCGGCGCCTGGACCGACATCGTCGGACGGTCAGTTCTCGGCCACCCAGGCGTACGCAACTCAGCCTGGTCAGCCCCAACCAGCTCAGCTTGGCCAACCCTACGCGGGTCAGTCTTACCCAGATCCATCAGGCCAGCCGAATCTGGGCCAACCCTATCCAAGCCAGGCGAATCTGGGCCAAGCGAATCCGGGTCAGCCCTATCCAGGCCAGGCCTATCCACCTCAGTCGAACCAACCTCACCCGACCCAGACCTATGCTGCTTATCCCGGCGCGGCCTACCCACCTGTGGCGCCGCCACAATCGTCGAACAAGAAGAGCCCGATTCTTCTCATTGTGATCGGTGTCGTCGTGGTCGCCTTGATCGCCCTGTTGATCTTCTGGGCCGCCACCCGTGGTGACGGTGGCGAAGACAACACTGGCGGCGGCGCCAGTGCGGGCAACCGGGGAGTGGTCGCCACGGGCACGCCCGAGGAGGCCGTTCAACAGTATTTGGATGCTCTGGCAGCGGGAAAGTCAGCCGACGCTCTGGCCCTTGCCGCAGTCGCGCCGACCAACGATACCTTCATCAGTGACGCAGTTCTGCAAGCGGGCTTGGCGGTCAACCCGATCACCGACATCAAAATCGACGAGGACAGCGAAGACAGCGATCACCTCGGAGACTACGCCTACATCGGCGCCAGCTATGTCGTCGGCACTCAGCGGGTGTCCGCTCACTTCTCGCTAGAGAAGTTCGATGGTCGTTGGCTTCTTGATGAGGCCACCACCAAAGCCGACCTTTCGTATGTCTATGAGAAGGGGGTTGGCATGTCCCTCAACGGCATCTCGCTTGACAGTGTGACGACCCTGTCCTCGGTCGAACTTCTGCCGGGCACCTATTCTTTCGCCGTCGCCAACCCCCTGTTGACGGTGACAGATGGGCAGTTTGTGATCGAGGATCCGTCAGATTACCCGAGTGTGAGTAGCGTCGACATTGAGCTCGCAGCCGATGCGTCGCCCAAGCTTGCCGCTGCTGCCACAGCCAAGCTCGATGCCTGTCTCGCCGAGAAGGACTTGGCCACGACCTGTCAGTTCGCTCGCGGCCAGCTCGAAGGCGGCGCCGAACCAGACCTCAGCACGGTGGCGTGGACGATCAAGAGTGGAAGCAGTGACTTCTCTGGCGCGACCTTCGAGTATTCCAGCTATTCAGGAACGACATCCGCGTCGGCCTCGATCGATGTTGAACTGGCGGTGAGTGTCTCAGACACCGCTGGAGACCTCTACGGGGGCACGGAATTCCTCTATGGAGTGACAGTCGATTTCTCGGACCCGAACGCTTTGGTCGCGACGTTCGAGTGAGGAACCGATGAGGAGACGGGCCGTGCGCACCTAGTGGAGGGTGATGGTGCGCACAGGCCGTCTCAGGAAGGGCCGTTCGGCCTCGGCGAACACCGGGTCGCACGGCCACGCGGATGGAGACTGAGGCTCAGCCTCACTGCGCCACGATGATGACTAGGGTGCGTGGTCCGTGGACGCCTTCGACCCGGCTGAGTTCGATGTCGCTGGTGGCGGAGGGGCCAGACACCCAGGTCAGCGGCTGTCCTTGTTCGATGCTGGGGCGAAGCCGGGTGATGGCTTCAGGCACATCGGAGACGACTTGATCGGTGCGGACAACGCAGACATGGATGTCAGGCACCAATGTCAGAGCGCGTCGTCCCTGGTCAGGGCCATGGTCGAGAACAATCGTGCCCGTCTCGGCGATGCCCACCTTGGCCCCTGTGACGGCAGCGCCGACATCGTTGAGTTGGCGAGCGGTCATGGCCGGCTGGTCGGCCCGAATCTCAGCCTTGGCGTCGAGCACGCCTTGACGCCACGAGGCGTCCAAACCGTCGGGCACGACCGCGCTGGCGACGCCGAGCGACTCCAACACCGAGGTGATGGTCGCCCTGACCCTCGACTCGGGCACCTTTTCGACGCGGGCCTTGTAGTCGGCGCAGCGGTCGATGAACGTGCCGATGACATCGTCCATCGCGGTGGGCTGGCCGTAGGTCCAGTCGATCGCTTCATCGGTCCTGTCGCGATCGGGCAGGTCCGCCAGGCTCGCCTTGATCCGGCGCAGAATCTCGTCGCGGGCGCTCATGCTTGGTCCTTCCCAGTGGTGGCGGTGGGTTCGGCGCCGAGGTGGCGCTGGGTGTCGGGTCCGCCGGTGTGTTTCCAGTAGGACCGGAAGACCTGTTTCGCGGGCACTGGCAGGTCCTTGAACTGGGTCCAGACCTTGGCTGGCCAGGGCAGCTTGCGGAAGTGCGTCTTGCCCGAGAACAGGCGTCCGACAAGCTCAGTCAGCTTCGTCATGAAGGTGAAGCGGCCACCGGCTGCGAAGAACCAACCGGAGACGCCAATGGCAGTTTTCTCCAGATGTGGCCGATGATCGTGCAGTTTGTGTTCGGCCGCCTCGTAGCGCATGTGCACGATGACGTCTGGGAAGTCGATCTTGACCGGGCACACCTCGGAGCAGGCCCCGCACAAAGTGCAGGCGTAGGGCAGCGACAGGTCGATGGCGTGGTCGAGGCCGCGCATCAGCGGGGTGAGACAGATGCCGATCGGGCCGGGGTAGACCGAGCCGTAGGCGTGGCCGCCGACCTGGACATAGACCGGGCAGGTGTTCATGCAGGCGGAGCAGCGGATGCAGCGCAGGGTCTGGCGTCCGATCGGGTCGGCCAGCACCTTGGTGCGACCATTGTCAACCAAGACGACATGGACGTTCTGCGGCCCGTCACCAGGGGTCACGCCGGTCCACATCGAGGTGTACGGGTTCATTCGCTCGCCGGTGGAGGAGCGCGGCAGCAGGCGCATGAAGACCTCGAGGTCGTCGAAGGTCGGCACGATCTTTTCGACCCCGACCACCGAGATCAGGGTCTGCGGCAAGGTCAGACACATTCGGCCGTTGCCCTCGGACTCGACCACCACCAGTGAACCGGTGTCGGCGACGATGAAGTTGGACCCCGAGATACCCACCGTGGCGCGCATGAACTTGTCGCGCAAGTGGGTGCGGGCGGCGGCGGTCAGGGCCTTCGGGTCGTCGGAGAGGTCCTTCGGCGCGGGGGTGCCGTATCGGCCCATCTCTGTGAGGAAGATGTCGCGGATCTGGGACCGATTCTTGTGAATGGCGGGGACGAGCACGTGGCTGGGGCGATCGTGGCCCAACTGGACGATCAGTTCGGCTAGGTCGGTCTCCCATGCGGCGATCCGAGCCTTCTCTAGCGCCTCGTTCAGGTCAGTCTCTTGGGTGACCATGGACTTGACCTTGACGACCTCTTTCGCGCCGGTCGCCTTGACCAGGTCGATCACGATCTGGTTGGCTTCGGCCCCGTCGCGGGCCCAGTGGACTGTGGCGCCGGCGGCGGTCAGCTTCTCCTCGACTTCAATCAGGTAGCTGTCGAGATGACGGGCCACCTTGTTCTTGATCTCGGCGGCGGCTGTGCGTAGGTCCTCCCACTGGGGCACTTCGGAGGCGCGCAGAGCCCGCTTGGCGCGAATCGTGGCGGTGGCTCGGGCCAAGTTCTCATGTTGGACCTCGTTGGTCAACTCATGCTTGGCGTTGATCGGGAAACGCGGCATGTCGATCAGTTCGCCTGGGGGTGGAGCCGGGGTCAGGCGAGGAAGGGTGGCGGTGTCAGTCATCATGCCTCCTGTGAGACGAGGATCGAAGCCAGATGGATCGGCTTGACGGGTGCGCTGCGACGGTGAAGGATGCCGCCGATGTTCATCAGGCAGGCGTTGTCGCCGGTGACGACGAACTCAGCGCCTGTCTTGACAACGTTGTCGGCCTTTTGGCCCGCCATCGCCGCCGAGACGTCGGGGTTTTTGACGGAGAAGGTGCCGCCGAAGCCGCAGCAAGTCAGCGCCTCCGGCAACTCGATCAGATCGAGTCCTTTGACTGCGCGCAAGAGCTGCAGGGGGCGGTCGCCGACGCGCGCGACACGCAGAGAGTGGCAAGTCGGGTGATAGGTCACCTTGTGGCGGAAGGTGGCGCCGACGTCGGTCACTTTGAGCACGTCCACCAGGAACTCCGACAGGTCGTAAGTGCGAGCCACCAGCCGATCGACCTGCTTGCGCAGTCGCGGCTTGTTCTGAGCCAGCATCTGGTGCTGGTGTCGAACCGATCCGACGCAGGAGGCTGAGGGGGCGACGATGTAGTCGTAATCCTCGAACGCGTCGATGTATGTGCGCACTGTCTTCAATCCGGCGTTGAAGTAGCCGGTGTTGGTGAACATCTGGCCACAGCAGGTCTGGACCGGCGAATAGTCGACCATGCAGCCTAGCCGGGTGAGCAGATCGGCGACGGCTGTGGGAGTGTCAGGAAACATGATGTCGTTGATGCAGGTGGCGAACAAGGCCACCCGCATGTGCCGCCCTGGCGAGTTCATCATTGACTCCTCCTCTCTTCCTTGAGAAACGATCATCTCGATGTTTCCCATTGTCAGTTAAGGGACATCATCACTGTACGCCCAGTCGCCCATCGGGTTGTCGCACATTTTCGCCGGATTCAGTAGGTCCGCTGATGAAGATCAGTACAGGGAAGGGCCGATTCCAGTAGTCTCAAAAGATGCTATCTCAGCCTGATCGGGGCGTGACTGGTCAACGATGAGGCTGGCGGGGCTCAGCGAGGTGATTGTCTGTCGCTTGTGCGTGAGCGATCGACATAACTGTGCAATCTTTCGCTGTTTGGGGGTCGGTGATCATTGTGAGTCATAGTTGTGTCGCCTCAGGGGCCCGGATTGGTGACATAACTATGGCAAAGAATGAGTTGGAGCCTCCAAGACCTCATAGTTTGCTTAGCTATGGACGGGCCGGGTCGGCCTGCGGAGGTGGCGAAGCGGGGGTCTGGAACCGTGGCGGGCTACCGCCGTCCGGCTAGGATGAAGCGCCAGCCTAGGAAGACTAGCAAGATGACCATGACTCCGCCCAATGCCCACAGCCAGTTGTTGGCGGAGGGGTCGGCGGGTGAAGCGGAGGCGTCGCTGGGGGCGGGTGTGACGACACCCGAAGGGTCGGCTTCTACGACACCGCTTGTCACTGCGATTCCCACCGCCACCACAGCCAACACCGTGATGATCCGACCAACTGATCGCATATGCGTCCCACTTCCTGTCGAGTTCGACTCACAATGAAGTATGTCACAGGCGCTGGCGTCGGGGGAGCCTGTGACAGCGGCGCGGAGTCAGTCCCGCAAAGTCGCCCCATCGGGCACGTCGCCGCCGGTCTCGTCCAAGGTGACGTCGCCGATCACAGTCACATCTTTGCCAAAGCGCCAGTCGCCGTCGACGGTCAAGCTGCGGTCGTCACGCAGACTCAGCGGGTGGGGCAGGCGTTGGTCGAGACCGGTGATGGTGGCGTAGGCCTTGTTCAGAGTCACGACGGGCAGGGGGGTGACCGTGGCGCGGGGGATGAAGTCCTCGCCCAGTTCGAACACGTCAGATCGCAGCAGGGTCAGCTCGTTGGTGGTTTTCACGGGCAGAAAGCGGGAACGCGGCACGACGATGGCGGTGGCGCCTTCGAAGGACTCGATGGCTGCTCCCATGGCTGATTCGATCTGGTACACCGCTGGGCTGGCGGGGTCGGTCGGGTCGACTGTCTTCGAGTTGCGGATCAGTGGCAATCCAAGCACTCCGCCAGTTTGTTTCAGCTTGTCACGCAGGGCGCCAAGATCAAACCAAAGGTTGTTGCAATGGGCGTAGGGGTGGATGGCCGGGTCGGTGAAGAACCTCATCTCGTCTTTGGGCGTCTGGGCTGACTCGCGCAGGATCAGGCGACCGTCCGCCTTGCGGATGGCGATGTGGCCACCCTTGAGATCCATGGGTGTGCGCGCCGTGATCTCGGTGGCGAAGGGCGCGCCTGTGCGGGCGAACCAGCCGGCCAACTTGGCCGATGGGGCAGCGCCCAGGTTGTCGGAGTTGGAGACCGAAGCGTACCGGTAGCCGGCAGTGATCAGGGCGTCGAGGATGCCGGAGTCGAGCATAGTGGGGTACAAATCCCCATGTCCGGGTGGGCACCATTCCAGCTTCGGGTTGGCGGCCCACTCGACCGGTGTCAGGTCGGTTTGGAGCAGCTTGGGCTCCTCGGACTGCATCATGTCTAGTGGCAGATCGTCGACCGCCAGTTCGGGGTAGGCCTTCAATGCCTCCAACACATCGGTGCGGGTGTTGAAGGAATGGAGAAAGATCAAGGGCAGCCGCACGCCGTAGTGCTGACGCGCCCACAGAACCTGGCGAGCGATGATGTCGAGGAAGGTCAGCCCGTCGCGCACCGTCAACAATGTCTTCGCCTTGCTGAGTCCCATGGAGGTGCCGAGTCCACCGTTGAGCCGGATGATGGCCGTGCGCGCGAAAGCTTCGCGATCTGCGGGGGTCTCGGGGGAGTCGTCGAGTCGGTCAGGGTGGGCCAGGGGAGCGATGGTGTCTTCGGGAATCATGCCGGTCGCTCCGGCGGCGAGTTGGTCCCAGTACTGCTCAAAGATGGCGATGGCGGTCGGGTTGACGTCGGCGGCACGCATCTTGGCTGCGGCGAGCTGTTTTCCGGTGCTCATGGCATCCATCCTAGTCGGTCGCGCGCGTTGACTGCCGCAGGGTGGGCCGTCCATGTCGCTGCCGACGGATAGTGCTTGGGCTCGCTCACGACGGTGCTTCGGCCTGGGGCCTCGGCCACGCTCCTTCCCCCTATCACACCTTTTACAAACATTTCACATTATGCATTGTGATCCAGGTCTTGTCGGCCTGCTTTCCGTCGACGTTTTCGACAAGGAAACACAATGAAAACATACTGCTTATAATCACATGTCGCGATCTAGCCAGTTACTAGCAAAATCCACGACGGCTACGTATAAGGCGGCTGAAGATTACTAGGGCAGGGCTTGCTTTCTTATGAGAAGGATGTCAAAGTTATACGTATCCGGTGTGTGGGGGCTCGTGCCGGTTTGGGGGTTAACACCTTACATTTGGGGTTTCATTTATTGAAGGGGAGCATATGTTTAGCGACATATTCAGCAACACTGCCAAGGCAACGACGGTATCGTCGCAGCAGGCGGTGTGGGGCGCCTGGGCGTCCGGTAGGGGCAGGAACCGAAGGAAGGCTCCTCCCCCGAACGGCACACACAAAACTCGTTCAGCCACCGCTTTCGCGGCGGCTTTCACTTTGGCCATTGGGGGGATTTTCCTAGGCCAAACTTTCCAGCCAGAAGCTGAGGCCTTGGCGGGGCCAGAGGGGTTGTCGCACCAGCCCGGCGTCAGCGGGGCCTTCGATCCTCATTGGGAGACGCTGCCCAACATCAAGGCCCAATGGTTGGCCGACGACGGCACAGTCGCGGCTGACGGCTCCAAGGTATTGTCGACTGATTCGGTCTACTGGACCTCGGACTACGCCGCTGGCCAGAGTCTCGACACGATGAACTCCACATCCTTCATCCTGGGCGAGTCCTACAATTTCGAAGACACCCCCACGACCACCACCTATCAGACCCGTCCGCGCCTGATGTTCAGAAACACGGGCGGCGGCGGCAGTCCGTTCACTGCCATGGAGCAGTTCTCGACCCAGGCGATCGCGCCGATCGGCGGCAACCAAGTCAGTCCGGACACACCTCTTTCGGTCTATTTCTGGGCTCATGACGGCCGCGAATCCGTCAGTACGTCGGTCCTCAACTGCGCGGCTCTGACTGGTCGACCAGCCTCCGCAACTATCCCCGTGACACGCGTCACCGACGGTAGCCCCGACGTCGAGGTCGGCTGTATGCCTGCCCCCGACTCGGACACGATTCCACCAGTTCAAGGCAACCGGCTGCCTTACGGCACTGGCGGCGAGGGCGACCAGCTCAATGGTTTGATCTACCTCCAGGGCATGTACGGTCTTTTCGACACCGCGACGGGTACCAGCGGGGCGAACAACACTTCAGAAGTCACCTTCAGTGTGTGGGATCCTGTCTCCGGCGCTTACTCGCTCTCCGGTCCGATCCAGCCCTATGGCCATCAGTGGGGCTCCAACGCACCCTCCGACGCTCGTGCGCGGCTCTCCGACGGTGGTGGATCCATCTACGCCGCCGCCGACTTCGGCCTGGATGCAACGGGCAATATCTATATATATGCCGGTGAGGGGACTGGCCCCAACTCCGGTGACGGCCACATGGCCCTGATTCGCATCGCACCACGACTGAGCGCCGATGGCGATATTCTCGACGGTTCGGCCACCGAGCCCTGGCAGTACACCGTGGTTCAGAAGTTGACCAAGGCCTCTCCTGGTATCGGTGTGCAAACAGGTCAATATTTTGTAGGAACCGGTATCCATAATGGCAAGTTCCTCATAGGTGGCTATGGGCGCATCTGGAACACCGATCCCACTTCACCTTACCCAGACAGTACCGCTGGAACTGATCGCATCACCACCGCTGGTCGCATGGGTTCGATCGATCCCTTGACCGGCCAACTCAGAGTCATCGGTTCGACGCAGAACGCCACGGTCACGGATACGGTGAGGGGAACCTTCACCCCGGCCGAGACCCCAATCGGCGGCTATCGTGACAACGCTTCAGCGCAGATGTTGACGGTCATCACCGGGCACGTCTATCACGACACCAACGCCGACGGCAGTATCGACGACCCGAAGGGTATGGGGGGTTACACGGTCGGCATTTACGACGCCACTGGCAAATTGCTCGGTTCTCAGGTGACCGCAGCGGATGGCTCCTATTCCCACGTCGTCTCCGGCGAGGGCACCTACCTCATCCGCGTGGTCCAGCCGAAGATCAATGGCGTCAACGCCGTGCAGACCTGGGGTTCGACGGTCAATCCGTTGGCTCCGAATGCCACTCTCAACCAGACGACGATTCACTGCGCGCCTGGTGGGGGGGCCTCTGGAGCCAATGACTTGACGCAGGGTATGAGCGGCAAGTGCGACAACGCGCTTGATCTCCCATTCACCGCTCCGCCCTTGGGCACCGTGGGTCAGACCTACGACCCGGCGACCTGGCCGATCTATGCCACGGTCCAGATGACCAACAACGCTGAGGTTGGCTACGCCGACTTCGGTATCACCGCCTTCGGTTCCTATGGCGACTCGGCCGCGGGCCCTGCCACCATCGCCGCCGGCGCCCCGGTTCACGTTGCCAACAACAATCCGGCTCTGTGGCTGGGCGCCAACCTCGGTCGCTACAATGGTCCGGCCACCGACGACTTGGCGCATGACGCCACTGACGACGGCCTCTACTTCCAAGGCAAGATTGGCGTCATTCCGATCGATATCCCTGGTGAGAAGACCTACATCGTCGCGGGCAAGGAATACACCCTGGGCGCGATTGTGTCCGGCCCCGAAGCGGCCAGTGTCAATACCGCAGTTGAGGCCTGGACGACCAATGTCAATTCAAGAACCTGGTTGAATGAGCCAGCCTGGGGCGCCAATGTCGCCAACGGCAGCATCAAGGATGGCCGGGCGACCGGCACCTTCGTCGCGCGCGGTGGCACGGTGACCAACACCACTCCACAGTTGGTCTATATCCGCGCTGAGATTTCCAGCACGGCCACGACCCGTCCGAACAACTCACTGTCTGAATATCAGGCCACTGCCGCCAATGGTGGCGTCATCGGCAATGGTCCTTACTGGGCGACCGATGGTGAGATCGAGGATTACTCGGTCTACGCCGCGACCGCCGTGGTGCGCTCCATGGTGAACACTACCTCCGGCAGCGGCGTCTTCAGCCTCAACGGCACCCAATTGACCGCGTCGAGTGACTCGGTCAAGATCGGCCCGGTGCAGTATGGCGCCGACCAACGCAAGACCATCACTGCTATCAATAATGATCCATCCAAGTGGGCGGTGGCCAAGGTCGACGTGGTCGACACCAGCACTGGTATGCCTTTCGGCGCCACACCTTACCCCTATTCGACCAGCGCCGACGGGCGGACCACGACCATTGACGTGACTCCGGCCATGTCGGACGACATCACGGTCTTGGTCACCTACAAGCCCGCTCCTAGCGCGACCTTGTCCACCCTTGAACTGATCAATCCGACCACGGTCAAGGTGGGTGAGTCGGTCACGGCTAAGGTCACGGTCAAGGCGGCCGACGGCACCACACTCGTTCCGGGCGAGACCGTCTACTTCACCTCCGAGTCCGGCTCGACCCTGTCGGCTGCGACCTGTGTCACCAGCTCGACGGCCGGCGACGACTTCGGCACCTGCACGGTCACGCTCACCTCGCAAACGGCCAACACTGCGGCCAACCCGTCCTATGATGTGCGGGCCAAGCTGAGCATTGGTGGAAGCGAGCAAGATGTCAGTGGCTCACCAAAGCAGGCCACCTTCGAGTCTGGCGCCGCCACCCAGGGCACGCTGGCTGTCGCCCCCAAGCAGGGCACCGCTCCGCTGACCGTCGGCACCGGCGACGCCAACAAGTACACCGCCACAGCCACCTTGCAGGATGGCGACGGTAACGCGGTCGAGGGCCAGACGGTCAACTTCGCGGTGGTCCACAACGAGGACGACTCGGCGGTTGATCCCGCCAAGACGGCCTTCAGCCCAGCCGCCAGTTGCGAGACGGGTGCCAACGGCACCTGCTCGGTCGATCTGGCCAGTACCGACGATGGGGCCTATCGGGTCAGCGCCACTACTGCTGATCCGGTGGATTCGACCAAGACCATCACCTTGAGCAATCAGCCAGTGGTGAACTGGAGGGGCGACGTGGCGACGACCACGACTGCCAGATTGACGCTTTCAGCGACCAGGGCCCCCGTTGGCGAGTCGCCGGTCGCGACCGCGACGGCGACCGACCAGTACGGCAACGCGCCTGGCACCGCGACGACGATCAACTTCACCGTTGATGGCGCCGCCGAGTTCACCGGCGCGGAGGTGGGCACTGACCCGTCGACCGCCTCCTGCACCATCGCGGCGGGAGCGACCACCTGCATGGTGCGCTTCATCGACCAGACGGCAGAGTCGGTCTCCGTGGCCGCCACGCTGAACGGCACAGCGATCGCGAATTCGCCGCTCAGTCTGTTGTTCACCGACGACGCCTTCTCATGCGTCAATTCCAATTTCCGGGTCGCTCCGATGGCCGGACGCACGGCAGACACTGTCGTGGCCAATGGCGCTGACTCCTGGGTCGGCACCTTGACGGCCCGTGACGGCAACAGCCTTCCCATCTCCGGCATGGATCCGGCTGAGGTGACCTGGCTGGTCAACCCGACCGGTCTGGTCACGGTGGGCGCTGTCACAGAGGCGAGCCCTGGCGTCTACACGCTGAACTACACCACCACGACCGCTCGTTCCTATGGTGTCAATGTCGCCCGCGGCACTGGCGGCGGTTGCAACGTCGAGGCCACCGATCTGGCGATCAAGTTCGTCGCTGGCCCGGCTGATGGGACGAAGTCGACCATTGTGGCGACCTCACCGATCACGGCGGGCGACTCGGCCGGTTCGACCATCACGGTCAAGCTGTTCGACGCCAACAACAACCCGCTGGCGACCAGCGGCGGCATCGTCCAGGTGACCACCGATCTGGGCGCCACCAGCGCTGTCACTGACAATCAGAATGGCACCTACACGGCGACCTTGACCTCGACTGAGCCCGGCACCGCCAATGTTGGTTTCTCCATCAATGGCGCCGCCAGTCCGAACACGGCCCAGGTCATCGTCCAGCAGGGTGGCGTCTCGGCCACGAACTCGACTCTCGATCGTAATCCCGCCTCCCAGCGCGCCGGTTCCCCGGTAGTCGTCTCTGTGACGGTCCGCGACGAGATGAATCTGCCCTTGAACAACCTGACCCTGTCAGACTTCGTCTTGACTGGCACATCTCCACAGGGCCTGCCTGATCTTGTGTTCGACACCTTCGCCAATACTGGCAATGGGGTGTATACCTTCTCTACCACCTCCAAGCTCATGGGTGCTTTCACCCTCGGGGCCACGGTCAAGGGTGTCGCCTTGACCCAGCATCCGCAGGTGACCTTCACCGCCGGCGCGGTCTGCACCAGCAACTGCGCCCCGGTCGACAACCCCGTGACGACTGATGTCGACGAGTCCACCACCAACCGGACCCGCTTCGCTGTCACAGTCAACGGAGTGGTGGCTGATAACTCCGCCGCCAACCGGATCACCGGCTGGGCTTACGACACCTACGGCAATCCCGTCTCCGGGGCCGCCGTCGTGATCGAGGACCAGACCTCTGGCGATTTGATCGATGCTCTGCAACCGCAGACCGGCAACACCACGACCGGTCCGGGCGGCGACGGTGGCGTCTCCTTCCGTGCCCGCATGGCTGGTCGTTACACCCTGTTCGCTGAGGTTGACGGGCAACGAGCCGACACGTCGGTCTTGTTGATGCACTTCGTCTCCGGCGATGTCTCCGCCAGTAATTCCACCTTGGAGCTGGATCGTAACTCGTTGGTGGCCGGTGAATCCAGCATTGCCACGGTGACGACCAGGGACCGCGCCGATAATCTCGTCGGCGGTGTCTCGGTGACGCTGACTGTTCCTAACGGCAGTGATCAACCCAACCCCAAGGTGACGATCGACGGTGTGGCGGGCACGGCCACCTGCACCACGATCAATGACGCGGACGATCCGCGCTTCGGCACCTGCTCGGTTCCGGTCAGTTCCCGGTTCGCTGGCACCTACTCGGTGGACGCCGTCGTGAACAACATGTCTATCGACAACAGCCCGCAACCGATCACCTTCCAAGCTGGTCAGGTCTGCTTCACCAACTGCGCGACCGAAGACGATCCGACCACGACACCGGATGAGTCGGTCCTGAACCGCACTCATGTGGCGATGACGGATGCCGACGCGGTGGCGAATGGCACGGATCACACCCGCGCCATGGCCTACGCCTATGACACCTACGGCAACCCGGTTCAGGGCGCCTCGGTGTTGACGGTTCCGCTGACGTCGACGCTGAACGCGCCGACCGCTCCGGCCACGACCGGGGCCTTGGGTCAGGCCAGGATCGATTACACCTCGACTGTGGCTGGTCCGGCTCAAGCCCATGTCTACATCAACTCCGCTCTGCCGACTGATGCGCTGGGCCCCTCCCCGGTGTCCATGACCTTCACCAACACGGGGGCTGATCCCTTGCACTCGACTTTGTCGATCTCGCCGACCACCAGCCAGACCATTGACTCGACCTTTGTGGTCACGGCGACGGTGATGGATTCCACGGGCAACAACCCGGTTTCCGGCGCCCAGGTGACGTTCAGTCAGGCTGATTCGAGAGGTGTCTTGACGAATCCGGCGACGGGTCTGGAGGCCACGGTGTGCACCACCGGTCCTGACGGCACCTGCTCGCTGGAGTTGGCGTCGAAGAAGGCCGTCACCTATCAGGTGGGCGCGACGATTCCGAACGCCGCCGGCGTCGACACCAGGCTGCAGCATTCGCCGGTGACGGCTACCTTCACCGCTGGCGACCTCTGCATTGAAGGTCCGACCTGCCCTGACAAGGATCCTGAGGCTCCTTCAACCTCGGTCGTGTTGGATGCCAATGACGCTCTGAACGACGGCGTTGCCGCCAACATTGCTATCGTTTCCGCTTACGACAAGTATGGCAACCCGGTCTCCGGCGTCAAGGTGACTTCGGCGGCGGCGGTGGGTTCGTCCCTGACCGTCCAGCCGGGCATCCTTGACACGGACGCCGCCAGTGGCAAGACCAATGTCAATTACACCTCCTTGATCGCTGGCCCGCAAACGGCGACGGTCACGGTGTCGAAGGGCGCCATTACGGGCACGCCCAGTGGCTCGCCCGTGGTGATGAACTTCTCCGCTCAAGCGGGTTCCGCCGATCATTCTTCCTTCACGATCGAGCCCAAGGACCCGGCGCTGACAGCGCCGCTGAAGGTGGGAGAGCTCGACGCCAACACCTATCGGGTGACGGCGACGGTCAACAATGAGAGCGACGTCCCGGTGGCCGGCACAGGGGTCTCCTTCGCTGTGACGCCGGCGGGTCCGACCTGGGTCGGTGGCACCCTGGGTTGTACCACGGGCAACGACGGCACCTGTTTCGTCGACATCTCGTCGAAGGCTGCTGGCACCTTCGCCATCACGGCGCGGATGGGTCAGGCCTCCATTGGTCAGGCCCAATCGGTCGTCTGGCTCAATGAGGTGGTCTGCGTCCCCAGCCCGACCATGCAGTGCGATGAGGATCCGCTGAAGCAGACCCGCGTCGAGCTTGGCGACAACAACCAGTTTGCTGACGGTATCGCTTATGACACCGCTATCCTCCACGCCTTCGACCGGTACGGAAACCCGGTTCCGGGTGTGCTGGTGGCCTCGACGCCGAAGAGTCCGGACACGGCCGAGACGCTGATCGTTCATCCTGACATCGCGGGAACGGACTCCACCGGCAAGACCACGATCCGTTACTCCTCCACCATCGCCGGCGATCATATCGCCGACGTGACGGTCGACACGGATCAGCGGACTCCGCTGAACTCGCCGATCACGCTCACCTTCCAGGCGGGCCCGATCAACGCTTTGGAGTCGACGATCGTCTTCGACCAGACCTCGACCGAGATCAACGGGTCCTTGACCGGCACGGTCACGGCCAGGGACGCCAAGAAGAACCTGGTTGGTGACGCTGTCATCACGGTCAGTGTCAATGGCGCGGCCACCATGGGTATCAACGGCGTCGCTCCTTCGGGCAAGACCGGCGCTTGCACCACCAGTTCGGTCGCGGGTCCCGGCTACGGCACCTGCACTGTGACGGTGACCGACGCCAGCGTCGAGGACGTCACTGTCACGGCGACGACCGACATCCTGGGTTCGGCCACGCCGATCACCGGTTCGGGTACGGTTCTCAGCTTCAGGCAGGGCGCCGACACCCCGATTGACTGGGACAGGTCGGCCTTCTCGGTGACGCCTGTCGCCGATCCGTCCGACACCACTAACATGGTGAATTGGCAAGATGGCGATGGCACTGGTGCTTACACCGGTATCCTCAGCGTCGTCGACACCGACGGACTGCCCAAGGCCAACCTGGCCTTGTCTGACATTCAGTTCAACGCGTCGGATCCCGCCCTCGTGGCGATCTCGAACGTCCAGAACATGGGCGACGGCACCTAC
>JAITVA010000115.1 GCA_031286045.1 Propionibacteriaceae bacterium | reverse complement strand
ACAAGCGGGTCGATGTCCTCGATCTCGTCAACCCTGATGTGCCTTTGCCCAAGTGAGCCACCGGAGAGTCCGCCAGTCTCGGATGAGTCGCCGGTGGGCCGTCCCGGTCCAACCGTGGGGCGGGAGGACCCGCCATCCTGGGATGATGGTGAGCATGGTCGACTCCCGGGCTCGAACGCGAGTCTTGTGGCAGCCCGCTGAGTCCTCAGCCGACCGTGAGCACGATCTTGCCGATATTGCGCCCGGACTCCAGGAGTTCGTGGGCCAGCCTTGCTTGGGCCAAAGGGAAGGTCGTCAGATGGGGCAAGGGGATGGCGCCCGATGTGAACAGAGGCCAGACCTCGGCGACGACGCGGCGGACGATGGAAGTCTTCTCGTTCGGGGGTCGGAAACGCAGGCTGGTGGCAGTCACGGTGGCACCCTTGCTCAGCAGCAGACCCAGGTTGAGGGTGGCCTTGGTTCCGCCCTGGAGCCCGATCACTGTCATGCGGCCTCCGCGAGCCAGCAGGGCGACGTTGGCTTCGAGGTACTTCGCCCCGATGATGTCGAGTATGGCGTCGACGCCGCGTCCCTGGGTGGCGTGCTTGGCCTGGTCGGACCAGTCCTCGTGGTAATCGAGCACGACGTCAGCCCCGATTGTGCGGGCCTGCTCGGCCTTATGTGGCGAGCCGACTGTGGTGATGACGCGCAAACCGAGCTGCTTGGCGTAGGGGATGGCGAAGGAGCCGATGCCACCAGCGCCCCCATGGATCAGGATGGTCTCGCCCGCCTGGACATGGATGTGGTCGAAGTTGGACACCACTGTCGCAGCCGTCTCCATGATTCCGCCTGCGATCACCAGATCGGAGGCGGAGGGTGAGCTGGGGTTGGTCGGTGACGTGAAGTCGCCGCGGGTGGGGGAGGCCGGTTCGGCGAGGGGTGCTGGGTCGACGGGGGAGGCCAGGCCGGTGGGGGAGGCGGTGGTGCGTATGACCGGTGACGCGGCATCACGCCGCTTGCTCAGGCCGAGGGGCAGTGGCGCGCACTGCCCCATCGGGGCGACGACATGCTCGGAATAACCGCCTCCTGCCAGGAGAGCGACAACGGGGGCGCCGATGCGCGGCACCCACGATTCACCGGTCGGACGACCGATCGACTCCACGACGCCTGCCACCTCTAGCCCCAGGATCTCCGTCACCCCTGGTGGTGGCGGATAATGCCCCTGCCGCTGCAACAGATCCGCCCGGTTCACCCCGGCGGCGCGCACCGCGATCTTGACCTCGCCCTCACCCGGCTCCGGGGTCGAAACATCGCTCAGCGCCAGTTCTTCCGGCCCGCCAGGCCGACGCACAATGACTGCCTTCATGTGCTCAAGCATGCCACCTGTGCCGCTCTCATGGAGAGAAAAACTGACCCCAATCGTCGCGATCCAGCCCGATCTGACGATTGAGGTCAATTTCATGTCCATTTTGACTCGTTTTCGGAGCGAGACTGACCAAAATCGAGGGGGCCCTCTCAAACTCAACGATTTTGGTCAGTTTTCGGATGAGTTTTGCTCACCGCCGCGTGCAGCCCGTCGCTCTTGCCTCACGTGGTTCCACCCTGTGCCCCACGCAGTGCTACTCACTCGCCATGCGCAGGCCCACCACAACCGCTTAGCTCGCGGAGTACGACCCGGTGGTAGGCACCAACTCGACCCAGGTGTTCCCCGCAGTCAGCGAGACCG
Organism: Propionibacteriaceae bacterium; assembly: GCA_031286045.1. GTDB lineage: Bacteria > Actinomycetota > Actinomycetes > Propionibacteriales > Propionibacteriaceae > WQYJ01. The sequence continues at coordinate 1,365 of JAITVA010000115.1, read as the reverse complement.
GGGCGCCGTTGGCGTCGAAGAACTGCCAGGGAGTGGTTTCGGAGTCGTGGCGCCAGGTGATCGTCGTGGACTTGCCGCCCGACGCCAGCAGACCCTGTCCATGGCCGACGACGATGGACTCGGGCACGTGGGTGCCGATGACGTCGGTGTACCCGGTCATGTCGACCTCGACGGACAGCATCAACACGTTGGTGGCGCTGATCTGGGCCCCCGTCACCAGCACGGCCGGATCGTCGTCCTCCCAGCGCAACCATTTTCCACTGGCGGCGTCCCAATTCCAGTTGGGATGCGAGATCGGCGAGATTGTGGCGGCCACGTTGCTGGCCGGTGTGCCCAAGGTCTCGGCCGTGCTGCCGGTGTCGACGAAGCTGGCGAAGGCCGGCGGTGACGCTTGGTGGTCGGCGTCAGCGCGAGCCACCAGCTTCTCGGGGTTGGCGGCAAGGTTGTGGGGGGCGTCACGATCGTCGACGCGGCCCAATCCCGAGCCGGTGGAGATCAACTGGAGACCGTCGGCGGCGGCACGTTCCTCGAAGGGAGCCTGGCCACCGGCGTACACCATCAGGCCCCGGGTCCATCCGGCGATCGGTCCATCCATCGGGCGGATCGAGCGGACCGGGACGATGTGGAAGGGCAGAGTCGAGTGGAACATGGCGACGTAGCGGACGATACCACCCTCGACCAGTTCCTCGAAGACGATGTCAGCCGAGTCGAGCCCCTCTTGAGGGCGCGCGTCGATGGAGTTCTCGACTTTGACGACGAGCGCCGGTCGTTGCACGACGTCCCCGGTCATGCCCGTCAGGGGCCAACGCGGCAACTCTGGTGTCGGGGTGGGGGTCGGTGTGGGTGTCGGAGTGGGGCTGGGGGTCGGGGTGGGTGTCACAGTTGGGGTGGTGACTGGAGCAGGCGCGCCCTTCCCCCATGTCAGTGCCCAAGCTGTGCCCCCGCCGATCACAATCACAGCCGCGGCTGCGACAATGAGCCATTTCTTCCAGCCGAGGCCGCCCGGCCCTCCATGACGTCCTGGTCGCCCAGGGGATCCTGCTGCGGGGTTCGTACTCATCGACATCTGTGTTCCTTCTCATCATCCGTGGTCCCACGCGCATCCTGACGGTGGGTGTCATCATGGTCACTATGGTCGCCGCCCCGGCTGCGCCTTCTTACCTTATCTTGGCCAGAGATTTCTGTCATGGGGCAAAGACTATTTCTCCGCGAATCCACAATTATGCAGTGTTGTGGACAGTCGGGGTTGGGTTCGTGTGTAAGATAACAAGCGGGGATATGAAAAATACCAAATAGGAGAGCCCATGACAACAGAAGGAACAGAAGCAGTGATGTACACTGTCCCGGCGCGAAAAGCAATGCTTT
>JAITVA010000102.1 GCA_031286045.1 Propionibacteriaceae bacterium | reverse complement strand
GGAGCTCTGGAGCATGGGCATCGGGCCGATCCGCGAGTAAGTGCTGCCCATCGACCCTTGGCGATAGCTCAACGTGATCGAGCACGACCGTGTCATCCCTTCGGACTCGCAGGGTTGGCAAGGTGTGCCCAAGGAAGACCTCTGCGTGGAGGCGGCCTATCGCGAGGGAGCCAATGGTGGCGGCAGATGTCATGGCCTTCTCCTGTGTTCGTGACTCGAATGGATTCGAATCCGGGCTACTGTGACCTGGTGGCTACTTCCTTCTTCAGTGGCACCGAGTTGGATTTTAGTCAGAATTTGTTGCCATAGTCAAGTAAATAAAATGGGAGCGGGTCTCCTCAGGGACGCATCGACAAGCGTCACCTACTTGCGAGAATATGTGCGACCATGGGAGGAAAAGGAGGCCATACTGGCAGGGTAGTCGAGCCGGCGGGGTCTCTATCATCTCATTGGGGCCATTGAAGGCTTCATTTTATTGCCGACGTTAATAATCTTCGCTATTCTAAAAGTGATACGTAGGATTTTCCGATTCGAAGGAGAAATATATGAATATCACTTCACGTGTCGCAAAACTGACCACATCGGTCATCGCAGTGGTGGTTGTGGGTCTCATGGCTATGGGAACGTCCGCCCCGGCGATGGCGTTGACGGTTCACGAAGTCACATCGCCAGATGGCTTGACGAGTCTCACTGTTCGCAATGAGAATGACGGCACACTCACGTACACCATCACGCAGGCGGGGCAATCGGTTGTCGACAGTTCTCGCATGGGGGTAGTCACTGCCTCTGTTGATCTTTCCACCAGGCTCTCTTTCCTGGGCGAGTCCCAGCGCACCGTCAGTCAGGAGTACTCGCTGACTGAGCATTTCGATGGCGCCGTGACTTCCACGGCCAACGAGATGACGCTGTCCTATGCTCGTGGTTCCGCCAAACTGACCGTGGTGATTCGGGCCGCCAATGATGGCGTTGCTTTTCATTACGAGGTGAGTGGAGTCGGCTCCACCGCCGTCACTGCGGAGGCGACGACGTTCGCACTGCCAGGTGGCACCGGGCTCTGGGCGAGTGACTATCGTTCGGCCCGTGATTATGAGGCGACCTACCCCTATGTGTCAGCCTCATCCATGGGTACTCGGCATTTCGCGATGCCCATGCTGGGGAGTTTGCGCAACAACACGGGCTGGATGCTCATCAGTGAGGCGGGTGTGTACAACAATGGCGGACAATACCCGGCGGTTCGATTGGATGCGCAAGGCAACGGGAACAGCGCGCTCAAAGTGCAGCTCCCGGGTCCTGACAACAATGTCTTTTCCACTGCCACGAATGGCGTGCAGGTGCCAACGACGGGTTCGTTCGCGACTCCATGGAGGGTTGTGGTCGCTGCTCCGTCTCTTGATGACCTCACTCGAAGCCATTTGATCACTGACCTGAATCCCGATCCCGTCGGTGACTATTCCTGGGTGAAGCCGGGTAAGGCGCTGTGGTCTTGGTGGTCGAACGAAGAGCACGCTGCCGCCGGCGACGATATGGTTCTCTCGCAGAAGTCATACATCGACTCGGCAGAGGAACTTGGAATGGACTACGTTACGGTTGACTGCTGCTACGTCAATAATGGGGTTGATATTCCAACTCTCGCGTCTTACGGCGCTGAGCGCGGGATTGGTGTCTTCATTTGGAAGAACAAGGGCGACTTCACCAACGGCGACGGCTCTTATTTCGGTCAGTCGCAACTCGATGCGGCTTTGCGGGGTATCGCTGATCAAGGCGTGGCTGGGCTCAAGATCGACTTCATGCAGTCGGATCGAGCTGACACGATGGGACTGTATGAGAGAATTGCGATCGCGGCCCAGAAGGCGCGGTTACTTGTCAACTTCCATGGATCCACGAAGCCGTCCGGCGAGAATCGGACCTATCCTAACATCATCACCAGTGAGGCGATTCTTGGTAGTGAGCAGTATAAGTACCGACGCGCGCCCAAAGCCACCGATGACGCGACGTATCCATTCACTCGCAACGTCGTGGGCGGTATGGATATGACACCGGTCGTGTTCTCGCTTGACTCGCTTAACACCACGCACGCGCACCAACTCGCGCTGTCAGTGGTCTTCACGTCTGCGATGGTCCACTTCGCGGACTCCAACGCAGCCTATGAGACCTGGGTGGGTCGGCATCTTCTGAGAGCGGTCCCGACTGTGTGGGATGAGAGCAAAATGCTGGAAGGGTTCCCCGATGACTACGCCACTTTCGCTCGTCGAACAGGGGACGACTGGTTCATCGGTTCTGTCAATGACGGCGCCAGGACATCCACGATCCCGCTCAGCTTCCTCGGTTCGGGGCACTACAAGGCGACAGTGTTCAAAGATGGCGCGAGCGACCGTGACATCGCCACTGAAGTTGTCGATGTCACCTCGGCCAGCACTCTCACCATACCGGAACGTGCTCATGGAGGCTATGCGGTGCACATCAGCAAAACTCCGCTGGCTTTCGATGGGGTAGCTGACGTCGTGCTTGAAGCGGAGTTGCCCACCAATACGTTGGCTGGCGCCGCCGCAGTCTCGTCCTGTGCTGGATGCTCTGGGCAAAGCAAAGTTGGATATCTTGGCACCGGGGCCTCCGTCACCTTCAATGGGGTGCAGGCTGCCACGGCCGGTCCGAGGATCCTTCGGATCGGCTACCTCGATGCCGACCAGCGGGCCTTCTCCGTCAGTGTCAATGGTGGCGAAGCGGTTGTGGTGAATCCACCTCGCTCAGGCAATGCTTCCGGAGGCACTCCATCGGGGTGGGGGATTGTTCGTGATGTCGACGTTCCGGTCACGCTCGCCGCTGGTTTGAACGCCATCACGATCGGCGGGGTTGATGGGCACTATGCGCCAGATATCGACCGCATCATCATGGAGACTGTGTACACGCCGGTCGAGTCCGTTGGTGTCGGCGGTTGGGGCCTGTCTGGAGTCAATGCTCAGAATTCGGGCAGCACTACTGCGCAGATCGAGTACACATCCGCGACCGGTGGTGCGGCGACCGTGCTGGTGGACGGTGTTGTTGCGACGCAGGTTGAGTTACCCGCGACGGCGGGGGCGTCGAGCACTTCTTCCGCTACTGTCTATCTCGATTTGACCGCCGGAAATCACGCTGTCACGATCACATCGCCGACATCATCGTTTGAGGTCACGCGTCTCATCGTGCGCCAGTAGAGTTGATTGTTGGTGTTCTGGGGTCCGGCTATGTCATGGCATGGTCGGGCCCCGCGCCTTGGTTCCGCCATGACTCTGGATGTGCCGGGCATTGGCTTATTTTCTACGGAGAACAAACATAAGGAGAACGCTGTGAACTTGGATCCATCTGCCCTGTCGTTGCGGGCGGCGGGCTGCTGCTTGATTATCGACGCGGCGCGTCCTGTTCCACATGTGCTGCATTGGGGCGCCGACATCGGATCGGCCGATGGGGCCACGCTGACCGCGCTGAACGCAACGAGTGTTCCGGCTGTCCTCAACAACGCGCCCGACATGGCTCGCTTGTTCTCAGTGTGGCCGACCGAGCGTGATGGCTGGTCGGGGACTGCGGCTCAGGAAGGCAATGCCGCAGGTGGCGCGACCACGCCTAGACCCCTCCTCGTGGACGTGTCGTCTAGCGTGGATTCAGAGGGCGGGGGAATCATCAGCCTCAGCTTTGTCGACTCGGTATGCGCCTTACGCTCACAGTTGACCTATCGGATGGATCGCTTCGGTGTGGTCAGTGTCGATTGTCAGATGACCCGCGACGCTGGGCTGGGGTTGCCAGATCACGTCCCGCCCTACACACTCGACGCCTGGCGGGCCCTGATGCCGATTCCGGCCAGGGCGGTCGAACTGATGGACTTCACCGGGAAGTGGTGCCGCGAGCGTGCGCCCCAACGGACGCCTCTGACTTTCGGCAGTCATGTACGTCGGGCGCGTCGGGGCAAGCCCGGTCATGATTCGCCCTATTTGATGGCCTTGGGCACCTTGTCCTTCGGCTTCCGCCACGGCGAGGTCTGGGCGACCCATCTGGCCTGGAGTGGCGACGGAGAGTATCTGGCGGAGCGCCTGCCCGAAAGCGCGGGCGCGTTCGCTTCGGTGCTCGGCGCGGGGGAGTCCTTGGCCTCGGGCGAGGTCCGTTTGGCCGACGGCCAGGCCTACACGGCCCCGACTGTCGTCTTCGTATGGTCAGATCAAGGACTCGACGGCCTTGCCGACAGACTGCATCGCCGCTTGCGAGCGCGGCCATCCCATCCGCGCAGCCCTCGTCCGGTGACGCTCAACACCTGGGAGGCGGTCTACTTCGATCAGGATCTGACTCGGCTGACGCCTTTGGTCCAACGGGCGGCCCAGGTCGGAGTCGAGCGAGTCGTGCTCGATGACGGTTGGTTCTTGGGCCGACGCGACGACCGGGCGGGCCTGGGGGATTGGCAGGTCGATCCGGCTGTGTGGCCGAACGGATTGGGTCCGTTCGCCGATCTTGTTCATGGCTACGGCATGGAGTTCGGTTTGTGGGTCGAGCCAGAAATGGTCAACCTCGACTCCGACCTGGCCCGGGTCCACCCCGATTGGGTGCTCGGCCCGCGTGAGGGCCTCGGGCCGAGTTCTCGACATCAGTACGTCCTCGACTTGGCGAATCCTGGAGCCTACACCTATGTATACGAGCGCTTGTGCGCTGCGATCGGTGATCACAGCGTGGACGCCCTGAAATGGGATCACAACCGCGACCTACTGGAGGCGGTCGGTCGGCGCGGGGACCAGGATCGCCCGATGGTGCACCAACAGACCCTGGCCTTGTACCGCCTGCTTGACGATCTGCGCGCCCAGTTCCCGGGTTTGGAGATTGAGACCTGTTCGGGTGGTGGCGGTCGGGTCGATTTGGGCATTCTGGACCGCACCGACCGGCTATGGGCTTCTGACTGCAATGATCCGGTCGAGAGGCTGGAGATTGAACGATGGACTCGCCTGCTCGTGCCGCCGGAGTTGATTGGTTCGCACTACGGCGCGGCCCGCTCCCATACCACCGGGCGAACAACCGACTCGTCTTTGCGTCTGATCGTTTCCCTGCTCGGTCATGCTGGCATCGAACGCGACCTGGCCGACGCTGACCAGGCCGAATTGGACCTGCTGACGCGCTGGATCGGGCTGCACAAGCGGCTGCGACCACTGCTCCATGCCGGAACCTGGGTGAACGCGGAGCTGGCGGATGAGGCCTTGGCTCTTTTCGGCGTCGTCGCGACCGATCGGCGCCAAGCGTTGTATGTTTGGGCACCTCGCCACACCTCTTTTGCAGGTCAAGCCGGTCGCGTCCAGTTCCCAGGCCTCGACCCGACCCTGACCTATCGTGTTCGCGTCCTCGACGATCTCGGACTGCCGTCATGCCACGAAGTCGCCAGCCCACCCTGGATGGCCACGTGTCTGGGCGAGGGCGTGGACATTCCAGGGGTCCTGCTCACGACAGTTGGTCTGCCCTTGCCCAACCTTGATCCACAGCAGGCTATGCTCATCCAGGTGCGCGCCGTCACTGTCCCGCCTCAGACCAGCTACTGATACTTGGGACATCAACCAAAGAAGGAATCACCTGTGGCGAAAGAACCGCCAACCCTCATCTTCGCAGGCGACAGTGTGACCGATTGTGGACGCCGCGAGGACCCAACCGGTCTGGGTAGCGGTTATCCCGCATTGCTGGCCGCTAGTCCAGCGCTCGCCGGCTGGCGGGTGCTCAATCGCGGTGTGTCCGGTGATCGTGTCGGTGACCAGCGTCATCGTTGGGCCGAGGATGTGGCGTCCCCAAGTCCCGATGTGGTGAGCCTGCTTATCGGTATCAACAATACCTGGCGTCGGTTCGATTCTGACGACCCGACGACACCTGCGGACTTCGAGAGGGACTATCGTGCCTGTGTGGAGAACGTCGGTGAGGCCCGTCTGATCATGGTGGAGCCCTTCCTGCTCCCGCTGAGCCTCGATCAGGCGCTGTGGCGGGAGGACCTCGATCCGAAGATCGAGGTGGTACGCCACTTGGCCCGCGAGTACGACGCGACTCTGGTGGAGGCTGACGTCGCCCTCAACCTCTATCCACGTCCGTCGGAACTGACTGACGACGGCGTGCATCCCAGTGTGTCTGGTCACCAGATTCTGGCCATGATGTGGTTGTCCGCTGCCCATGCAGTGCTGGCTGAGGTCCGCGAGGGCTGAGACGGGTGGCCGACGACTCTCGAACCGTTCGAAGCGCGACCTGAGTTGGCGCCGACTGGGCCCCATGTGGCAAAATAGCTCATTGCGTCCCTACGACCCCTGCCACAGGGGGGTAGTCGTTCGGACCAGTCTTTTCGTTCGAGATGGTGACCTGTGGCACCTGGAGGTTTTCATGAACCAGCTTATTTCCCAGATCAACGCCGAATTCCTGCGCGACAATATCCCAACATTCCGACCGGGTGACTCTGTGCGTGTCCACGTCAAGGTCGTCGAGGGCAACCGCTCGCGTATCCAGGTCTTCTCCGGCGTGGTCATCTCGCGCACGGGTGCTGACATTCAGGAGGCTTTCACTGTGCGCAAGGTCTCCTTCGGCATCGGCGTCGAGCGTACCTTCCCCCTGCATTCTCCGATCATCGACCACATCGAGGTCGAGCGGCACGGCGATGTCCGTCGCGCCAAGCTGTACTACCTGCGTGGGCTTCGCGGCAAGGCAGCCAAGATCAAGGAGAAGCGCGACATCTGAGACTCCCCTTTCAGGGAGCCACCACGGGTCACTGTGTGAGTGGAAGCGGGGAGGTTTCAATGTCACATGCATTTGGCGAGGGATCGTCCAAGCGACCTGGGCCTGCCCGGGCCGCTGAGGAGGACAGGCCTTCCCGGGGTGGGTTGTTGCGGTGGATCGGTGAGTTGTTGCTTTACATCCTCATCGCCTTGCTCGTTGTGACATTGTTGCGCATTTTCTTGGTGCAGTCCTACAAGGTGCCGTCCGAGTCAATGGAGCAAACCTTGCTCAAGGGCGACACGATCATGGTGTGGAAACCGGGGGCCCCTCAGCGTGGCGAGATTGTGGTCTTTCGAGACGACTTGGGCTGGCTCGGCCCGATGACCGAGCAACCCCCTTGGTGGAAGTGGGCGCTCGGCCAGATCAAAGTCTTGCCGCCACAAGATGAGCAATACCTAGTCAAGCGGCTCATCGGTTTGCCGGGCGATCATGTGACCTGCTGTGACACGCAGGGGCGTATATCAGTCAACGGGCAGACCCTAGATGAGTCGGCTTACACCGTCTTCGTGAACGAGGCGAGTGCCCAGATTTCTTTTGACATCCATGTGCCCGAGGGGCGGATATTCGTCATGGGTGATCATCGGGACAATTCCCGCGACTCGCGCTACTGGATGTGCGACGGCCAATATCCTGGCGTCCGAGCCACACCCGACCTGGCCTTCCCCAGCATCGACTCGATTCAGGGCAAGGTGTTCTCGATCTTCTGGCCACTGAACCGAATCCAGACTCTGGGTGTCTCAGAGGCTTTGGCTCAAGCACCAGCTGCGAGCGGTCAGGCGCCAGCGCTGTCCAGTCAGTCCTGGACCTGCCCGACGCGTGGCGCCTGACGACCGAGCAGGGTGACCATGGGGCCGTATGAGCACCTGCTCCTCGCTGCTGGTCTCGGCCCGGTCGCAGGGGCCGATGAGGCCGGTCGGGGAGCGTGCGCCGGGCCACTGGTCGCGGCTGCAGTCATCTTGTCCGACGACCTCACCTGCGAGATTCCCGGTCTGAACGACTCCAAGGCCTTGACGGCACGGACCCGTGAACGATTGTGTCCACTGATCATAGAACAGGCCGTCGCCGTCGGAATCGAGGTGGTGCCGGCGGTTGACTGTGATCGCATGGGCATCCAGGCCGCTAATCTGCACGCCTTGCGTCAAGCAGTGCTCAACCTGGGGATGACGCCCGGTTTCGTCATCACCGACGGGTTCAGCGTCGACGGGGTTCCAGCGCCGCATCTGGGCATGTGGAAGGCCGACCAAGTGGTGGCCTGCGTCTCAGCGGCCTCGATTGTGGCGAAGGTCACCCGTGATCACATCATGGATGACCTTGACACCGAGTACCCGGCCTACGAGTTCGCCAAGCACAAGGGCTATGGCACTGCGCTCCACCAACGCCATCTCGACGAGTTGGGACCCTGCCCCCAACACCGCATGAGCTATGGGAATGTCGCCCGAGCCGCTAGAGTAAGGGGATTATGAGCGCTGAAGACTTGGAATCTTATGAGTCCGAACTCGAACTGTCCTTGTACAAAGAGTACAAGGACGTCGTCGGCATTTTTCGGTACGCGGTGGAGACTGAGCGGCGCTTCTATCTCTGCAACAACGTCGATGTGAAGGTGCGCACCGAGGGTGGCGATGTCTATTACGAGGTGTCGATGGCCGACGCCTGGGTGTGGGACATGTACCGTCCGGCGCGTTTCGTCAAGACAGCCAAGGTCCTCACCTTCCGGGATGTCTCCATCGAAGAGATCGCTCATTCCGACCTGCAAGTCCCCGACGAGAGTTGATCCTTCAGCCCGACCACGGCAATGTGAGCTTTGTCTGTGTCAGCTCTGTGTTCGCGTGCTGGACTAACCAGCGTCGGCTCACTCGCTGCGCAGGGCCTCCACCGGATCACGCCGTGACGCCGCTGAACTGGGGATCAAGCCGGCCAGGAAGGTCAACAGCATCGAGATGACGATCAAGCCGATGGCCGCGTTTCAGGGCAGGCGGGCGATGTCGTGGATCTGGAACAGGGAGTAGACGATGGGGTTGGCGATCAGGGTCAGTCCGATCGTGATCAGCACACCAAGCAGACCGGCGACGAAGCCCACGATCAGAGTTTCGGCGTTGAAGACGTTGCCGACGTCACGCTTCGAGGCGCCCAACGCCCGCAGGATGCCGATCTCTTTACGACGTTCAAGCACCGAGATGTACGTGATGACTCCGATCATGATCGAAGAGACGACCAGCGAGATGGAGACGAAGGCGACCAACACCGATGAGACCTTGGAGATGATGTCGGTGACCGAGGCCATCAAGGTGCCGACGATGTCGGTGTAGGTGATGACCTTGTCCTCTTGACCGGTCGCCTTCATGTCGTCGTTGTATGTGTTGAGGATGTCAAGGACATGTTGCTTGGCGGCGAAGTCCTTGGGATAGATGTCGATGCTCGACGGGGTGTCCAGCGTGCCGTAGCCAAGTTTCTGGAGGTTGGAGTCAAGGGAGTCAGCATCCGCGTTCATCATCGACATCAAGACGCTGCTCAGTTGGGCCGGATCCATGGTGAACTGGAAGACCTTGGCGAAGTCGGCCGAATCCATGCTCATGGCCGTGGACATTTGACTGGTCAACTGGCTCATGGTGGTCTGCATGGCGACGCTGAGTTGCGCCTGCAGGGAGGACATCATCGAATTCAACATCGTCTGCATCGTGGTCTGGAAGTAAGAGGCCAGGGCGGTGGCCACCTGCTGCTCCAGTGAGCCTAGGTCGACAGCGGCGGCCAGGCGGGTCGCGAATGTGGCCTGGACGCTCGGTTGAGCGAACCACCGCTGGAAGGACTCGACGATTTGTTGGACGGCGGGTGGCAGTGATGGTGTCGGGGTTGGGGTGATTGACGCCGACGGGGTCGGTGTGGCGCTGGGCGTGGCCGTGCTCGGGCTGGGGCTAGGGCTCGTGCTCGGGCTTGGCGCTGGGCTCGGTATCGTGGTCGGGCTGGAAGTGGGGCTGCTGGATTCGCCCGGAGTCTCCGCATCGGTGGGCGTGTCGGTCGGCTCGGCGGCCTTGGCGGAAGCCATGGCGCTCGGGCTGGCATCGACCGGGGATATCCCAGTTGGCTGCTGCGTGGGGGAGGAGGCGGTGAGGTCTTTGGTCGCGCTGGAGGCGCCGCCTGGGGCAGGTGCGCCCGCTGGACGCAGGGTCAGGCGGGTGCCCGTCGTGGCCGTCGGGATCGTAGCG
>JAITVA010000037.1 GCA_031286045.1 Propionibacteriaceae bacterium | reverse complement strand
AGCCGCATGGCGTTGCACAAGAAGATTGGCGGCACCCTCCTCAAGGGTCTCGCCACAGTGGCCGGGATCCAACTCGCGACCGCGATCATCGTTAACACCATCGCCACGGCGCACCGCCGCCACCGTACTCCGCAAGGTTTCCCCTATCGCGAGCCGACCACCTGCCAGGTCGACCACAACGCGGTCACGATCTACACCTACGGCGCACATTTGTACGACGCCATGATCGAGGCCATCGACGCGGCCGAAGACCACGTCTACCTGGAGTCGTTCATCTGGAAGTCCGACGAGGTCGGCCAACGTTTCCTGGACGCGGTGGCCCGAGCGTCCGCCCGTGGGGTGAGGGTGGCCTGTGTCTGGGACGTCTTCGCCAACTTGGTCGTGCCCCGGTCCTTTTTCCGCTTCCCAAGCACGGTCATGACTGCTCCGTTCGGCCTTGTCCGCGGTGGCTTGGCCTGGCTGTTGCCGCGCAATTCGGGCAGGGACCACCGCAAGATCTTGGTCGTGGACGGCGCCGTCTGCTTCGTCGGGGGGTACAACCTCGGCTCACTCTATGCCAACAAATGGCGCGACACCCATGTCCGTGTCGAGGGCCCCTTCGCCTTGGAACTGGAGGCCAGCTTCGTCGACATGTGGCATGTGAGCGATCGACATCACCGACCCCTACCCTATCCGCGCCACCGCACATGGACCTCGAAACTTCGACTGCACCGCAACGTGCCGAGGCTGGCGGTCTATCCGATTCGCGGCGTCTACCTCGACGCCATCAACAAAGCCTCGGCTCGCATCTGGCTGACGCACGCCTACCTGCTTCCCGACGCCGACCTGGTCCAGGCCCTGATCGACGCCGCTGGGCGTGGGGTGGACGTCTCCATCATCATCCCGGCCGCCTCCAACCACCCGCTGACCGACTGGCTGTCTCGTGCCCACTACGACACACTTCTGTCCGGTGGCGTCAAACTCTTCTTGTACGAAGGCGCCATGATCCACTCCAAGACCGCCACCATCGACTCGATCTGGTCGACTGTCGGCACCACCAACCTTGACCGCGTCTCCATGCTCGGCAACTACGAGGTCAACGTCGAGTTCATGGACGAAGCCATGGCGCGAACCCTGGAAGACACCTTCCGCACTGATCTGACCAACTGCCACGAATTGACGCTCGACGAGTGGCGGCGTCGCCCCCAGTATGCCCAAGTGGCGGAGGCTATCCTCAAACCCTTGCGCCCGCTGTTGTGAGACCAGACCACGGCCCTCCTGCGTCGGCATCCCTGACCAGGCGTCGGCCATGTCGGTCAGGGACACTCCAGGGTGATCCTCCCTAGTGACAGCGGGTTCCGATGCCTACAATAGAGATATGGGTATTATTTCATTCCTCATTTTGGGAGCCATCGTCGGAGCCATCGCTCGCGCACTCGTCCCCGGTCGTCTCGGCAAGGGATTCTTGCCAGCACTGGCCTGCGGCGTGATCGGAGCCCTCGTCGGCGGCATGCTCTCTTCCGCGATATTCCATGTTGGCCTCGGCGCCTTCTGGAACCTGCGCACATGGCTGATCGCCATCGCCGGTTCAGCCCTCGTCCTGCTCGTCTGGGGAGCCATCAAAGGCCGCTCGAACAACTGAGAACCCAACCCGTTGGGCAGTGATGGCCCTCAACAAGCACTTCCATCGCAGCAGCGATGGCAACCATCACACCACGAACCGCCGACAGGCCAGCAGCTGTCGGCGGTTCCTTCATTGTCGGGCGACCTGAGGTCTGTCCGCCCGCGCGAAAGCTCAAACCAGCTTCCGGTCGGTGGCCCAGCGCGTCAACTGGTGCCGATTCGACAACTGCAGCTTCCGCAACACCGATGAGACATGGGTCTCCACCGTCTTGACCGAAATGAACAGTTCACGGGCCACCTCACGATAGGAGTACCCGCGCGCGATCAGTCGCAAGACTTCCTGCTCGCGTCCCGACAGGCGATCCAGATCCTCATCGACAGACGCCACCTCGATGGAACCAGAGAAGGCGTCGAGCACGAAACCGGCCAGTCTGGGCGAGAAGACAGCGTCACCCTCGGCCACCCGGCCGATCGCGTCGACCAGGTCGACTCCGGAGATGGACTTGGTGACGTAGCCCCTGGCCCCGGCCCGAATCGTGCCGATGACGTCTTCAGCAGCGTCGGACACTGACAGTGCCAGGTACCTCACCTCGGGCCTGCCCGCCTGCTTCATCACCTCCGAGCCGCCGCCGCCAGGCAGATGCACGTCCAACAAGACCACATCTGGCATCGTGCGACGGATCACCTCGACGGCGCTGGCGACGTCCTCGCCTTCGCCCACGACCTCGACCGCGCCAGCGATCTCGTGGCGGACACCAGCCCGGAACATGGTGTGGTCGTCCACGATCACGACCCGGTGACGCCTGGGCTCCCGTGTCGGCGCCTCAGCCGTAGTCGATTCTTCAGTCATAGGTGTTTCCTTCCTCTTCCAGTGGCATCATCAGATGAATCTCGGTGCCATCACCGACAGTGGATCGAATGGTGACCGTGCCGCCGTAGCGTGCCATCCGGTCGATGATCGAACCACGCACTCCCATCCGATCCTCGCCGATGTCTTCCATGACGAAGCCACAGCCGCGGTCACGGACGAAAATCTCGCCGTGCGACACGTTGATCTCAGCGTACACGTCGATCTGATCGGCCCCGGAATGCTTGGCGGCGTTCAGCATCGCCTCGCGGGCGGCCCGAACCAGGGCGTCCACGGCCACGTTCATCTCGTGGTCGCCGACCGTGACCAACTCGACCGCCACCGGATAGGTCGTCTCCAACTCTGCGATGACATCCTTCAAAGCCGTCACGGCTGACTCTTCGTCCCCACGCTCGCCGTACAACCACTCGCGCAGCTCTTTCTCCTGACGTCTGGCCAGTTGGGCCACCGCTTTGGCGTCGGAGGACCGTTTCTGGATCACGGCCAAGGTCTGAAGCACCGAGTCGTGCAGGTGGGCGGCCATGTCCGCCCTGGTCTGCGCGATCAGTTCGGCCTGGCGCTCCTTCGACGACCGGGCCGGGTGAAGGATCCAAGGCAGCGTGATGAAACACGTCACGACCACGGTGGTTCCAGCGCAAAACAAGGCCAAGCCGAAGATACGCTCCGGCAGCGCCATGGCCGGGTCCTGCCAACCGAGATCGATCACCAGCCAGGACAGGAACCGTGCCTGAACGAAGGCCCCGAACAACCAGATCACGATGACACCGAGGCTCAGCACGATCAGTTTCCAGGCCCTCGGCCAGGTCGTCTCACGAGCCAGCCAGATCAAGGACAAACCGATGCCGAGGACGACGATGTGCGTCCCGAACTCGCCGAACACGCTCGAGTCGTACAGGCGCATCAGCCGGGCGACGCCCAGCCCGATCAGGCAACAGGCCAACCAGCCGACGGCGCGGCCCCAGCGCAGGCGATGGGCCACCGTGCGCAGCCCTTGACGTTCTGCTGCGACCAAGCCGATCGGGACGGCCCGTTCGCGAGTGGGCAGGATCAGCCAGAGCAGGACGTAGACCACCGCGCCGGAGAACTTCCAGAAACTGCTCAGCACGAACACCGCGCGGATGATCCAGACCGAGACGTGCGCATGCGCCGTCAGGCCGGCGGCGACACCGGCCAAGACCGCCTGGTCCACCTGACGGTAGGCTTTGGGGTCACGCACGAGGGAGGGTTCGCTCACAGTCACCAGCATGGCAGATCACGACGGACTCGTCCACGTTCGCGGCCGGGCGACCCTGCTTTGAAACACCCGATCACAACGCGCAAGACCTGGCCGAAGCGGACAGATCAGGCCGCTGCGGACAGGTCACACCCCCCTTCAGGGGGGAACCGGGGGGAAACCTTATGGCATTGGGCGCGCGAGTGGAGCATGCTTGATGGTGTGAGAGGTTCATCCCAGCTACGACGTAATCCCGCCACCGGCCGCATCGCCGGCGTGGCGGCGGGCTTGTCCGATTTCTTCGGTATCGACGTCACGCTGATCCGTGTCTTGCTGGTCGCCGCCTCGTTCTTCACATCGGGCGGAGTCCTGGTGGGTTATATTCTCGCCTGGATGCTCCTTCCCGCCACCAACCGGCCCAACCAGCCACCGACTCGCCAACCCGCCCGCCGCGGCGGAGCCTGGACCATCGCGATCATCGCTTTGATCGCGGCCATCGTGGTGTTCGCCAATGATCACATGAGTTTCCTTCTCTGGCTGGTGCCCGTGGCGATCGCCCTGCTCATCTGGCGGCGAGTGCGTGGCCGCGGTTCGTGGCGGGCCAAGCGGGAGTTCGAGCAGGCCAGACTGGCTTGGCAACGCCGTCTCGACGAGCAGCGCGCCCAATCGGCTCCGCCTGCCAACCTCGGCGGCAACCCCTTCCAGATCGGTTCCTTCTATCCGCAGTCGCCGACCTACCCCCCGGGGCAATACCCAACCCAATCCAGCGGACAGGCAGGGTATTCGGACCCTGACCAACGCCGCGACAACCCGACATCTGGTTTCCAGATTCAGTGATCACGAAAGGAAAACACCATGCCCACCCGTCAACTCACCCGTTCTCGGACCAATCGCGTCTTTGGAGGTGTCGCCGGTGGCATCGCCGAGTTCACCGGCTTCGACCTCAACATTGTGCGCCTGGTCACCGCCGCCGTTGTGGTCTTCACCGGCGGTGTCGGCTTCGTGCTGTATGTTCTCGCCTGGATTCTGCTCCCGCTCCAGGGCAGCTCGACCTCAGGTCTGACCACCATCATCGACGCGTTCAAGACCAACAAACCCAACGGTGGCGATCCCCACCCCGGCGACTATCGCTGAGGCAGACCCTGACAATGCCGAGGGCGACGTCACGAGTCAGTGGCGTCGCCCTCGGCATTGTGGTCGCCGTCCGCCTTGTCGGCGCGACTGGTGTGACAAATCTTGATGCGTGCGGCCCGACGACCGTCCATCTGAGTCACGGTCATCTCAATGGGCACACCCTCGCCTGAGCCGACCCCGTCACGCTCAACTGTGGCGGTGACGACGTCGCCGACGCTGGGCAGTTCACCACGCACGGCCACCCAGAATCCCGCCACAGTGTCGTATGGCCCCTGCGGCAGAATCAGGCCGGTGACGTCGTGGAATTGCTCCAAAGTGGTCAAGCCGTCGACCTCGATGTGGTCTGAGGCCGACACGATCGACCCGGAGGCCTCAGCGTCGTACTCGTCCTGAATCTCACCAACCAGCTCTTCGACCAAGTCTTCCAAAGTGACAATCCCAGCGGTGCCACCGTACTCGTCGCGCACGATCGCCATATGGGCGCCGTCTCGCCTCATCGAAGTCAGGGCATGCAGCACCCGGACCGTGTCAGGCAGGGACATGATCGGACGCACCAACCGCTTGATCGGCGTCGATCGATCAGTCGGGTCCAGGTACATCAGGTCACGAATGTGGAGAAAACCGATGATGTCGTCAACCGAGCTGCCGGTGACCGGGAACCGTGAATGCGTGGCGGTCTCCAAGGACCGGGCCGCCTTGTAGGCGGGCATGTCGCCGTCGAGAAACTCAGCCTCGGTGCGTGGGACCATGACTTCGCGCAAGCTGCGCTCACCTGCGGCGAAGACATCGTCGACGATCTCGCGCTCCTCAAGTGTCAGGCTCGTCGAAGTCGTCACCATCTGACGCAGCTCTTCCTCGGTGACCTCCTCACGTGAGGCTTTCGGGTCGCCGCCGAGCAGACGCACCACCAGGTTGGTGGAGACGCCGAGGAACCAGATGATCGGCTTGGCCAGCGTCGCCACCACATCGATGAACCCTGCCAGCGCCAAGGCGAAAGCTTCAGCGCGCTGCATCGCCAACCGTTTGGCGACCAACTCACCGAACACCACCGAGAAGTACGAGATGATCACTGTCACAACGATCAGGGCCACGATGTGGGCGACGGGGTCGGACATGCCCCAGCCCAGGAACCATGACGCCATATCATCCGACAGCGTGGCCGCGCCGAAGGAGGCGGACAAGAAGCCAGACAAGGTGATGCAAACCTGGATGGCAGACAGGAAACGATTGGGATTGGCGGCCAAGGAGGCCACCTTCTTCCCACGCGAGCCCTTCGTCGCCAACTGACGCACCTGGGAGTCGCGCAGCGACACGAGCGCCATCTCTGCCGCTGAGAACACGCCTCCCAGCAGAATGAACACCGCGATCAGAAGGATGTTCGCCCAGACACCAGACACAATATATCTTTCAGGCTAACGCCACGGCCAGGTTCGCCGCCACAGCGTCCATGAACTGCTCAGTCGTCAACCAAGGCTGGTCCGGTGAGATCAACAAGGCCAGGTCTTTGGTCATCTTGCCCTGGTTGACGGTGTCGACACAGACCCGCTCCAAGGTCGTCGCGAACTGGACGACCTCACCGGTGGCGTCCAAACGACCACGATGCTTCAAGCCACCAGTCCAGGCGAAGATCGACGCGATCGGGTTGGTCGAGGTCGGCTGACCCTGCTGATGCAGGCGCCAGTGACGGGTGACCGTGCCATGGGCCGCCTCAGCCAGGGCTGTGCGGCCATCAGGGGTCACCAGGACCGAAGTCATCAGACCGAGCGAGCCGAAGCCCTGGGCCACGACGTCGGACTGGACGTCGCCGTCATAGTTCTTGCAGGCCCACAGATAGCCACCGGACCATTTCAACGCCGAGGCCACCATGTCGTCGATCAGACGATGCTCATAGGTCAGGCCAGCAGCCTTGAACTGGTCGTGGAACTCCTCATCGAAGACACGGGCGAAGATGTCCTTGAAAGCGCCGTCATAGGCCTTGAGGATGGTGTTTTTGGTCGAGAGGTAGACCGGCGTGCGACGCGCCAGCCCATGGGTGAAACAGGCTCTGGCGAAGTCTTCGATCGATCGTGTCGTGTTGTACATCCCCATCGCGACGCCGCCGCGCTCGTCGTAGTCAGCCACTGTACGGCTGATCGGCTCGCCCCCATTCGCCGGAGCGAAGGTGATGGTGACCCGACCGGCGCCGGGCACTTGGAAGTCTTGGGCCTTGTATTGGTCCGCATGGGCATGGCGCGCGATGATGATCGGCTTGGTCCAGCCCGGCACCAGGCGGGGCACCGACTCGATGACGATCGGCTCACGAAAGACGACACCGCCCAGCAGGTTGCGGATCGTGCCGTTGGGCGACTTCCACATGGCCTTGAGACCGAATTCCTTGACCCTGGCCTCATCGGGGGTGATGGTGGCGCACTTGACGCCCACCCCGGCAGCCGCCACCGCGCGGGCAGCATCGATCGTGACCTGGTCGTCGGTGGCGTCGCGCGTCATGATCGACAGGTCGTAGTAGTCCAATCTGAGATCCAGGTAGGGCTCCAGCAATCGCTTCTTGATGTCAGCCCAGATGACACGGGTCATCTCATCGCCGTCGAGTTCGGCGATAACGCCCTTGACTGTGATCTTCATGACAGGTCCTCTTTCTTGTCGCTCAAGCACCTCGGTCTCATAGCCTACAGTGGGCGCGGGTCTGGATGACTGTGACTGATGGGCGACCGGGTCTCGTACTCACAGTCTTTGGCTGCGGTCACGTCTGTCCAGCAACCAGGGACGCACAGTGGCGGCGAGGTACAAGGACCCGGTGACAAGCAGGTCCGCCTCGGTGCGAGCCAACAAGGTGTCAAGACCAGCGTGCAGGCTGAGCGCAGGCTCAGCCTGGATTCCACACTGCCGCGCGACTGCCAGCACTGCCTGGGCGGGCATCG
This sequence comes from Propionibacteriaceae bacterium, assembly GCA_031286045.1. Classification (GTDB taxonomy): domain Bacteria; phylum Actinomycetota; class Actinomycetes; order Propionibacteriales; family Propionibacteriaceae; genus WQYJ01. Next base: position 5,940 of record JAITVA010000037.1, on the reverse strand, counting down.
ACCTCTTCACCTTGCCGTCACGACCCAGGGTGAACTCGGGCACGATCAGATGCGACATCAGCGGCGCCAACTGCGCCAAGGTGGCGCGCAGCTTCTCGATCGGGGCCTGCGACAAGGTCGCCAACGTTGGCATCGGCGCACAGCCCTCTGATCGGGCCGCTTGAACCAAGCTGGCCGCCTTCTGTGGGTTGTGCGCCCCATCCAACAGGACGCGGTGACCTGGCACCGTCAGCCACTCGTACCTTGCCGGAGGTGTGATCGCGACCCGGCGCTCTGACACCTGGAAGGGCTCCACCCAACCGGTGGCGACCATGTGACGAACCTGATCAGCACTCGGTGGATCGAAACCATCGCGTCTGGCCAGGTGGCGGACCACCGCCAAGGCCATGGCCCAGTTGGCCCGCTGGAACAAGGGCCACCTGGACGGGAAAACCGAATCGTCTTCCTGGCCAGGCTCGACCACGTGGAGTTCCGCGCCGATGCGCGCAGCCTCAGCTTCGACCACGGCCATGGCCTCGCCTGATTGCCGCGCCAGGAAAGCGACTCCTGCTGGGGTCATGATTCCGGCCTTGTGGGCCGCGATCTTGGCCAGGGTCGACCCCAGTCTCTCGGTGTGATCGAGTCCAATCGGGCCGATCACACCGATCTTGTCGGACCGTCTCGCGACATTGGTGGCGTCGTTGGTCCCACCGATGCCGACCTCGACGACGGCGTAGTCCACGTCTCGCTCGGCGAAGGCGGTGAAGGCCAGGCATAGCACCAATTCGAAGTAGGTCAGTTGCCCACGCAAGGGCACCAGACTGTGCAACAAGCGGTCGGTGCGTTCACAGAACTCGACCGGGTCGATCGGTCGACCGCCGATTTGGACACGCTCATTGATCGAGGTGATGTGCGGAGACACAGTCAAACCGGTGCTTCGCCCGGCCGCCTCCAGCAGGGCCCGGATGGCGTAAGAGGTGGAGGTCTTGCCGGAGGTGCCGGTGACATGGATGACACGCAGGCGTCGATGCGGATCTGCCAGCAATGCCAAAGCTTGACTCATCGCCGACAACGGGGAATGTGTCGCATCGTTGACGCCTGCGAAATCAAACAGCGCGTCAAGCGCCTCAGTCAGACTGGCGATCATCGGATCTGGTGGCCAGCCCAATCCAAGATACGCCAATCACCTGGCTCGCCTTCGACCGTGACCACGGCCGTGTTGCTCAAGACCGCCGTGGGGTCGCGGTCCAGCTCCAAGTCGCCGCGCACACCCAACCAGGTGCGTAGAGCGCCCCCATGACTGACGATCGCCGCGCAACCATAGCCGACCATTTCGCCGACCGCCGCGTCGTAGCGGCGGAAGAAGCTGTGACCAGTGTCACCATGAGGCATGCCGCGATCCAGGTTGGACGGATTCTGCCAGGAGGCGATGATATTGACATAGTCCTGCCAGTCCACCGACATGTCCCAGTCGCCCGCGAAGATCTCACGCACCCCAGGGTTCGTGATCAGAGGGACACCCTTGGACTTGGCCAACGGTTCGCCTGTTTGGCGGGCCCTGGTCAAATCAGACGTCATCACCACTTCGATAGGTTCTTCACGCAGACGCTCAGGCAAAGTGTCAGCCTGGGCCAGACCGGTGGGCGACAAGGGCGCGCCAGGGAAACCGGTGTCGAGTTGGTGCCCGACGTTGGAGGCTGTCTGGCCGTGACGGATGAAGAGGATTCGCACCCAGCAATTCTAGAGCACCGCTTCTGGCGGGGTCTGCGCGCCCGCGCCCGCGGACGGACCCACCCAGCCATGGGTCGAGACTCGATCCGGGAACACCACCGCCTCGGGGATGCGGGCCACCAAGCCCTGGGGCACCTCCTCCGAGGTCAACGCGAAGACGGCATGATCGCGCCAGGCTCCGGCGATATGGATGAAGCGCGGACGGCGTCCCTCATAACGAAAGCCCAGTTTCTGGACCACCTTGAGACTGGCGGCGTTCTCCGGGCGGATGCATATCTCGATGCGGTGCAAGCCCATGGTCTTCATGGCATGGTCGCTGGCCAGCGCCACGGCCGCAGGCATGAGTGAACGACCGGCGTATCCACGATCGATCCAATAGCCGACGGAAGCTGCCATGGCGGAGCCATAGACGATGTTGGAGACGGTCACCTGACCGATGATCGGAGCTGGGCGACCGCTCGAATCGCTCCATCGAATCAGCCAGGGCACGGTACGACCACGTTTGGCCGACCGCCACATGACACGAGCTCGGGCTCGCGGATCAACCGGCCTGACTGGGGTCGGAGCCGTGGCGTCCCAGGGACTCAGCCAGGCCGCGTTGCGGGCCCGCACATCCCAGGCGTCGGCGACGTCACGTGGTCGCAGCGGTGTCAGCATGAGGCTGCCGTAGCGCACGGTCACCGGCCAATGGTAATCAGTCGGGTAGTCGGGTGCGACGATGACGGCGGCCATGGCTCAGCCTCAGGCTCAGGACAATGGGAGGTAAAAGGCCTCAGAATCAGCAGCCACCAAACCGTCATCATTGGCCAAGATGGCCAAGGCGTTGGCGTGGTAGATGGAATACAGCCCACCCAATCCAGCCGGTCGACCAGCCACTGTCATGCGGGCGTTGGTCACCGTCGCAGGGACGCAGGTCAACACACCAGGGGTCACCCGCAGCGGCTGGGCCAGATAGGCGCTGAACAACTCGGGATCGGTGCCCGCCCCCATCAACTTGGCGATCATCGGCTCGACCAGCAGCTTGGTCAAGACGAAAGTGGCGTACGCGTCGGCCGGGAGCGCCAACACTGGCACGCGATCCTCCGCCAAGGCGAAACCGTGGTCACGGCCAGGGCTGACGGCGACTGGCGTGAAGTCATTCGGCCCAATCTGGTCGACGACCGTGCGCAGGTCAGGGCCTGACTCCCCCAGACCACCGATAGTGATGATGAAGTCTGCGCGCACCAACTGCTCGTTGATGGCCGCGATCATCGGCGCGGTCTGGTCGAAGACATACTCCATGCGATGGACCTGGCCACCGGCCTGCCTGACTTGAGCGGCCACCAGGTACGATGCCGGAACGGCCGCAGTCGAGAGGGCTATCACCAAGACACGAGGGTTTGGGCGAGCCATGACCTTGTCGATTCCCATGCCGGTCAACAGCGGCAGCATCCGGGTGATGACACGGGCGCCCTTGTCGATGGCGATGTCGCCAGCATGAATGTCACCGCCCAGGTCGGACTCCGCCAAGATCGCCTCGTTCAGGGTCAATCCGACGGCGTCGAGCACGGGGACGCCGAACTCAGCCAGCTCGGGAACCATTGTCAGCAGGTAATCCCAATGCTGCCAGAAGTCACGTAGGCCGTTCTCCCCCACTGCGGGAGGGTCCGGCATAGGGTCAGGCGTGGGTTTCTCAGCTGCCGACTCTTCGTGCTCGACAACTTCAGTGGACTGTGATCGGTTGCGCTTGAACAGGGCCATGGACCTACGATAAGCCCATGATGAAGGATTCTGCCACTGGACACTCGGCCAAGGCTGAGGTGCGCCAGATCATAGAGTCTGCCCGCCGAGCCATGGGCCGGGCAGACCAGGCCGAGCAGGACGGCGCCCGAACAGCGCGTCTGCTGGAGCACATCGGGGGTCATGCCACTGTGGCATGCTACGTCTCAGGCGAGACCGAACCCGACACCGCAGACCTGCTCTCCGAACTGGCCGAGGCCGAGGTGACAGCCCTGCTGCCGGTCGTCGACGCCGACCTGAGTGTCATCCGCTGGGCCTGGTGGCATGGCGAACCGATGACCCAGGGCCGGTTCGGCATCGCCCAACCGCTCGGCCCCGTCCAACCAGCCGAGGCCCTCAGCCAGGTCGACCTCATCATCCTGCCTGGCCTGGCCGGAACGCGGGACGGACGACGACTGGGGCGAGGCGGGGGATGGTACGACCGGGCCCTGCGCCACGCCGATCCCACGGTTGAGCGCTGGCTGCTGCTCAACGACGACGAAGTCCTGCCTGACCTGCCAACCGACCCCTGGGATCAGCCAGTCGACGTCATCGTCACGCAACGGCGATGGATCAGGTGCGCGCGAACAGACGCCCTGTCATGACGGTGATGAACCCGTCAAGGTCCACGGGAAGTTCGGACATGGTCCAGCCAGCTCGACCGTGGTACCAAGGCAGGTCGGTCGCGTCAGAGTCCTGATCCTCGTCGGCGGCCACCATGGCCGTGAGCCACCGATCCCAAGACCCCAAGACGACGGCGTAGGCCAGGACGCGGGAGATCTCGGCGCAGCGACCGGCCGAGGGAATCGAGGAGTAGTCGCGTTCACGCAATTGACGAGACAACTCCTCCAGTCTCACGGCGACCGCTCGTCCTGTCGAGCTGACGGGCGAACTGCGGTAGGCCGCCGCCAATGCCCCGATGGCCACGGCCATGGCGGCGAATCCCACCAGGGCGAAGGTCGTGAAGGCGATCAAGACGCAGGTGGCCACCACGGAGGCCACCAAGCCGGTCCAAGCCCAGACCACGCCCGGCGACCTCCTCGACGGCAGACGCCGGAACCACCCGACGGCGACCATCTCGTCGTACAGGGCCGCCTGGATCTGGTCGCTCGCCGCGGCCACCCGACCGGACAAATTCGACACCGTCGTAGAGTCGCTCGTCACAGCGTCGAGCACAACACGTTCATATTCTTTGAGATCATCGGCGCCGTCGCGGCGTGTCAGGAGCCAATCCGGAACGCCACCGAGTGAGCCGGGCTGTTCACGGATCAGCAGATGACCGCGCTGGGCGAGGTCAAGAACCGTGGCGACGATGTCGATCGGATCGACCCGCCCATCCATCAAAGTCCCCACCATCCCTGGGCCACTGGTAGGACTTGTCACGAAGTGGAGCCCGTCGCCACCCTCGAAATGAGGAATCTCGGCGGCGCCACGGTCAGTCGATGCCAGCATGGCGTGTCGCCAACCGACCAGACCCAGAGCGCCGAGCACGAGGACGAGCGCCATCAAGCCCAATTGCGCTCCACCGGGAGTCAAACTACGCCCCAAGCTCCAGATCGCAGCGACATCCTGCGTCACCGCGACCGGTCCGACAGGAAAGACGATCTCGGCCTGGACGACGCCCTGGGCCGCGATGTCGTGGTGGGTGAAGGTCATAGCCGTGTCGCCGTGGGTGCCTGCGCTGTAGGTGGAGCAAGTCACCAGGGCCCCCACCGTCCCCGCGGCGCAATCGTAGTTCGTGGCACCAGCTGGGACCGCCACCTCACCGCTGACCTGGGCCACGTCGAGGTTCAATCCGCCGAACAGCGGCCAGATAAAGCTGACTTTGCCATCGACCGTGGCCGTTGTGGCGCCTGTCACGGTATAGCTCAGGGTGGTCTCGCCGGTCTGCGCCGGCCAACTGAGGCGGATCGCGTCGGCTAGATCGGTCCGCTCCAGCGTCACCGGGACACCGTCGCGAATCGCCGAGATGTCCGAAATGGTGAAAGAGTATCGCTGCTGGTCACGATCCACCCGGGTGGGGATGTCCTGGGTCACCTGGCTCACCGCGACCTCACCCAGGGTGAGCGTCTCGTGGACGGTGACTACGCCGGCGCGGTCCAGCTCCGCTCCGATAACGACGCTTGTGGCGGACGCCGCCTGGGCCGGCGCGGCGGCCACGACACTGGCGACGAGGCCTGTCACAAGAGCGAGGACGAGTTGGATCGCGCGGCGCGCATAGCCCTGGTGCATGGTCATACCCCCTGGTCACATCGTTGACCATAATAGTGGAATCTCGATCAACTGACGCCCGCGACTCTCCGCTGGCGTATTCTTGATGTCATGAATCCGACCGGCCCCTGGGGCCCTCCACGAAACACCTCATCCACGCCCCGGTCCGCCGCTGGTGACACGCCAAGCCCGTGGGAGCCGTCACTAAACGGCTGGCAGTCTGTGAACGCGCCGTCCCCGAGCTGGCCCACCCCGACCAAT
>JAITVA010000291.1 GCA_031286045.1 Propionibacteriaceae bacterium | reverse complement strand
TCTCACGGCGCTGGAAGCTTTACCAATGCCTGGTTAGCGAGCAGCGGCTTGACGGCAAACTTCATGTTCTAATGGAGGGGCAATGGTTCGCCGTCACGGATACACTGGTTGACGCCGTGGACTCCTATTGCGCTCATCTCTCTTCGTCTCCCGTATCTCTGCCTGTGTCCACCAAAGCAGAGAAAGAAGGTGACTACAACGAACGCTTTGCCAACACCGATCCCGATCACTTGCTAATGCTTGATGCAAAGATCAAAAGACCAGGTGGGGCATCTTCCGGCATCGAAGTTTGTGATGTTCTGACATCAGACCGTGAGTTCATCCATGTCAAGAGGAAGTCCCGCTCGTCGACTTTGAGCCACTTGTTTGCCCAAGGCTCTATCAGTGCAGAGACATTTGTAGGAGACGGCGAGTTTCGTGACAAGATTCGTGCCGAGATTCAGAAAAGCGTGGCGACTGATCGCCAGGAGCAGTGGCTTGAACTTGTTCCGTCTGGAGGGCAGGAGGTAGTCAGGTCTTCGTACACCGTGTCATATGCAGTCATCACTCCAGCCAAAGAGGGTAGTTCGTGGCTGCCTTTCTTTAGCAAGCTCAATCTGATGCAACATGGCAAGCGACTAGAGAATACCTTGGGCATGAATGTGACTATGTCACGCATCGACGTTTCGGATTCGGGCGGCGGAGGGGCTGACGGTGATGTAGAAGCAGCTAGCGCTTGTGCAGAGGAGTGAATGTCGGACAAATTGTTGCCTATAGCACATACGCTATTATGCGGCAAGACGAACATAGGGAAGGGCTGTAGGGGTGATCAGGTGGCCTATAGGATGAGCCCTGCACGCCTGGCAGCGTTTTCTTTTGAGCTATCGGCGGGCGGGGCCGTTCCACCCCGACCGTGAGAGTCGAAGATGTGCCATTTTCAGATGAGGGGCATGTCAACGATGTGGCGCCGGATGTGGCTGAGCCGAGCAGTGCGACTGGGGCGAGTGAGCCTGACGACATGAGTGGTGTGAAGGAGGGGATCGACCGTGAATGAGTCGAGCACTCCCGCCGATCCATCAGTCTTGCCTGAGCCGGGACCTTCGGACGGTCGACCCGTCTCACCAGAGCCGAGCAGTCCCGCCGGTCGAACCGTCTCATTTGAGCCGGTCACTTCTGACAGTCCGGCGGTCTCACCTGGGCCGATCGCGGTCAAGCCCGAAGCCCGGTCTGAGTCGGCCGACGACTTACTGCCACCCCCGGTGCGGCTGCCTCACGACCCAACCGGCACTGACGTGGCCGAGCGCATCGCCGCTGCGGCTCGGGGGGTCGCGCCGGTCAAACGACGCCGACGACGATTCAAACCGGAGGTGGTCGAGGTCGAGTGGTCTGGAGCCGGGCCGTCGACCCGTGATCCTCAACCGGCGGGGCTGGTGCTGGACGCGGTGCTGACCCGACGAGGCTGGAAGAAACATGTCTCAGTGGCGTCTTTGTTGCAGCGCTGGTCGGAGTTCGTCGGCGACATCAACGCCGCCCACACCACCCCCGAGAAGTGGGAATCCGGGGTACTGACAATCAGGGCCGAATCCACCACTTGGGCGACCTCGCTGCGTGCCATGGCGCCTCAGATCATCGCCAAAATGAACGAGATCCTCGGCCCCAAGACGGTCACCCGTCTCAGCATCCACGGTCCCCAAGCCCCCTCCTGGAAAAAAGGCCCGCGTTCTGTGCCAGGCAGGGGCCCCAGGGACACCTACGGGTGACGCGGGTTAGGGCAGGGCGAGCTTGCTCGCGTTGCCGAGGCCAAGTCGAACGTTGGCAAGCCGAGCACGGGTGACGGTGGGAGAAGGTCCTGGGCAAGGTGAGGTCGCTGCTCTGGTGTCGGAGTGGCTGTGCCTGGGTGGTTGACATAACTGAGCAATCTTTGAGGCTTCGTGGGTTCGTCGTGCGATTTAGGTCAGTTTCACCCCCAAAAATGGGTCGAAATGGACATGAAATTGACCTAAATCGTCAGTCCCGCGCGGGTGAGGGAAGTAACTGGTGGGCGGTCCCGCCTCGACCGGGGGAGTTGAAGATGGGCCATTTTGGACGAGTTATGGATCCGTGGTTCTGGGTCAGTTTTCCACACTCACCCGCACTCGCTCGCTGAGACATGAGTCGCTTTGACCATCTTGGCCCCGAGCGCTGGCTCGGGCACGGTTGCTAGACTGAAAGCACCGTCAGAAAGGGTTGGTGTTCCATGGAGCGATTGGTGCGGCGGCCCTCATTGAAAGATGTGGCCCGTGAGGCCCAGGTGTCGTACCAAACCGTGTCACGGGTGCTCAAGGGCGAGGGCCGGTACGCTGACGCGACCAAGGAGCGGGTACGGGAGACGGCGGCGCGTCTCGGCTACCTCCCCAACTCAGCCGCCCGAGCATTGGTGACTCGACGCACTCGCTTGATCGGGGTGATCGCTGATGGGTCGCCACGATACGGGCCGGTGTCGACCCTTGTGGCGGTGCAAGCGGCGGCGCGTGACGCGGATTATGAGACCTTGATCGCGACGGTGTACAACCCGAGCCAGGAGGAGGCTCAGACCATCGTCGACGATTTCCTCCGACACGGCGTGGAAGGCATCATCGTGGTGGCGCCGCGGGTGCCGACGGCACAGATCAGCCGGTTGGGAAAGCTGCCAGTTCCGGCGGTGATCCTGGCCCCTGGTGAGATCAATCGTGAAGGGTTCACTGTTTTTTCAGAGGACCAAGAGTTGGGCGCGCGCTTGGCCACCGAGCACCTGATCGGCTTGGGACATCGTCGAATCATGCACCTGGCCGGGTCACAGGAGTGGTTGGACGGCCAGGTTCGTTTGCGAGGCTGGCGGGCGGCCCTCGACGCGGCTTCCTTGTCGGCCTTGCCGGTGAGGTACGGTGACTGGACCGGGGTGTCGGCCTATGTCATCGGTCAGGCCCTGGTTGAGAGCGGCGCTCTTCCAGATGCGGTCTTTGTGGCGTCCGATCTCATGGCCTTGGCCTTTATCAGGGCCTTGTACGAGGCGGGGGTTCGCGTCCCAGATGATATTTCTATCGTTGGATTCGACGACAATGAGTTCGCCGATCAGATGTTCCCACCGTTGACGACGGTGCGTCAGTCGTTCGACCTGGTCGGGCGGCGCTGCATGGAGATTCTGTTGGGTTTGATCAAGGGCGAGGAGGTCGACACCACACCGGCGACTCCGCAACTGATCGTGCGCTCGTCGACGGCCCTTCGGACCGTCTGAACCGGGGGCCACACCTGTGTCGTGTCAGGTGTCGCGTGCGCTGCCTCATGACGGCGGGCCGGGTCGTCTCACGCGCTGCGCGACACTCCGGCGCCGACATGGACAACCCGTGATCGACATGCGATTCATTGCGAATCAGTGACCGTCTTTAGACATAGGGCGAACGTTCATACGATGGCTTGACATTCTTTGCGCGAACGTTCACACTAGAAACGCGCGGCGCTGAGATCCCATGACGATGTGGAGTCAGGACCGCGTGAACACCCACATGAAAGAGAGTTATCAATGAGGAAATTCGTTGCCGCTGGACTGGCGGCCGTGATGGCCGTCAGTTTGGCTGCCTGTCAGACAACCGAGGCCTCGAAGAGCGATCAAGGACCAGGCTCGACACAGATGAACGCGAAGATCGACGCCGCGCTGGCGGACATCACCGGCAAGGTGCTGTCGACTGGTCCACACGGCGAGGCGGCCGAGCCGGCGTCGGCCGTCGAGTTGACAGATGCCGAGATTCAGCAGGTCAAGGACAAGAAACTGACGGCGGCCATCGCCCTGCATTACGGTGGCAACGACTGGGCCAACGCCCAAGTGGCTGGTCTGACGGCACAGTTCGAGAAGCTAGGCATCGAGATCGTCGCCAAGACCGACGCCAACTTCGACCCCGCCCAACAGGTCAGCGACATCGAGACCATCATGGCCAAGCATCCAGACATCATTGTTTCCATCCCGACCGACGCCGTGGCGACAGCCTCCGCCTACAAGAAAGCCGCCGAAGCCGGCATCAAACTCGTGTTCATGGACAACGCCCCCAATGGTTTAGTGGCAGGCAAGGACTATGTCACCGTCGTGTCGGCCGACAACTACGGCAACGGCGTGGTCTCAGCCCACCTGATGGCCAAGACCCTCGGCGGCAAGGGCGACATCGCCGTCATCTATCACGAGGCCGATTTCTTCGTCACCGCGCAGCGTTATGAGGGTTTCAAAACAACTATCGCCGAGCAGTACCCCGACATCCACGTCGTCGACACCCATGGCATCGCCGGTCCCGATTTCGCTGGCGACGCCCAGGCGGTGGCCGATGCGGTCATCACCCAAAAGCCCAGCCTTAAGGGAATCTGGGCGGTCTGGGACGTGCCTGCCGAAGGCGTCATGGCAGCAGCCCGTGCCGCTGATCGGATGGATCTGAAGATCGCCACCGAAGACCTTGGCACCAACGTGGCCATCGCCTTGGCCAAGAACGAGTTGGTGGTCGGCCTTGGCGCCCAGTTGCCTTACGACCAAGGCGTGGCCGAGGCTGACGCGGCCGCCGGAGCCCTCCTGGGGAAGACCGCCCCCGCCTACGTCGCGGTATCCGCTTTGCCCGTCACCCACGACAACGTCTTGGACGCCTGGAGGCAGGTCTACCACGCTGAGCCTCCCGCTTCCCTGGCGGCCGCTTTCGACAAGTGAGACCGAGGCCCGACTAACGAGAGTCAGGAAGGAGACGACCATGATGTCAGATCAGACACCCGTCGTGTCGATGACGGACATTCACAAGAGCTTCTCGGGTGTGGAAGTCCTCCATGGGGCTGACTTGGAGGTACGCCCAGGTGAAGTCCACGCGCTGATCGGCGGCAACGGTGCGGGCAAGTCGACCTTGATGAAGATTCTGCAGGGGGTGTACACCCTCGACGCCGGACGTGTTGAGATCGGCGGCCGCCCAGTGTCGCCGCGCAGCTCTTCGGAAGCTCGCCAAGCCGGTGTCGGCATGGTTTTTCAAGAGTTCTCGCTGATCCCGACGCTGACTGTGGCCCAGAACATCTATCTGGGCCACGAGCCTCGCCGTGGCGGCTTAGTCGACGACCAGGCCATGCGGCGGTCGGCGGCCCAGCTGATGAGCGATTTGAAGGTGGAGATCGATCCAGCAGCCGTGGTCGAGGACCTCTCCACAGCCCAGTGGCAGTTGGTTGAGATCGCCAAGGCCATGTCAGGCGACACCAAGGTTCTGATCATGGACGAGCCGACCGCCTCACTGGCGTCGGACGAAGTCGGAGCCTTGTTCGAGTTGGTGCGTCACCTGCGCGACCAAGGGACTGGAATCATCTACATCTCTCACCGCATGGAGGAGATATCGCGGATCGCCGACCGGGTGACCGTCTTGCGCAACGGTGTGACCTTGTGGACCAAACCGATCGGGCAGCTGACCCCACAACAGATCATCGAGGCGGTGGCGGGCCGTGAGATCGAGGCGACCGGCCAGTCACGCGGCCATCAAGCCGTGCGGCGCGGTGACCTGGTCTTGACGACTCGTGGGCTGTGCGCCCATGGCATCGGTCCGATCGACATGGATATGTGGGCCGGTGAGGTGGTCGGCTTGGTCGGTCTGATGGGGGCTGGAAGAACCGCATTGTTGAGTGCGCTGGCTGGAACAAACAAGGTCAGCGCCGGTCAGGTGACGGCGCGTGACCAAGTGGTCAGTGTGAGATCGCCGCGCCAATCGATCAAGGCTGGGATCACCCTCGTTCCAGAGGATCGACGGCTGCAAGGACTCGTGCTGGAACACTCAGTGGTCGAGAACCTGGTCTTGCCGCGGCTGGAGGCCTTCCGCCACGGTGGCCTCTTGGCCAGCGGGGAGATGCGGCAGGCCGCTGACGAGTCGATCAAGCGGTGGGACATCAAAGTCGCCAAGCCGGACGCTCCCACCAAGCTGCTCAGCGGCGGCAACCAACAAAAGATCGTCTTCGCCAAGTGGATCGGTCTGAATCCAGCAGTGTTCTTGCTCGATGAGCCGACCGCCGGGGTCGACATCGGTTCGAAGAGCCAGATCATCACCATGGTACGTGAGATCGCGCAGGCGGGTTCGGCTGTGATGGTGGCGTCGAGCGAGTACCCGGAACTGAGAGCCATGTGCGACCGCTATCTGGTCGTCGCCCGAGGCCGAATCGTCAAAGAGTTGAAGGCTGACGAGGTCGAGTCCGACGTCGATCTGGAGTTGGCCGCCCAAGGATTGAAATGAGTCACAACACAATGGAACACGCTTTGAAAGCCCCGATCAGCATGGTCAAAGGCTTCAACATCAGGCAGAACATCATCTATTTAGGTTTCGTGCTGGTCTTCGTGGCCTTCTCGGTCTTCTTAGCAGACCAAGGCTTTCTCTCTGGCACGAATCTGCTCAACATCCTGCGCCAGACCGCTATCGTGACGATCATCGCCGTGGGTATGACCTTCGTCATCGGCGCGGCAGAGATTGATCTGTCAGTCGGCTCCATCGCTGGTCTGGCCTCGATCACCACCGCCATGGCCATCGCCCACTTCGGCATGGGCGCAGGTGTCGTCGCCGGACTCTTGATCGGTGTCGTAGTCGGGACCATCAACGGGCTGCTCGTCGCCTACGTACGGATACCGTCCTTCCTTGTCACCTTGGCGATGATGGGGATAGCGTCGGGCCTGGCCCAATGGGTGACGGCCTCAGCCCCGCAACCCATCCTCGACCCCGTGTACAACGCGGTGTTCGGCGGCGGTCGCATCGGCCCGGTGCCGGTCCTGATCATATGGAGCCTGGTGGCCGTCGTCGTCGGTCACATCCTGCTCAAGCACGCCCGCTACGGTCGCCAGGTCCTGGCCACTGGTGCCAATCCGGTCGCCTCTGACTACTCCGGTATCAACACCAAACGGATCAAGTTTTGTGTCATGGCTGTGTCGGCGGTGGTGGCTGCCCTGGCCGGGATGCTCTACGCCGGTCGCCTCCAGTCGGGGCGCTTCCAGTGGGGCGCGGGTGATGAGATGAGCGCGATCGCCGCGGTCATCCTTGGTGGCACCGCCCTGTCTGGTGGCCGTGGATCGATCATTGGCACCCTGTTCGGGGCCCTGCTCATGGGAGTCATCAACAACGGCTTGATTCTGGCCGGACTCGACTCTTCTCAACAACAAGTCGTGCGCGGTGCGATCATCATTCTCGCCGTGGCATTAGCAAAGAAATGACGGGGGAAGTCGACGCCGCGTCGTCGATCCCTAAGACAAGAAAGGACTGACTTTATGACATTAAATGGTGTCGGCTTCGGTGGAGTGCGTCTTGAGCAAGGTGTGCTCGAACTCCACGATGAGCCAACCTCGTTGTACGCCGGTGCGATGCACTATTGGCGTGTCGAACGCGACCTGTGGGAGCCTATCCTCGACCAGGTGGTCGCGATGGGATTCACCGCAGTCAGCGTGTACATCCCATGGGAGATCCATGAGATTGAGCCGGGACGTTTCGACTTCGGCCAGATCGACCCTCGCAAGGACATTGACGCGTTTCTGACGCTGATCGAGGCCAAGGGCCTGCGTGTGGTCGTTCGGCCGGGCCCGCAGATCAACTCCGAGTTGACAGGCTTCGGTTACCCTCGCCGCCTGCTGAACAACTCGCGCTTGCACGCCCGGTCGGCCAAGGGGTCGCGTTACGTTCTGACCCAGGTGCCGGCGGCGATCCCAGGCCTGAGTTACGCCTGCCAAGAGTTCTTTGACGAGACGGCCCTGTGGTTCGACGCGATCTGTCCCATTCTGGTCAAGCACGCCTATCCCCATGGTGGTCTGGTCGCAGCCCAGGTCGACAACGAGATGGCCTACTTCTTTGGTGTCAATGCTTATTGTTCGGACTATCACCCGGAGTCTTTGGCCTGGTACCGGGAGTTCGTCATGGCCAAGTACGGCGATCTGGTCAGTGTCAATGAGGTTTACGGAACCAGGTGGACCCAGGTCGATGAGATCGATCCGCCACGCCGGTTTGATGCCAAAGAGTATGCGCAGATTCCGTATTACGCCGACTGGGCGGAGTACCGCGAGCACTATTTGGTGAAGTCGATCGGGAAACTCGCTGCGATGATGCGTGAACGCGGTCTGGGGTCGGTCTTGTTGTTCCACAACTACCCGCATCCCCTCGGACCCGGCGGAGCCGCCAGCGGCTTCACGGCGCCCTTCAATCTGACTGCTTTGGAGGGCGAGGTCGACTTCGTCGGCTTCGACATCTACTCCCGCAAGGAGCTGTACTCCCATGTCAAGACGGTGACGTCCTATGTGGTCGGCACCTCGCGCTTCCCCTATATTCCCGAGTTCATCGCCGGTGTCTGGCCGTGGTACCTCAATCCAGGTGACAGCAGTGACGAGGAGTTCGTCACCAAGGCGGCTCTGATGAACGGCATCCGTGGCTTTTCGCGGTACATGCTGGTCGAGCGTGACATGTGGTTCGACTCGCCGATCCGTCGTGACGGGCGACCTCGCGAAGAGAAGACCACCATGCTCGCCAAGGTCAACGCCATGTTGACGAGCAAGGGCTTGGCCTCGATGCGGCGACACGATCCGGTGTTACTGCTGGCCAACCGTGAGTACGACCGCCTGGAGGCCGCCAGTGTGCTGGTCAGCCTGCCTGGTGACTTCCTGGAGACGCCGTCTGGCTTCTCGGAGTACGCCAACGCTTTGAGTGTGAGCGAGGACGCACTGGGCCTCGATCAGCCGGTCCAGTTGGCCAAGACCGAGTGGTTCTCGGGCTGCGTCACCACGCTTCAGGCTGCCCACATTGGTTACCTCTTGTCTGACACTGACCTGGCGCTTGACCGTCTGTCTGGCTCGCCGATCGTGGTTGTGTCGACCTTCGAATACCTCTCGGAAACGGTCCAGCGCAAGCTGGTCGAGTATGCCGGCGGTGGCGGCCGTCTCGTCATCGGGCCGAAGGCGCCGCAGTTGGGCGCGACCATGAAGCCCTGCACTGTCCTGGCTGATGCTTTGGCTGGGGCCCAGGCGGCCACGGTCGGCGCCGGATCGATCCAGTTGGCACACGATCAGGAGGAACTGGATACGGTCTTGCGTGCCTTGTGCGCTGAGATCGACTCGGTGGCGGCTTGCGCCAGCGACGCGAGGCTGGACGTCGTCACCCATGTCGATGACGAGGATCCGGATCACTACGCGGTCTGGGTGGCCAATCCGACCGGCGAGCCTATCGACGCGACCATCGATCTCGGTCTCAAGCCGGGTGAAGTGGCAGATCTGTGGTCTGGCGCCAGTCTGGTCGCCGACGACAGGAGCCTGGCTGTGGCCATGGAGCCGTACACCATCAATGTCTACAACATGCGGCGAGCCCGCTAGAAAGGAACCTTTATCATGTTAGATCCCTATGTGACCATGCTTGATATCGACGTCGATCAGTGGCGCAACGCCCAAAGCCTGCTGCTGCACTCAGCCCGGGCGCAACGGCGAGTCATCGTCCTTCACGACAAGGGCACTGTTGTGAAGTGTCGCGACACCACTGGTGCGGCGGTGGTCGGCGGACCCAGCGTCGTGACGGACGCGAGAGCGTGCGCCCAGGCACTGTACGAGGCCAACCCCGGTGTCGACTTCGTCGCAGTCATGGAACGCGACGCGGTCGACTCCTTCTTCGCTCAGGCTCAAGACCAGTGGACCTTGGAGCAAGACCTCGACGACTATGTCACCGGCTACTTCCGCCTCTTGGACGCGCCTGACTGCGGCATCGTCACCTACCCCGGCAAGGCTAGCGAGAACTTGGGTTTGCAGTGGCGTCTGGGCGCCTCCCACGAGGCCGTGGTGGCTGGCCTGGCGGCCGTCGCCAACCCCGGTGGCGCGGTCGTCCTTGGCGTCGAGTCCGAGGGCGTCTTGTGGTCCTCCCTGATCATCGACCTCGGTGACGATGGCAAGATCGTCGCAGTCACCACCGCCGACCCCAGTCTGGTCGACATCCACGGCGACCGCGCCCAACTGGGTGGTCGCTTGGTCGAATGGCAGCAGGGCAAGGGTAAACGAGTCGAGTGCGGGCTCGTCTTCAGCCTGACTGCGGCGCGGGCCTTCCTCGCCGGAGCGATCCAGGACAAGGCGAATCTACTGTCGGCCGGTTTGGCGGACGGCGGCATCGTCGACGCCTTGGCTGGCTGAGCGCCGGTTGAGGAGACAGCCCAACATGGGGCGATTCTGATGGCTTGTCAACCAGCAGAGTCGCCCCATGATTGATCATCGGTTCCCTAACCCTGATCATCGGTTCCGGGCTTCCTCTTTCCTGGTCCGCTGTCGGGGGCGCCGACGCTGGAGAGGGCACTGAAGCTCCCCGGTTACACTGGATGTCATGGACGAACCAGCCCCCTTGTACTGTTACCGGCATCCTGATCGACCGACTCGGATCACCTGTCGGCGCTGCGGGCGTCCGATCTGTGGGGAGTGCATGATCCCGGCGGCGGTTGGGTTTCAGTGCCCTGAGTGCGTCAAACAGGGGGCGCGCCAGACTCGGCAGAACCGTGGGAGCTACGGCGGTGAGCGCAGCAGCAACCCGCGTCAGACCTCCTTGATCCTGATCATCGCCAACTTTGTCGTCTTCGCTGTGATCACTGTGGCGGGTTGGATAGTGCCGCGCTGGGGGATCGTGCAGTACCTCGGTTTACGCCCTGAGGGGATTTGTGTGCCACTCGACGCGGCCAACACCTACTACCCCGGCGTCGGTCAAGCGGCCTGTCTGGGTGGTGGCGGCCATTGGATTCCTGGCGTCGCCGACGGGGCCTGGTGGCAGGTGGTGACGTCGATGTTCACCCACGTCTCCATCATTCATATCGGCATGAACTGTTTGACCTTGTGGTTCATTGGACCGCCGCTGGAGATGTACCTCGGCCGGGTACGCTTCCTCGTGACCGACTTCCTGTCAGGGCTGGTCGGATCCTTGGCGGTCTACTGGCTGAGTGGGAACCAAACCCTGTCCTACGGCGCCTCGGGAGCCTTGTTCGGAGTCATGGGTGCGCTGTTCATCGTGTTGTGGCAACAGCGCGGCGACTTTAAACAACTCCTACTGTGGATCGGGCTCAACCTGGTTGTCACCTTCCTGCCCTTTGGCGGCGGCGCCGGGTCGATCTCCTGGCAGGCCCATCTTGGGGGTCTGGTCGGTGGCTTGGCGATCGCCAGCGTCTGGGCCTTCCTTCCGCGCGGCGACAATCGGGTGCGCAATCAGTGGATCCTGATCGCTCTGATAGCTGTCATCGTCGTGGTGGGCTTGGCGGCACGTAGCTTGGTATTAGCTAACTGACGAGGACTTTCATCCCACGGTTGAGGACACGTCCGGCGTCGGCAGGTCCTTATCGTGATGTGTGCTGTCTGAGATCACGGAACTGACCGGGTCGCCTCGTCTAGAATGAACGATGGAAGGGACACCGATGGATGGTTTCGAGACGTTTGTCCAGGTTGATCTGGGTGCGCTGGAGCGCAATATCGACGCCATTCGTCGCCGGGTCGAGTTTCGTAAGATTCTCTTGCCGGTCAAGGCCAACGCTTATGGCCATGGCTTGATCGAGCAGTCGCGTTCGGGGGAGTATTCATCGCCGCTGGTGCGCTGGCTGCAGGATCGTTCGGCGGTGGATTGGCTCGGAGTGGCCACTGTCGACGAGGGCGTGCTCTTGCGAGCGGCCGGTGTGACCCTGCCGATCCTCAAGTTGTCACCGGCTCAAAATCACGAGTTGACCAGGGCAGTTGAAGCCGGGTTAACCCTGACGGTGGTGGATCCGGTGACGATTTGGGCGGCCAGCGCCGCTGCTGAGACGCTTGACCGTCCCACTGAGGTCCACCTCAAGATCGACACCGGCATGCGTCGGATCGGTGGTCCGCCAGCCTTGGCGGCCAAGTTGGCCGAGTTGGTCGAGCAATCACCCTACCTCCACCTACAAGGAGTATTCACTCACTTCGCCGCGTCGGAGAACCCGGCTGAAGATGACTTCACCAAGCAACAATTAGACAAGTTTGTCGAAGCCGTGACCGCGATCGAGGACAGTCTGGGGCGCGGCATCGATCTCAAGCACGCCGCCAACTCGGGCGCGGTCGAACGCTGGCCGGACTCTTGGTTCGACATGGTGCGTCCGGGCATTCTGACCTATGGTTACCCACAGTCCCCGGAGCCTCCGATTCATGTCGACCCGGTGTTGTCCTTGGTCAGCCACGTGTCGTTTGTGAAGACAGTACGCGCGGGTGAGACAGTCAGCTACGGGCGCACCTGGACCGCGCCGCGTGACACCAAGATCGCGACTGTGCCGATAGGCTACGGCGACGGCTACTCCAGGCGGCTGTCCAATCAGGCGACCGTGGCGATCCTAGGACAACGCTATGTGCAGGTCGGAGCCATCTGCATGGATCAGTTGATGGTCGACCTGGGCCCCGATTCCACCATCGGTGTCGGTGAGCAGGTCACCCTGATCGGTCGCGACGGCAGTGAGTTCATCGGCGCCAATGATTTGGGCGCTTTGGGGGGCACCATCAGCTACGAGATCCTCTGTGACATCGCCAACCGAGTCGCCAGGGTGTACATCGGCTGAGGTCACTGCGCGGGCCTAGTGCGGCGCGGTGGTGATCAGAGGAGGACTTCCTCCCGAGCGACCGAAGTATATAATTGTCGTATATACAAAGAGGAAGGTATGGCCACAGGCACGGTTTTCTACAACAACACCACTCAGGCGGTGCGTCTGCCCAAGGCTGTCGCATGGGATCCATCGGTCACTGAAGTGACCATCCAAGTCGTTGGTGACCAGCGGATACTGACCCCCAAGGGTGCTGAGTGGGATGTCTGGTTCGACGCGCACAGTCCTGTGTCATCGGACTTCATGGCCTCTCGTGAGCAACCCGAACCGGAGCAGAGGCCCGCATTATGAGCACACTGGCCTACATGTTGGACACCAGTGTCTTGATCGACCTTCTCAGGGCGACGTCGCGTCCCATCCGGGCCAAGTTTCAGGCGGCGGCTGGACGCATCGGCGTCTCCACTGTGTCAGTCATGGAGCTCGAATATGGTATTGCGCGCTCAAACGATCCGGTGGGCAACCGAGAGAAGACGGAGAGTCTGCTCAGGCTCACCCAGATTCTTCCTTTCACTCTGGATGCTGCTCAGAATGCAGGACAGGCACCGTCAGTGCTGGCGACCAGTGGGATGAGCATTGGTCTATTTGACAGTCTGATCGCTGGTCACGCCAGATCACAAGGACTGGTATTGGTGACGAACAATGTACGCGAGTTTGAGTCCGTGCCGGACTTGCTGGTGGAGAACTGGCTCGTCGCCATATGACACGGAAGTGTCTGCGTCATCAGGAACCGTTGTGGCGCTGGGCTGGCTCCTCTGAAGATGGCGCATCTTCGCTCCTCACGGTGGGACCGGAACGGTCGACCAGTAGCTGGTCCGAAGACGACCCATCTTCGACTCCCGCAGTCAGGGGTCGACCCGCCGGTAGCTCGTCTGAAGACGACCCCATCGTTGATTCCCACTGCAGGGCCGAAGTGGCCCCTCCATAGCCCGAGCAAGACCGCCGGTGGTCGGAGCCCCGGCGATCCGCTGCCCGCCCCAACCCGCCAGTCGACTCCCGGGCGAAAACTGACCGAAATCGTCTGATTTTCACCGGCACCCCCGATTTAGGTCAATCTCACTCCAAAAACGGGCCAGAATGGATATGAAATTGACCTAAATCGTCATACCGCGCGAAGGCTCGACGATTTCGGTCACATTTTTCGAGACCACCCAACCTTGTCCAACACCGAGCCACCCATCCCCGAGAGGAGCCACCAAGCGGTACGCGCCCACTCCTGGGAAACCAATGATTAACCATGCATTGTCATGTGAACGCCGATACGGGCCATCTTCGACACACTCAAAGGCCAACGCAACCTCGACAACCCCCGGCAGACACGCCGCCCATAGGCAGTCTGACACCCATCACCCCACCACCACGCTCATGTGAGGGGTCACAACCACCAGAGTAAAACCGGACACCCGGACCGACTCCACCATCATGACACTAAGCCACCCACCCAACCAGACCCAACCACAAGTCTTCCCCTCCCACTATGGGACCGAAACGGTCCAGAAGCAGCTCATGTGAAGATGGAGCATCTTCCTTCCTCACGGTGGGACTGGAACGGTCGACCAGTAGCTCATGTGGTGCGGCCGTGCGTCACAATCATGGTGGGGTTGGCTGAGGTCACTGCGCGGGTGTCTGCGGCGTGGCCAGCCCGTTCGCTGCGGTCACTGGGTTCACTTAGGCTGGCGGGTTCGCCGGGCTAGCCGGGTTCGCGGGGGCTGGCGGTGTCGATGGGGCTGGCGGTGTCGCCGGATTGACTGAATCTGCCGAACCGACGGCGTCATCCCAGGTGGGAGCCGTGCCAGTCAGGGTCGGTTGGACGATGGTCTCGGCGTTGGCGTCGGTGGTGTCAACCGGATGTGGCGCCGGTGGGGCGAACTCTGGTCGCGGGCGGCGCACACCCGATGGCGTCGGTCGGAACAGTTCAGCGGAGACGGCCGGGTCGATCAGCGGTTCCGGAGCCGGGGCTGGGCGGGTCAGTGGGGTCGGGCCAGGCTGGCCTGTCGCTGCGGTGTCCGGCTGGGCGGAGTTGGCCTCGACGCCGGGAGTTGTCTGACCAGACGGCGTCGGCTCGGTCGCAGTTGGCTCGGTCGTAATCTGGTTGGTCGCAGTCTGGTTGGTCGCAGTTGGGTGGGGCGCGATCCGCTGCGAGGCGCCCTGTTTCCCCACTGTGGCGGCAGGGGGGATGAGCGCAGGCATCACTGTGGTCGCTGCGTCGGCCACGGGCGACGGAGTGCGTGAAGTCGCATCGTCGGGCGTCGGTGGGTGGATCAGCACGCTTGGCTGGCGGGCAGGCTCACGCGGCGGGATGTGCCTAGTCGGATCGTCGCTCGTCTCAGTGGTCGCCGTCACCGGATTCGGTCCCTCGGAGGTCGGCCTTGTCGGGTCGACGGCGGCGTTCACCGCTGCGACCGGGTCCGATCCACTGAGCACCGGGGTCGCGCTGGGTGTGTGCACCATGCCTGTGCGTGCGGGCTGTTGGGTCACCTGGTTCAGATCGACCACCTGTTGGTCAGCGGACTTGAGCTGGTCGTTGACACGTTGCTTGAAGGTGCGACCGGGTAGGCCGATGCCGAGACCCAGTAACAGGCCGCCGACCAGGCCCGCCGCCACGGCGATGAGCAGCCATGGCAGTGGGTTGCCCGCCTGGCTCGCCTGGGTGGACTTGCTGGCGTTGACCACAGCGATCAGTTGGTTGAGTTGGATGGTGTCCCACACCATGACGACGATGGTCGCGACGATCACAACGACGCCGATCCAGATGAGTAGCTGCTTGAGGAACTTCAGCATGGCATGCCTCCTTGGCGAATGTACGGTTCCACTGTAGACGAGTGGTCGCGGCGGGCGCCAGAAAACCACGTAAGCAGGACTTCACTATTGCGTCGTGGTAGCCGGCAGTGTTGGTCGGTGAAGCTGTGCTCAAGACAGTGGTCTCACGACCGGTGGTCCGGCGAACGGTGAGCGGTGACGGTCATCCCAGCACCGCGGCTGCGGCGGCCTCGTAATCGGGCTCCTCTTCGATGACTGGGGTGATATTCGTGTAGGCGATCGAGCCGGAAGGGTCGGCGACGACCACACATCGGGCCAGCAAGCCGCTCAGCGGGCCATCGACCATGGTGATGCCGTAGTCATCCCCAAAACTGGAGCGGAAAGCCGACGCTGTGACGAGGTTCTCGATGCCTTCGGTGACACAGAAGCGGCTTTGGGCGAAGGGCAAGTCCTTCGACACGCACACCACCACTGTGTCGGGCCAAGCGGCGGCCATCTGGTTGAAGCGACGCACCGACATGGCGCAGGTGCCGGTGTCGAGGCTGGGGAAGATGTTGAGCACGATCCGCTTGCCGGGGAAGTCCTGTCCGGTGATGTCAGCCAAATCGTGTCCGACGAGGGTGAATGGGGGAAGGGGGCTGCCGATCGCGGGCAGGTTGCCGTTGGTGTGGACGGGATTGCCGCCGAAAGTCACTGTTTCCATATCCTGATATTTCCACCTTGAGGCTGACACGTCAAGAGGTTGGCCCACATGTGCACAATGGTGGGACCGGCTGACGCCCCCCGCAGCCGGCATCTGTTTGCGTATACTGCTCCCATGATGGAGTGGATCCTGGCCCAGCCCTTCGCCATCGCGGCGTTGTTCTTGACGGGTGTGGCGGCCGTGCGATCCCAAAGCACCTACTGGGTCGGGCGCGGCATTCGCGCTGGCATCATTCGTACCGGATGGGCTCGGCGGATTTCCGAGGACAAGACGGCCCGGGCTCGCCAACAGTTGGAGCGATGGGGTTGGCCTCTGATTCCGCTGAGTTTTCTGACGATTGGGTTGCAGACGGCCATCAATGTCTCGGCTGGGCTGATCGGTTGGCGTTGGTTGTGGTACACGATCGCTGCGATTCCGGGCTGGATCATGTGGGGCTGTGTCTACGCCGCCGGTGGACTGGCTGTTTTCGTCGCCTTGGCCGCCTTGGCCGCCCGGTCACCCTGGTTGGTCGTCCTCACGGTGTTTGTGGTTGTGGCGGCTATCGTGGTGCTTATCCTGGCGCGACGTCGCCGCACATCGCCAGCGGTCGTGTTGGTTGAGGCTGGTGAGTGAGTCCGCCAGTCGTCGAGGCAGGCGG
>JAITVA010000279.1 GCA_031286045.1 Propionibacteriaceae bacterium | reverse complement strand
ATCGATGGTGACCGAAAGCGGCTTACACTTGTCCTCGACGTGCCAACCACCGCTGTTGACGTCAGGCGCCAAATAATACGAACTCATCGAGCCGTCAAAGGCGGCTCCGATCTGGCTTGAAACGGCGGACCGCTGACAGGTCGCCGTATAGGTCCGATTCAGAGCCAGGTTCTCTGACATATCCGCCGAAGCCACAGACGGGAGGAAGGGCAACCCAAGCCCCAAACACAAGGTCGCCACCAAGATAGCTCGCACGCGATGGTCTTTCATCGTATTCCCTCTTTCACTCAACGCACCGTTGCCATTGCGCAATCGGTCACGCACCACGTTGTGGTCGCCCCCGCTTTCGCACCATACCGAGACTCTAGCGGATACTCTTGGAATCGGCAATGCGGGTGACAAAATGCTGGTGCTACCTTAACCATGGGTGGTTGGCGGCAGCCCTCGGGAGACCCGCCGCCAGTGAGTCGACAAAGAGGCGACACTGGTGGCTGAACCCCGACGACGGACCCGCCCAGCGCGACTAAAGTATGTCGTATGACAACGACTGACACCATGATCGAGGTTCCCGACGACGCGGCCCTGGACGGACCCTTCGGTTGGGCTTTGCGCTCCGGCGCCGACCTTAATCGAGTGAACACCATCCTGACGCACGGAAACGACGATCTGGCCTTCACCGCCGAGCAAAGTGTCGCGATGCGGAACCGAAATCGACGCACACTAGCGCAGCGCAAGGTGGTCATCACCGCTGAGGACGATCCCACCATGGTGATCGCGCATGCCACCGTCCGTTTGCCCTTGCTGGACAACCTGAACACGGCCGATCTCGCGCTGGTGGTGCATCCGGACTATCGGCGTCGTGGTTTGGGGAGCAAGCTGGCCCGATGGTGCGAGGACGTGGCCACCCGAAGCGGGCGCACCTCATGGGATGGCTACTTTTCGGCGGGTCCAGACGACGATTGCCCGGATCGACTGGTCGCGCCGGGCGGAGGCTCGATTCCGGCGTCCCATCCAAGTTGGCTGTTCGCCTCCGCTCGCGGTTGGTCATTGGCGCAGGTCGGGCGGATGTCCGTGCTCGACCTTCCGGCCAGCCACGGGTCGACCGCCGCGGTCCCGCAGCGGAGCAGGGAAAGCGGCCATTCTCGGACAAGTCGCGACGTCTGGCTTGGGAGCGAAAGCAGTGGCGTCGCACTCGGGGGTCCACCGGCGGACGACTATGAGATCGAAATCTGGGACGGTGACCTTCCTCGGCAGTGGGTGCCCCAGCTGGTCGCCGCTAAACGTACGATGTCAACAGACCAGCCGCTCGGCGAGGTCGACCACGACGAGGAGACCTGGGATGAGCAACGCCTCATCGACCAGGTCGAGACCGAGCGCGAGATGGGACGCAGGCGCCTGATGGCACTGGCGATCCACCGCCCGACAAGGCAGTTGGCCGCGTACACAGAGATTGACTACACTCCTGGCGAGACCGCCCACGCCATGCAGAATGACACCTTGGTTCTTCGCGCCCATCGTGGTCGTGGCTTGGGTATTCGCGTGAAGCTCGCCAACCTGGACGCGCTGACCCGACTCAACCCCGCCACGCGTCGGGTGTACACCTGGAACGCCGAGGAGAACGAGCACATGTCGGCCATCAACACGCGCATGGGATTTCGTCCGGACACCAGCACAGCCATTCTGCACAAGACAGTCGCGCCAGCCTGACAGATGTCGCTGGCACGGCGGACGGCGGCATGAGCGAGCGCTTGTCAGACCGAGCCGTTGTGACCCACACGACGCATCCTCAGCCGTACTCTGACAACGTAGTACATCAGGTATGGCGCGAGCACGAGCAGAACGATCACCACCTCGAAGAGGCTTGGACGCGTGAATGTCGCCAGCGTGGCCACGGCGCCCCAGCACCCGGACAAGACAGCGAGGATGTGAAACGGGACGCGTCGAAACGCTCCCACCACCACACAAGCGCCGACAAGGAGCACCATCCCAGCCCCAGCCCACAGTTCGAAGGGCGGCCCCGAGGCTGAGAAGATGAGATCCCACGACATGCCGACGAGCACGAGACCGTAGGTGAGACAGATCAGCAGCCACTCGATGGCGACGATCAGGAGACAGACATGGCGGGCGCGAGACTCGGTCATCGTGAACCAACCTTGCAGTACCCGGCCAACTCGATGACCTCTTGACCAGTCGGCCCAGCCAAGAAGTCACGCAGGGTCGAGGCTGGGGAGTCAGCTGGTTCGTCCGCTCTCGTCACGGCGTAATAGCTTGTCGTGAGGGGGTACCGCCGGCTGATGAGATTCTCGTCGGTGGGAGGAATGCCGTCAATCGTGATGACCTTGATATCATTAGAACGATAGAGGTTGTTGATGTAATAGTTGTAGGTGTACCCGATCGAGGATGGGCCATTCTGGTACTCGCTGACCTGACGAACCAGCCCACCCATACCGTAAACCTTGGTGGCCACGGGTTCCACCATCGCCATCCCATCCATCACCAGAGTCTCCATCGCCGTTTGACTGCCCGAACCGGCCTCGCGTTGGTAGGCGGTGATCGGGGCGTCGAGGCCACCGAGTTGGCTCCAATTTGTGATCACACCGGAGTAAACCCCCCGTATCTGATCCAGGCTGAGGGAGTCAATGGGATTGTCGCGGTGGGTGATGAAGACGAACCCATCCAGAGCCACCGGAGTGAGATGGAACTCAACCCCCTTGTCGGACCCCATCTTTTGCTCAGCTGGAGACGGCGGGGTCACCAAGATGAGACTGACCGGGGTCTGAGAGGCGGAGCCATCGGCGAAGGGGTCTCGCGGGCGCCGCTCCACCAACTCCTCATAGGCGATGTCTGTGGTTGAGTGCCAGATGGTCTTGGATTCCCGCACCTGATCGTCGCTGTAGTCATAGAACTGTCGAAACAACTCCGCAGTGATCGGTATCGTCGCCGTCGACCCGCTGATCATGGCCATGTCACCCTCGGCGACAACCGGCTTGTCGACGATCTTTCTCCACCCGTCGGGCCGCGTCAGCGAGACGTTGATGTTGGCGGTGGCGTCATAGGGAGCCTTCGGATGCAGCCGCCCCCAGATCGACAGCCCGGCAACCGTCAACGCGAGCCCGATCAGGATCGCCCCCATGACAATCACGGCCCACCGCAACGCGCCCCCGTGGCGTCTCACGTCAGTCATGGGGTCATTGTAGGGGAAGTGTGAGGGTGGCTGGGGGTGCGGAGGATCAGCGAGTAGTGGTGAGGCACTTTACCAGTGAGGATCGCAGTGTGGTCGGGCGCTTCTCAACACTCGCCCAGGCTTATGGGGTGACCAACTGGATCAGTGGCGGCGACGGGCATCTGATGACTCACCTGACCCCCGTCTCCCCAAAAACGAACCAGCAGATGTCGTTCCTCAATCGCTGGTCGTCGAGCACCAAGGCCCGGATCGGCGTGGGCAGACGGCTGCGTTGCCAGTCGCGCTCCGCGATCCTCACCGCCTCGCGTTCAGGTTGTGGCACGGACTCCATGACCGCGCGGATCGCGTAAGCCGCCGCACCCAGCTCGTGCGCCGCGACATGAGCGACCACTGCGGCCTGACCTGCGGACAAGGCCGCCATCCTGGCCGACTCGGACACACCCGTCAACTCCCGTGCGGCAGCCTGCGAGGCGCCCGCGAATCGCTTCGACTCGCCCACGCTCATGCCGCCGTCCGCCCACAGCCGGGCCGCCTCGATGGCGCGGTCAGGACGACCATCACCGGGGCGGGCATCCTCGAACAAGTCCACGACGTGCTCGGCACACTCAGCCGCCCACAAGGCCAAGAGGTGATGGTCAGCGTCGGTGAGCACACCGCCGCGGCGGATCGTGATGAACCGAGGATCACGGATCGTGGGCAGTATCATCGTTTCGACCCCTTGGCCGACAAGCTGGCGGCGTGCTCCATCCAGCGCCGCGCCGCGCGGGGAGTACGCAACAACACCCAGCGCGGATCAGCGCGTGCTTGCTGCTCATAGAAGTCCAGCTTCGGCCGGTACGACCTCCACGAGAAAACGATGACACTCTCGTCCGGATCCCGACTCACCAAGTTGCGCCAGCGTTCCCGGTTGCCATGCCACAATTCACGACGCGTCAAGGCCCGGCCGACCGTTCGCAGGATCACACGCCTCATGACCAGACGACGCGGATATGCCAAAACGAGGATGACCTCGGCGTCATCCAGCATGGTGCCCACCCGCGCCCGCCAACTGCCATCGATCACCCAACCCTGCGCACCCGGCCCGTCAAGGAACTCCGCCAGCAAACCGCGTGCCTCCGCCAGATCACGATAGGCCCAATCAGCGTCCCAAAACACCGCGTCAAGCTCCAGATCCGGCAAGCCCAGTCGCTGCGCCAAAGCCTTGACATAGGTTGTTTTGCCCGCGCCTGACGGCCCCACCACCCGGATGCGGCGCGGAGCAACAGAAGCAGCGCTCATGCGCACTATTCTTCCATGGGTTGAGCCCGTGAGCCCCGAGACGAACGCCGCAGCGGGGGTCTGTCGGCGCGGCGCCACCCTGGCATCGAAGGTAGCCGACCTGGCTAGATGATCCTCCTGCGGTGCGCGCCCATCCCCGGGGTTACCCATATCGGATGCCGGATAGACTCTCTGTCATGACACGGACCCTCACCCCGCCGACACACACCGCCTTGCTGGTGATCGATGCCCAGCGTGACGTGATGGCCACAGTGTGGAACCGCGACGCCGTCGTCGGGAGGATCAAAAACCTGGTCGATTGTGCTCGCGGGGCGCATCTTCCGGTCGTCTGGGTGCGCCACAGCGACGATGACTTGCCCCATGACAGCGCTGGTTGGCAGATCGTCTCTGAACTTGAGCCCAGCGTCGGCGAACCCCTGATCGACAAGCACTACCGAGACTCCTTCGACAAAACTACTCTCGCCTCGACCCTTGAGGGGGCAGGCATCGATCACATCGTTGTGTGCGGCGCCCAATCGGACGCCTGTGTGCTCGCGACCCTGTTCGGTGCTTTCGCCCGTGGATTCAGCGTGACACTGATCGACGACGCGCACACCACCGAACCCGATTCACGCCCCGAATACCCGACGCCAGAATCCATCGTCACTGCGATCAACGTGATCTGGGGCGACCAAGCCGTGGGTGATCGACGCACCGCGGTCATCAGTACTCAGCAAGCATGCGCCATGTTCGCCCGTCCAGACTCCCCTTCCCTGGGGAACCGATGATCAATCATGCACCGTCGTCTGAACGCTGGGACAGGCGATCTTCGTCCCCCTCCATCTTGCGATGGACATCCAGGGAACGCACCTCACCACGAGATGACGAGTAGACGACCGTTGTATTGCTGACAGTCATGACGCCGTCGACGCAGTAGCCCTCGAAGATGGCTTCCACGCTGGCGAGGTACCTCGAATAGGCCGGATCATCCGGACGGGGTGTGGTTGAATGAGACATCATGTTGGCCAGGTAGGCGTCATGATCGTAGTGGAGCGGGTGCGGGAACTCCGCAGCCACGACGTACCCCTCGAAGAAATCCCGAATCGCCTGAACGCGATCATCCCAACGCGGAGCGGCATGGGCCGGACGCCACCATGCCAACTCCTCGTGCAGATTGCCCGGACCAGGCGTGTTGTAGACGATGGCCACCGGCACATCGGGGCCACCCAACCGGGTGCATTCCGCCCGGAACTCCGCCGGGTCGAACCAGTGAAAGGCCTGGCCAGCGACGATCAGGTCAGCGCAGCCGGTCGGGAGAGTGGTCGCTTCCGCCGTACCAGCGACCACATGCACGCTGCCCCAATCCTTCGCCGCAACGGTGAGCACGGCCAGCATGTCGGCGTTGGGCTCAACGGCCCATACCTGCGCGAACCGTCCGGCCAACTGACCAGTCAACTTGCCGGCCCCCGCCCCGACATCAACCACACTCGACGCTGCGACGCCCACCTGCGTCAATCCACAGATATAGTCGATTGCCTCATTCGCGTACCCCGGACGCCCAAGGCTGTAGTGCCCCGCCAACCCCGTGAAGCGCTGGTCATTCGACATCCTGGAACAAAATCTCATCGTCTCAGCGTAACAGCCGACCGCTGAGAGAACGCGGCCCGAGTTGACGGGGGAGACTGCACTGACAACTCACCTGTCGTGATCGCACTCGCTCACGACCCTGCGTTGAGAGGCGGAACCACCCCCGACCAGCGGACTGGCCCCCACCGGCGGACTACTCGTCAACCGACTCCAAGGCCAGATCCACGGCTTTGGCGACATGAATCACGGTTGTGTCATAGATGGGTAGGCTGGCAGTCTTCACAAGCATCCCGATCTCCGTGCACCCCAGAATCACTGCTTGGGCGCCCCGGCTCCGAAGATCCTCAATGATCCGCTGAAACTCGACCAAGGATTCCTCTCGGACCACTCCCTGGCATAGTTCACCGTAGATCACGTCGTTGACAACTCCTCTATCCGTGAGCCCAGGGACCACTATGTCAATGCCAAAGCCCTCAATCACCTGCGTGAGGAACGGTTCTTCCATGGTGAACCGCGTACCCAACAAGCCCGCTGTGGTGACACCATCACGCGCCAAGGCTTCGCCCGTGGCGGTTCCGATATGCACGAGCGGAATCCTCAATCCGTCACAGATCATGGGGGCGACCTTGTGCATCGTGTTGGTCGCCATGATGATGAAGTCCGCCCCCGCCAACTCCAGGCGGCCAGCCGCATGATGCAGCAACTCACCAGCGCGCTCCCACTGACCGGTCACCTGCAAGCGCTCGATCTCGGCGAAGTCCACCGCGCACAGCACAAAGGCCGGTGAGTGCAACCCGCCCAACGCACGGCTCACCAGCCGATTCAGCTCCCCAACATAGACCATGGTCGATTCCAGACTCATGCCACCCAGTATTCCGATCGTCTGCATGAGCCCATCCTAAGAGGCCCCGCCGATGCCAAGGAAGCAATGATGCCCTGCCCTGTGATTGTGTGTCGTGGTTGGCGGGTGTGCTGGGGGTTGGCGGGTGGGGTGAGGGTTGGCGGGTGTGCTGGAGGCTGGCGGGTGTGCTGGGGGTTGGAGGGTGGGGTGAGGGTTGGCGGGTGTGATGAGGAGGGGTCGGCCGGAAATTTGACCGAAATCGTCGATTCTCGGGCGGGTCGCACGATTTAGGTCAATTTCATATCCATTCTGGCCCGTTTTTGGAGTGAAATTGACCTAAATCGCGGGCTGCGCGCGTTGTCAAGCTGTGTGGAGTCATTGGGTGGTGGTTTTGGGGAGGTTGATGCCGACGGTGGTGGCTGGTTTGGGGGTTTGGGGTGGTTGGTGGAAGCGTTCGGGGTGTTGTT
>JAITVA010000259.1 GCA_031286045.1 Propionibacteriaceae bacterium | reverse complement strand
GTGATGCTCGCCGGAGTACCCTGGGTCAGATCGACCTTGTCTTGGTTGAACTCGTAGAACAGCGGCACATTCGCCAGGTGGGTCTGCCAGCGCCAATCCTCACCCGGCTTTAGCGAGGTGGACGAGAACACGCCGGTGATGCCGAGGGCGTCCTTGTGCGCGGTCATATCGGTGACGACCTGATCAAGCAGATCCCAACTGGTGATCTGGTCGGTCGAAGTGATCGACACCTTCTTGTCCGCCAAGGCGAAGTACTTCTTCATGATGGCGTCGTTGTAGATGATGCCGTAGCCCTCGACGACGTAGGGCACGCCCCACACCCCATCACTGGTCGAGACGGCCATAGACTGGTCAGTCAAGTGCTTGTAGATGTCGGAATCAGTCAGATCGGCTGTGTAATCCTTCCAGTTGGAGTAGCCGACCGGACCGTTGATCTGGAAGATCGTCGGCGGTTCCGACTTGGCGATCTCCGAAGTCAGCGTCTGTTCGTAGGTTCCGCTGGCGGCCGTCGTGATCTTGACCTCGACGCCTGTCTCCTTCTTGTATTCATCAATGATCGTCTGGTACTTGTCGGCGATCTCAGGCTTGAAGTTGAGGAAGTAAACGTAGCCTTTGTCATCACCGCCGCCACTTCCTGAATTGGTACCGCATCCGGCGAACCCGACCAGCAGCGTCGCCGCCGCCAGACTCACCCCGATGGTGCGACTGATTGTTCTCATGTCATCCTGCTTTCTGCGATGAGAGCTTGTTGAGTTGTTCAAGGGGGCCACGTGGCTGACCTTGATCTTATGAGAACGTTTCCGGTAACGTTCTCAGTACGGAACTATACATATCTGTCGAGAGGAAATCCAGCCCGCCGCAGATTCCGTGACCAAATTGTTACTTCGACATTTGTTCACCGAGGAGAGATGACCTGTCATCGCCCTCTCGGAGAACAGGGACGAATTGAGGTAGGTTGATGGCCGTGCGTACTGCGACGTCATCCAGCTATTGGCGCGACTATATTTTGACGTCCCGTTGGTTTCAGGGCAAGGGACTGCCCCTGGGCGAAGTGATGCTGACCGACCTGCCCTGGTACGTTTCGACTCCCAGCGTCCAGGTGCGCTCGGAGTTGGCCCGCGTCGATGTCGATGGGGTCCAGCAGTGCTATCACCTCTTGGTTGGTTATCTGCCGCCTGGCGAGGGTGAGCCTCAGGCCGTCGTCGGTCAGATCGATCTTCCTGGGCGCGGCTTGGTCGACGTGGTCGACGTGCCCCAGTCGCCGCGCGCCACGGCGGCACTGCTGGAGGGATTGACGAGCGGGAAGACACCCGGATTGACCTGGCGAGGCGCCCCACCCGACCCCCACGCGCCAACGGCCGTCTTCGAAGGCGAGCAATCCAACACCACCATCCGCATCGGCGACGACCTGCTCTTCAAAGTCTTCCGCCGCCTCGACCCCGGCCCCAATCTGGAGGCGCTCACCTTGGCCAAGTTGGCCGACTGCGATATCACGCCCGAGCTGGTGGGCGTCCTATCAAGTCCGGACCACCGCTATGACCTGGGCATCTTCGTCGAGCGGGTCGACCATGAAGCCGACGGCTGGGGTCACTGCGTGCGGGCCGGACAGGCCGGCCGAGCGATCACCACCGAAATGTCCGCACTTGGCGCCACCCTGCGTGACCTCCATCACCGGCTGGCACAGGCCTTCGGCGTCAGCAGCGAGGACACCGCCGCCATCGGCGCGGACATGCTGGCCCGCCTCGACAGCGCCGTTCTCCTGGCTCCTGAGTTGGCCGAAGTCAAACCCCAACTGAAGGCGATTCTGACGGTGGACTCCACACCCATTGCGACCCAGCGGGTCCACGGCGACTTCCATCTCGGCCAGGCTCTGCGGACCCCGACCGGCTGGACCATCATCGACTTCGAGGGCGAGCCACTCAAGACACCAGCCGAACGGGCCGCGCCCGACACCGTCTGGCGCGATGTCGCCGGCTTGCTGCGCTCCCTTGACTACGCCCGCGAGACCAGCCAACGCCTGACGCGCCAGCCGCTCGACCAGTGGTACCAGGACGCTCGCCGGGCCTTCTTGGCCGGGTACTTGGAGGGGGCTGATTTGCCGACACGACTGTTGACCGCTTATGAGGTCGACAAAGCCGTATATGAATTACTCTATGAAATCAGAAATCGACCAAGTTGGGCGTCCATCCCTCGTCGGGCCATCCGCAGCGCCATCACCCGGTATGAGACCGAGCACAACTAGACTGGGTCGCTGGGCCACCCAACCGCACTGATGACCGACCCACGAGCCTGATCACCTCATCTCAGGACGGCGCTCAACGCACCAAAATCCGGTCACACTCGGCGCAGCGGATGACCTCGTCACTCGGCGCCGACAGGTAGCGATTGATATCAGCCACAGTCGCCTCCAGACCACAACCCTGGCAACGTCGACCGTCGAACTTGGCCACAGCCACACCGTTGTTGCGGGCCCTGATCTTGTCATAGAGAGCCAGCAAGGGCTGCGGAACTTGGGAAGCCTTGGCGGTGCGGGCGCTGCTCAAGTCGTTGGCTTTCGCCGACAGCTCAGCCACAGCCGCGTCCCGACTAGCCAACTGCTCACGGACCTCCTGCTCGATCTCTTCAACCTGCTCAGACATCTGCCCGACATGCGCCGTCGCCAGGTCCAAAGCCTCCATCGCCTCCAACTGAGCGTCCTCCAAGTCAGAGACACGCTGCTTGAGATGCTCGATCTCGTCGATGGCACTCGACAAGGCCTTGGCCGTCATCTCGCCAGAGTCAACCCTGGCTTGGTTGCGAGTCAATCGCTCGCGCACCGGAACAACGTCGGCCTCGGCCCGCCGGGCCGCCGCCGCCGCATCACTGCGCTCGGTCTGCGCGGCCACCAAATCATCCTTGACACTGCCATGCCGCCGCATCAGATCGGCGATCACACCATGGACAGGCAGGCTTTTGGCCTTGTGCTTGACCTGATCCAAGGCGGTGTCCAAACTCTGGAGTTCGAGCAATGTCATCAGGTTGGCCGGATCAGTCTTCATGCCCCAAATACTACCTGTTCGCACTGCCCTCTTGCGTCGCACCTGCGCCTTGACTACCCATGTGGACCGGCTCTCGCCGAGGCTCGAACCCGGCGCCAACTGTGGCCAAGCGCTCTCGTGAGCGAGCGTGCGCCATAGCGGCGGCAGTGGCCACGAAGGCCAGGGTTATCTGTCGCCGCCATGGGTTTGGCTCTGGTGGGGATGGGCGCGGGGTGAGTGCTCGTCGCCAGGGCCGGTGAAAAGGCCCGGCCTGGGCACAGGCCCGGTCAGCGTCCGAGCAGTGTCGACGGCGCGGGGCTTTTTGCCACGGGCGATGGTGACGACGGCACGAGTCTGCCGTCGAGTTCGGGACCACCATGGATGGCGGCGCCAGTCTCAACCAGAATCTTGTCGCGTCGGCACGAGTCTGCCGTCGAGGCAGTGTTTCCTCATGGCTCTGTTAGACCAGAATTGACCTAACTCACGGTGGGTCTTGTGGGGGCAGGCTGGACGATTGTCTATTCTTGAGGGGTGCAGTGTTGTGAATCTTTGAGGTCATACTTCATTAAGCA
>JAITVA010000234.1 GCA_031286045.1 Propionibacteriaceae bacterium | reverse complement strand
CACCCAACGTGTCCTCGCTCTGACCGCCGCCATCTGGAACAACGACCGCCAAAACCTGAGACCCCTCCGCTCACTGATCGCCTACGACCACTAACACCCCTTGGAATAACTCATCTAGGCTCGAGGCTGCCGAGGCGTGGGCCTTCGTCTACCCTGTGTGGTGGACCGATGCCCCGGCTATCTTGAAGGGCTGGTTCGACCGAGTGTGGACGGTGGGGTGGGCCTATCACCCGTCCCGACCAAGACCGGCGAAGAAGGCATTGGTCTTGTGCTCAGCTGGTCACACGGTCGAGCATCTGCGTGAAACTGGCTTGCTTCAGTCCATGGAGGCGGTCATGTTAGTCGACCGGATCTTCGACCGAGCCGCCGCCAAGGACTTCCGCCTGTTCGGCGGGTCAGAGGTCCTTGTCGCAGAAGAGTGGGCACAAGTCCGCCACCATCACCTCGAGGAAGCCCGCACGCTTGGGCGCGAGATCGACATGTGATGTCGGCCTGACGAGTCTGAATTCGTCCAACAATCTGTTGGACGCGCCCCTGCCTCCACAACTTGGCACGCGGACAGGGTTGGAGGGTCGAGCCTACCTGGCTTCGGGAACCTGAGCCATGCGAGTATCTGTGGGATCGGCCGTCATCCAGCACCGAGTGGCATCGTCTGTCCGTGCGTCTCGATTCCGGTGCCCAGCACCAGTGTTATCATAGATATCGATGAGGGGGAGATTGTGACTGATGTGCTGATCCGTGGGGTGGCCGAGCCGACTCTGCAACGACTAGACGCCATGGCCAGCCACCTGGGGCTCTCTCGTAGTGCCTTCCTCCGACGGCAGATTGAGCGGTTGGCCGATATGGCGGTCGCTCCAACGACTGACATCGATTGGGGGACTTTCGCGGCGGCTCATCAGGATCTGGGAGACCCGGAAGTGA
The DNA here is from genome assembly GCA_031286045.1 of Propionibacteriaceae bacterium. GTDB lineage: Bacteria > Actinomycetota > Actinomycetes > Propionibacteriales > Propionibacteriaceae > WQYJ01. The sequence goes on along the minus strand of JAITVA010000234.1, from coordinate 4,166 downwards.
TGAGCCAGGCATGGCGGTGACGCGATGGCTGATCGACAAGTCGGCCCTGGTGAAGATGCCCAGGTCGCCAGATTCTGGTCTGTGGGGTAGCCGGATCGCGCGCGGTTTGGTCAACCTGACCACTGTGACTGCGCTGGAGGTGGGGTTCTCGGCCCGTAATGGCGCTGATGTCCGAATCGGCGCTGTCACTCCGCCACTGTCGCTGATGCCACTGGAGTACATGACGCCGGCCGCTGAGCGGCGGGCTCGGGAAGTTCAGGTCCTTCTGGCTGACCAGGGGCTTCACCGCACCCCCTCTATCCCCGACCTCCTCATCGCGGCGGTAGCCGAACTCGCTGGCCTCGTGGTTCTCCACGATGACAAGGACTTTGACATCATTGCTCAGATCTCGGGTCAGTCCATGGAGCGACTACGGGTTGAGGTGAGTTGACTTCGGGTGATTATGGAGGCCGAGGCCGCCGAACTCGAAGCGTGAGGTCCTTTGCGCGTGGACCGCGCCTCTATCCGAACTGAAGCGCTCCTGCCCTCACAACTTGGCACGAGAACAGGGTTGGGAGCGTCGAACAGATCAAGAGCCGCCTGGAAGCCTTCGAGATGGGCTGCAAAGACGCCCAAATCCGCATCCGCACCGACTACTGGCAACGCACCAAACAACTACACCCATCCATCAGCCTCGACGCGCCCCTGCCCCCGCAACTTGCAGAGGACAGGGTTGGAAAGTCGAACATATGGTGGAGCATACGAGACAAAGTTCCAACCCTTCCCCATGCACTGAAATGCCTTGTCAAGTGCCGTAAACAGTATGAGGCTGGGGATCTTGAGCGGTGGGTAGAATCTCAGCAGTCGAGACAGCGGCAGTTTCGGAGACTTTCCGAGGCGCAGATCGCGGAGATGGTGGAGGCCTATCGGGGCGGCCAGACTGTCTACCAGTTGGCGGAGGTTTTCGGTATCGCTCGGCAGACTGTCGGCATCATCCTGGGGCGGCAGGGGGTTGTGACGCGGAGGTCTCTGGCGGAGTCTCAACGAGCTGAGATCGCTCGGCTTCGGGAAGATGGGTGGAGCTATGTGCGCCTGGGTGAGCGCTTCGGTGTTGATCCTGGCACTGTGCGCCGGTTCCACTTACAGCTTGCTTGACTCTGCACTTGCTTTTCTTACCCTGAGTCACCGCCTCACACGAGGATGTCTTCGGGTCGGTGATGGTCGTTCAAAGAGTCAACGGTGGTGCCGGTCTGAATAGCCAAGAGTCGAGACAACAACCACCAGAGTTGACTGTTGGCCCCATTGGGACGGCAGAGCGAACCCCGCGTTCGTCAAGCCATTTCGTGCATGGCTCGCTTATCTGGTGAACCGAGGTAGTGACGAAGAATAGTGGCAAACAAGTACCTTCTGGGTTCTTGACGTAGTGAAGAATGTCGTTGGAATCCCTTTAGTGGTGATCGCTGGTTCTCGCCGCACGTCAACGATCCCGTCCTTCTCAAGTTGAGCAAGCACCTTGCGCACTTCCGAGGACTTACAGATCACACCCCTCTCGGCAAAAAACTTGGCCACTACGTCGTCAACAGGCGTGAACTGGTGTAGGTTGCTCGTGACCGCCCGCACTTGATCTTGTACATATGTCTGGTCGATAATCTCGCCTTCTACGTCTTCTCCAAACAGACTGGCCTGTTGGTACGCAGACATGTGAACGGCAAGGTTTGCCGTACGACTCATCATGTTGTCTGCCATCAGGATGCAACCCTCGACGTGGTTGGTCGCATGAATCATCCGGTACTTGGGCTGCTGCCGTTCTTTGAGTCGGATAGGCATGGACAGAACATAGTCAAAGACCTCACTCAGCTTGCGACGATACAGATCAGCGAACCGGCGTTCTGCTTCAAAACCGTCGATTTCCTTTCGCTTGAAGGCATCCACAACGGCCTGCCAGTAGTCACCACCGGCGATACGGTTAAGTGCCTCAACTGGTTTGGTTGTTGGATTCCACTCTTCGGCGAACTCATCGTCGTCGCGCAAGGCGTCGTCGCCTTGATATCGAACCTTCATGGCAAGGCATCCGGCCCGAAGAAATCCGAACGAATTCAGGTTGATAAGAAGCTCTATACTGAATAGCCCAAATCTCTTGTCGGCAAAGCTGGTGATTAGATCATAGTCGAGGTCTCTTACGCCATATGGGTCGATGTAGAGGAATACGTTATGTCCGGCCATGTTCTGAACGACCTGAGTGGTGGCGCGTTCAAAACGTCCCGGAACAACGGAGAATCCCACGGATGGTTGTCTGGCTTTCTCGCACTCTGTAGCCGTTGCCTCAAGCTCATGGGACCACTGGTTTTCAATAAACGTTAACGCTATATCTTTATTACCGGTTGTGCCGGCCCTGATGCAGTCCCGAGCTATATTCAGCGCGATCAATGGCGATCCGGGTTTCCCGTCGTCAAAATCACCGCGCCCTGCGAAACAGTCGATGTATCGCACGGGTTTTCGGGTGTAGAGCACCTTTTGAAAGTAAGGTTTGAGGTAGCAGGCCAGTAGTTCGTCCTTGACTTCAGACCAGGGTTTCTTCTCTTTGAAGAAATCGCTTTGATCCTTAGCCATAGCGGACAACCCGTTCGGGGTAGTCGTCCCAAGTACGCCCGTCAAGTTCGCGTCCTTCCAGCTTGGGCGAGCGTCCGCCCCACTGCTTAAAAAAGAACGGAACCTGGTGAGTCACGCAGTTATCACGGATGGCTCTGGCCCAGTCAATTTGCATAGGCCTAGCATTCAAGCCGGACTCACCCCCGGCGATCACCCAGTCGATCCGGTCTAGATTCAGTTGAGACAGATCGCCTAGTAGCGGCTCACACGACAGAAACCGCACCTTGGCTGGAATCTGTCGAAGATCATCAACGCGATGCGCGACCCTCATGTCTTCAACAGATACGCCGAGCCAGAGATTGTCCGGCCACTTGATTTTGGCCGAGAGTTTGCGGGCGCGAGCGGCACGCTTAGTCAGAATCTGGTATGTGTGCTGAGGGGTGTCCCTGATGACTTCGATTAGGTCATGAATGAAGGCGCTGGTGACCCTGGCGTGGAATAAGTCTGACATTGAGTTGACGAACACCATCCTGCGTCCACGCCATGTCTTTGGGACGTCCAGTGCCTCGGGGTGCATCGTCACACCGAAACCCGGCCCAGAGGTCCGTGGGTTGCCGTCGTTTTGGTACTGCGGAGTGCCCATGGCCTTGAGGCGGCGGGCCATCGTCAGGGCATAGCAATGGTCACACCCCGCCGAGATACGATCACACCCGGTTACAGGGTTCCAGGTGAAGTCGGTCCACTCAATGCTGGTCTTCCTCACGTGTCACAGCTTGCCACGATTCTCATCCAACATGATGGTGCAGCGCCGAGGCAGGATGAAAAAAGCATGATTCATACCCCCATGTTGTGGTTGCCCAGGCAGCCGTCTTAGAGAGAGAGTACCGGTGCCGAGGTGGATCGCATGGCTGGCGTTGGTTCGACAGGATTCTCCGAGTTGGAGCCCGCAGCATAGCGCCCACCCGGTGACTGATGTGCGGGTTTGGTTGGCACCGATCCGCCCAGTTCGGCGAGGATGGGTAGTTCGGGTTGTTCCCAGCCGTCGGGTAGTCCGGGGCCGATAGCCCGGTGCAGCATGGCCCGGATGGTGGAGTGATGCAGACCGGATACGGCACTCAACTCACGCAATCCGACTTTGGCTTGGCGGGCTATGTCGAGGAATAGGTGTCCGAGGGTGTCGCGGGCTTTGGTGGCGGCTTCTCCTGCGGCGATGAACTCATGGGTGCTGGTGAGCAGGTCGTGTACTTGGTCGGCGGTGATTTCAGCCACGCTGCTTCACCCGCCTCAACAGTCGCATGCGATTGAACTGAGACACGACCGTGCCCGACTGGCCATCCAGGGAGATGGGGCCTGTTGACGTGTGAAGCTGGGAGTAGAGGCGGCTCCACTGTTTCGAGAGGCGGCGCACGCGCGCCAGATCACCAGCGTTGAGGGCTTTGGCGATGTCACGCTCAATGTGTTCGAGCCGTTGGGTCATGCCTGTCAGGTGCTCGGGGCGCACCTTCTGACCAAAGTGGCTTCCGCACCGTACGGGAGCCTTCGGTTATCCAGGCCGGTCCGGTCTGGGGAAGGACATCGACGCAATCATGACTATCCAT
>JAITVA010000073.1 GCA_031286045.1 Propionibacteriaceae bacterium | reverse complement strand
CCGATGAAACTGAACAGTGCGACCACTGACGCCATGCCACGGATGTTGGGCCAGACGATGTAGCGGATCCGTTGCCAGGTGTTGGCGCCGTCGATGACAGCGGCGTCAAGGATGCCCGTGGGCATCATCAGACAGGCCGTCGCCATCAAGAGAACGTTCATCGCCCCGACGGCGCCAGGCAGGAAGACTCCGATGAGTGAGTTCTGGACACCCAAGGCTTTGATGGTGAGGTACTGCGAAGTCAGCGTCACTTCGCCCGGCAACAACATGGTCGACAGGAACAGCCCCATGACGACGGCCTTGCCGCGAAAACGCATCAAGGCGAGCGCATAGCCACCCATGGTCGCGAACAGCACATTGCTGATCACCTGAGCGCCTGCCACCAAGAAGGAATGCCAGGCATAGCTGAGGATCGGAATGGTCCGAGACACCGTGGCGTAATGCTCCAGAGTCGGCGCTTGTGGGAACAGTTGCGGCGGGAAGGTGTAAATGTCCTCGCCCGACCCCTTGAGCGAGGTCGACAACTGCCACAGGAAGGGAAATACCGTGATGACAAGGAGAAGGACCATGATGACATAGCGCATGACGAGCAGGGCCGGTCGCGGTTTGAACATGTCGGACGAGCCGCGTTGACGCCAGGGACGGTCATAAGCCCGGAAGGTCTTCGTGGGGGAAAATCTCGCTGACCGCGAGCGGGTCGACCCAGTCGAGCCAGTCTCAGACGGCGAGCGGAGGGCCGACGACGAAGGCGCCAAGCGGGCCTCGGTCGGCGAGAGGGGCGAGCCGGTCGAGCGAGTCGCAGCCGACGAGGAGACCGAACCCGACGAAGGGACCGAACCCGACGAGGAGACCGAGTGGACCACGGCCGCAGAGCGGGTCGAGGATGTCATCGTGCGCCTCCGTCCCGTGACGTGCTGGCCAGGACCCTGGCCGCGTCTTCCCGGCGACGAGCAGCGATCAGCCGCTTGGAGGCCTTGAATCCCCGTTGCTTCTCGCGTAGAGCCCCTAGCTGAGGGCCGTAATTGACCAGTGCCACCAGCAGCAGTGGCCACAGTGTGATGAGGAAGAGGATGACCGAGATGGCCGAAGCGTAGCCCAACTGCCCGCTGAGCCCCTTGCCGACTGACTGGATCATCATGACAACGGTCATCGATTGACCGCCTGGCCCGCCGGTGCCGTTCGACAAAACGTAGATCTCTGAGAAGACACGCATGGCTGAGACGCCGATGAGCGCCGCGATCAGGACCATGCCACCACGCACCGCCGGCACTGTCACGGTCCAGAACCGCGCCCACGTGCCTGCGCCGTCGAGAGCGGCCGCCTCATGCAATTCGCGGCTGACATTGCCTAACGCGGCCAGATACACCACCATGTAATAGCCCAATCCCTTCCACACCGTCAGCCCGATGGCGCAGAAGGTCAGGGACCAGCGATGCACCAGGAAGGCGTAAGGCTGATCAACGACATGGAGGGCCTGCATCGCCGAGGAGATCAGGCCGGACGAGTCGAACAACCACTTCCAGATGATGGCCACCACCACAGCGGAGGCCACCACCGGGAAGTAGAAGGTCGTGCGAAAGAACCCGACAGCCGGGATCTTTGAGTTGACAAGCAATGCGATGAGCAGAGGAACAAAGGTCAGGACCGGGATGCACACCAGAACGTAGACCGCGCAGGTCTCTAGGGCGTAGACGAACCGCTCGTCACCGAAGAGGCGACCGAAGTTGTCGAGGCCAGTGAAGGCAGCCGCCTGAAGCGGTCTTGCGTCAGTGAACGCCAGGATGACCGTGTTGAGGAAGGGCCAGATGCTGAACACCAGAACCCAGATCACCGCTGGCGCCAGAAGCAGCCACGGCGTGTACCACTTGTTGGCTCTCATCACACCACCGACTCACTCACAGGTTTTGGTTGCAGAAGTCAACAGCCTTGTCAAGAGCATCTTTTGCAGTCAACTGGCCTTGCATGGCCAAAGCCAGCTGCTGGGCGACGAATTGCTTCATCGCGTCGGTGTACTGCAAGGTGCTGGTCGGTTTGGCTGTCTTCATCTCCTCGGCGGCCAACTTGACCGCCTTCTTCATCAGATCAGTGGCGGACGGATCCATGAACTTCGAGGGGTCCTCGTTGGCTGCGACCGTGCCAGGCAAGAAGCCTTGGGCCAGCTTGACGAAGGCCGTCTGGTTGTCATCGTTGGTGGCGAACTGGGCGAAAGCCAAAGCCAGAGCCGGGTTCTTGGATTCCTTCGCGACTGACAGGCCTTGGACGAAGAGCGGCGGGGTGGCCAGCCTCTTGGTGACGTCCACCTCGGACAAGAGGGTCGGCGCGTTGGTCGTCAGCTCGTTGACGAAGGATGAGGTCGAGGTCGTGAATCCGACTTTGCCCTCACTGAAGAGCTTGGAGTTGCCCGCGTAATCGTTGTTCAACGCGTCTGGCGGCATGGCTCCAGCCTTGTACAGATCGACGTACTTCTGCAGGGTCTCGACCGCCTTGTCAGTATTGAAAACGAACTTGCCATTGTCGAAGGTCTTGACTCCGGCGTCCTCGAAGACGGTGATGTCCGGCATCGATGAGATCAGACGGACCGTGCCGTTGGTGTCCTGAGCGGCTTTCAGGGCGTCGGCCAGGAACTCGTCGTTCGTCGTCGGAATGGTGACGCCGGCCTCCTTCAGTTGAGCGGTGTTCCACCAACTCAGATCCGTGCCGAGGTACCAGGGGTAGGACCAAGTGCCAGTCAGACCGGCGAAGGTGTACCCCGCCAGACCGCCGGGAACATAGAGCTTGATGGCCGTCGGGTCAGCGCTGGCCAGGTCGACCAACTTGCCGGCCTTGGCCAGCGAGTAGGCGAAGCTGTCCGACAGGTTGACGACATCGGGCAGTTCGCCCGCGCCGGCCTGCTGTTGGAGCTTGTCCTCATAGCCGTCGCCGGGCTGATCCACCCAGTTAATCGTTGTACCAGGGTGCTTGGCTTGGAAGTCCTTCACCAGGTTCTCGAAGTAGGGCGTGAACTTGTCGTTCTTCAGGGACCAGGTCTGGAACGTGATCGAGCCAGACAGTTCCGAACCCGCCGAGTTCGAGTTGGCATTGCCACCAGTGGACGGGCCGCCTCCCGTGCAACCCGCGAGTGACAACGCAAGAGCTGCGCCAATGGCAGCCACGACCGGAATGAATGAATGATGCCGGTGCATATCTATCCTCCTTTGATAGTCGTCCTTTCAGTGGCGTCGCTTCCGCGCGGCGTGACTGAGCGAACAGTTGGTGGTCGATTTGTGACCCCTCGACTAAAACGATAAAGTACGAGACGCGCCTCGTCAAGTGGACGACCACTTTGACGGTGACGCGACCTGAGAGCACAGGAGCGGCCTCGACGGCGCCGCTTCCCTGGTTGACAGGACGAGAAGCCGTTGAGGGCCAGGGCGGCCGAAAGGAACGGGGACAGTGAGGTTTGGCGTCAACTACACACCTCGGCAGGGGTGGTTCTACCACTGGCTCGACTTCTCGCCCGTCGAGATCGCCCGCGACCTCGACGCCATCGCCGCTCTCGGAGTCGACCACATCCGCATTTTCCCCCTCTGGCCCCTGATCCAGCCCCATCGCGGCCTGATCCGACCCGCCGCACTGAAGGACGTCGAACGAGTGCTGGAGCTGGCGGACCAACGCGGTCTCGATGTCTGCGTGGACGGTCTGCAAGGCCATCTCTCCAGCTTCGACTTCCTGCCAGCCTGGCTGACCTCCTGGCATCGGCGCGACATGTTCACCGATCCGGACGTGATCGAGTCGACCGCGACCTACCTCACCGACTTAGCCACCACTTGCGCCGCCCACCCCAATCTTATGGCTCTGACAGTAGGAAACGAGGTCAACCAGTTCACCGGAGCAGCACACCCTCAGCCCTTTCTCGCCACCGAAGATGAGGCAGGGGCATGGGCGAGCACGATGATTGAGGCGCTACGTCGGGGGGCCGAGGCGGGACGGCCACAGGACGCCCGAGCCGGGGGGGCCGGGGCGGCCGACGACCGCGAGGGCGTGGACAGGACTGACCGAGGCGGGGGCACCCGCGATGCGCGCACGCATGGGAGCAACGCAGACTGGGGTGGCGTCGCGGTGGTACAGGCCTGCTATGACGCCACTTGGTACGACCCGGCCCAGCCCTTCACCCCCACCCAGGCCGCCAGACTCGGCGATCTCACCGTCGTGCATTCCTGGGTCTTCAACGGCACGGCCCAGCGATATGGGCCCGACAGCTTCGAAACCCGTGCGCACGCGAGGTACCTGGTCGAGGTGGCCCGCGCCTTCCAGGCCGACCCCGCCCGACCCGTTTGGGTCCAAGAAGTCGGCACCCCCCACACTGTCATCCCCACCTCCAACACCGAAGCTTTCATGGAAGCGACCGTCAACAGCCTGCTGGACGCACCCCACCTGTTTGGCATCACCTGGTGGGCCTCCCACGATGTCAGCCCCACTTTGGCCGACTTCCCCCCCGTCGAATACACCCTCGGCCTGATCGACACCACCGGCCACATCAAACCCGAGGGCCGACTCTTCCGCGACCTGGTCGCTCAAGCGCGCTCAACAGCGTCGACCCCACTGCCGCGCCCGACGATGCGCTCCACTGAAGTCAGCGACCGACTGGAAGCCCACCCGACGCCGTCGCACACCGGGCCGAACTCCGTGATGTGCCCCACTGAGGCCACCGACGCACTGGATGCTCACCCCACAGCATCGCCCACACTGCCGCGCCCGGCGGGGGGGACACCCATCGCCGCAGGAACGCCCGCAGGGCGATCCGAGGATAGATGGGGGGGTCCCGCCGAGGCAGGCCCGCCTGCCGACAAAGCCGCGAGGCCCGCGCCACCATTGTCACCCCCAACCGACCCAACCGACTCAACGAACCCAACCGAGCCAACCCCAGAGCGAACCAACCAAGACCAGACCATAGTCCTAGACCTGACTAAGGTCGGTGGGCGCGCCGCACTGGCCCCAGGCGGAGTTTTCTGGCAAACCTATATGCGACAAGCGCGTCAAAGCGGGCACCCCCGCATCCTGATCGAAGGAGACCGACATGCATGACCACCAAGACATGACCATGGCCCGGGTCAGACGCACCTTGGACGAGCGCCTGCGCCCGGCGATCCACAGTCACCCCCACCCCTTGTCTGTGACGGCCCATCGAGTCGGCGGCGAGCCAATCCCGGTCGCGGAGGCACTGGCGGCGACGTACCAACCGTTCACTGTCGGCGACCGCTGGGGTCGGGCCTGGGACACCACCTGGTTTCATATCACCGGCAACATCCCCGCTGACTTCGCCAGACGCCGGGTCGAGGCACTCATCGACCTGGGCTTCGACCCCAACATGACTGGTTTCCAAGCTGAGGGTTTGGCCTACCGCCGCGACGGGACGCCCATTCGCTCGCTCCATCCGAGAGCCCAATGGCTGCCGATCGAGCGCCAAGCCGCGGGCGGCGAGCCGATTGACATCTACGTCGAGGCGGCGGCCAACCCCGTCATCCTCGACTATCACCCATTCTTGCCTACTGACAAGGGAGAATGGGAAACCGCCGGTGAGGACTTGCTGTATCGATTAAGCCGCGCCGACCTGGTCATCTTCGAGCAGGAGGTGTTCGACCTCGTCCACGACGTCGAAGTCCTCTTGCAGTTGGCCGAACAATTGCCGCCTGACTCAACCAGACGAGCCCGCATCCTGCGAGCCCTCGATCAGGCGCTCAACCAGGTCGACCTGCAGGACATCGCTGGCAGCGCTGAACGGGCGCGAGTCGAGTTGACGGAGGTCTTGGCCAGCCCGGCCGGAGCCACCAGTCACCGCATCGCCGCCGTCGGCCACGCCCACATCGATTCCGCCTGGTTGTGGCCGCTGCGCGAGACGGTGCGCAAGGTGGCGCGCACGACCAGCTCCATGGTGGCCCTGCTCGACGAGCATCCCGAGTTCATCTACGCCATGTCGACCGCCCAGCAGTACGCCTGGATCAAGGAACATCGACCCGAGGTGTACTCCCTTGTCAAGAGGGCTGTCGCCGAAGGACGCTTCGTGCCTGTCGGTGGAATGTGGGTCGAAGCGGACGCGGTCTTGCCCGGCGGCGAGTCGCTCATTCGCCAAATCGCCTACGGCCAGCGCTTCTTCCGGGAGGAGTTCGGGATCGAATGCCATGGCGCCTGGCTGCCAGACAGTTTCGGCTACTCGACCTCGCTGCCACAGATCCTTGTCGGAGCTGGTTTTGAGTGGTTTCTGACTCAGAAGATGTCCTGGAACGAGACCAACCGCCTGCCTCATAGCAGCTTCTTGTGGGAGGGGATCGACGGCAGTCGCATCTTCACCCACTTCCCGCCGATGGACACCTACAACTCCCAGCTGTCCGGCGCCGAGCTCGCTCGGGCGGCCCGTCAGTTCAAGGAGAAAGCGCAAGCCAGCAGCTCATTGGCGCCGACCGGTTGGGGCGACGGCGGTGGCGGCGCCACTCGCGAGATGATCGCCCGAGCCACCCGATTGCGTGATCTGGAGGGCAGTCCCACCGTCACATGGGAGAAGCCCGACGACTTCTTCGCTCGCGCCAAGAGAGAGTTGCCCGACCCGCCGGTCTGGCGTGGCGAGATGTACCTCGAACGACACCGGGCGACGTACACCACGCAACACCTCATGAAACAGGGCAATCGCCACTGTGAGCGCTTACTGCGCGAAGCCGAGTTGTGGGCCGCGACGGCGACGCTGCGGACCGGGGCGACCTACCCCTACGACGCCCTCGACGACGCCTGGCGAGAGGTCCTGCTTCTTCAATTCCACGACATTCTGCCCGGCTCGGCCATCGCCTGGGTGCACAAGGAAGCGGCTGTCCGCCATGCCCGCGTGTCCACCCAGTTGGAGAGCATCATCGCGGACTCACTAGGTACTTTAGGGGTGGACATCGGAACGACCGTCGGCTCGCCCACCGCTCGCCTGAACGCTGACTCGCTTCCTGCTCTGGGGATGGAAACCGAGGTGACCGTCCATGCTCACGCCACGGCGTCGGCCTCGCTGCCGCGCCCTGCCGGGGGGACACCCATCGCCGCAGGATCGGAACCATCCGAGGATAGATGGGGGGGTCCCGCCGAGGCAGGCCCGCCTGAGGACAAAGCCGCAAGGCCCGCGCCACCATCCCTACCCCCAACCAGCCCAACCAACCCGACAGTCCTAGTCAACGCCGCCCCAGTCCCCACCCGTGGTGTGCCCGCAGGAGCCATCGGAATCCCCCAACCGCGACCGACGACCTGGCTGCGCCAAGACGCTGATCATTTCATCATTGAGTCCGAAAAGGCGCGTTTCATCTTCGATGCCCAAGGCCTGCTCATCAGCGCGGTCGACCTCCCCAGCGCACGCGAGACGATGCCGGCGGGCGCGGTCGGCAACCTGCCACAGTTACATCAGGACTTCCCGACGGTATGGGACGCCTGGGACGTCGACGCCTCATACCGTGACATGTGCCAGGATCTGACAAGCGCCGACGCCGTGTGGATCAAGGACGACGCTTTGATCGTGACGCGTAGCTTCGGTCAATCCACCCTGACCCAAAGCCTCCGCCTGGCCGATGACGCGCGTACCCTCCTGATCGAGAACACAGTCGACTGGCACGAGACCGAGAAGTTCCTCAAACTGGCCTTCCCGGTCGATGTTTTCGCCGACAGTGCCATCGCCGAGACCCAGTTCGGCTACCAGTCGCGCCCCACTCATCAAAACACCAGTTGGGACGAGGCTCGCTTCGAGACCCATACCCAGAAGTGGTTCCTGATCGAGGAACCCGGCTTCGGCGTGGCCTTTCTCAACGACTGCAGCCCCGGCTTCGACGTCACCCGGGTCGAACGCGGCGGCCGCATCACCTCCCAGGCATGCTTCTCCATGCTGCGAGCCCCCCGCTTCCCCGACCCCCACACCGACCAAGCCACCCAGACCATGACCTTCGGCCTCTTGCTGGGCGCCGATGTGGATTCTGCCACAGCCGCCGGTTGGCTGCTCAACGTGCCTGCGCGAACGGGTCGAGTCGTAACACCGCAGACGGCCCGACCGGTCACCGGGCCCGCGAGCCCAGGCCGAGTCGTACCACCGCAGACCGCCCCGGCCACCGAGGGTCAAGCGCACAACGAGGCGGACAGCGCGACGCAGCCAACCAGCCCTCAGTTCGTCGGCGAGGAACACCTGCCGACTCGGCCGATCCTCGGCGCCTGCGACCCGGCCCCTGCCGTGTCCTCGTCCTCGCATCCATCAG
>JAITVA010000027.1 GCA_031286045.1 Propionibacteriaceae bacterium | reverse complement strand
CCGGTTGGTGGCCCGGCTTGGGGGTGGGTGGCTCGGTGTTGGCCTTCGGGGTTGGATAAGGTTGGGTGGTCTCGACAATTGACCGAAATCGTCGAGTTTTCGCTCAGTCTGACGATTTAGGTCAATTTCATATCCATTCTGGCTCGATTTTGGAGTGAGATTGACCTAAATCGTAGGTAGGTAGCGACAACTCGACGATTTTGGTCACTTTTCACCCAGGAGTCGACTGGCGGGGTGGGTAGCGGATCGTCGGGGCTCCGACCGCCGGCGGTCTTGCTTGGGGTATGGAGGGTCACTTCGGCCCTGCAGTGGGAATCAAAGACGGGGCCATCTTCAGACAAGCTGCCGACGGGGCGTCCCACCCCGACCGTGGGGGTTGAAGATGGACCATCTTCGGATGAGCTAGGTCGACCACTCACGCCAAGCCGACGGTCAATCGTCCAATGGAATCTCACCTGGCTGAAGGTCGTCACTTCACAGGAATCCCCCAATCCCCCAGCCAACCATGACCCGGCGCCAAGATGAACAAAGCCATCCGGCGGATTCGCACCTACGAAGGAAGACGCACAGGGCGTCCAGGACGGCTATTCCTCGGACTCCCCTGGCTCATCGTCGTTGACCAAGGGCGCGTCATCCACCTCGTCGGGGGCGACGAACTGGGCTGTGACCTGGGTCATCATCGGCCCGGCCGCCCGGACATAGAACAGCGCCAGGATCGCGCTGAGGGCGACGGGCAGCCACATGCCGACGAAGTAGGTGCAGGCGAAGACGATGATGAGTAAGGACAGGTACAACAAGGTGGCGCGAAAACAATGGAAGAAGAAGTACAACCCCAGTCTGGCGGCGTCACGAGCACGGAAGCTGAAGGCCGCTGTCAGGATGATCATGTGACCAGCCCACAGAGCCGAGATGGCACCCAGACCGATGAAGAACCAGACCGATCCAGTCGGCAGGGCCAAGCGATGAAGGTTGGTGGCGACGAAACCCCCGACCGCCAGCACTGCGAGGTAGGGCGCCCACCAGCGCAGGACGTCGACGAGGTTGAGGCGGTACCCGCGCCAGAAGCGAACTGCGGGGGCCAGATCGGGGCCTTCGATGTCCCGGCGACGCCAGGCGAAGACCAAGGCGGCCAAGGCCGGACCGACCGGCACAAGACAGGCGACGAACCAGGGTAGGTTGGAAGGATCGGGCGCCAAAAACAAGCTGACAACCCAGCCCGGCGCAGTCGTCAGCGCGAACATGAAGGTCAGCACCATCACCCAATAGATCATCGCGGTGACACGAGCGAACCCCGATCGACCGACCTCTTGGCCTTGCGACAACTCACTGGCTGCCATGACACCTCCGTCTCATCTGCCCCCCGTCTCATCTGCCCGCCATAGGTGCGGCCCTCCATTGTCACACGGGGGACGGCTGGAGGGGTTATCTGTCGGTGCTGGGAGGGTTGGGTTGGCCCAGGGCCTGGCTGGCGGGCGGTCCTGGTCGCCCATGTCGCGCGCGATTGGCCCCGGGAGAGGTCATGTCGCGGCTTCACGCCTGGCTGGTTAAGTGGTAGTGGTCGTCCATGTCACGCGCAATCCGGTTTGGAAGAAGCCAAGCCCCGGGGCAAACCCGGCTGGCGGGGTGGTCAGGGTCGTCCATGCCACTGCCAGGGCTATCTGGACGAGCCTTTGGCGGCCTGCCCCACGCCGACCGCGTGAGTCGAAGATGGGCAATCTTCGGATGAGCGACTGGCGGACCGTGCCGGTCCCACCGTGAGGAGGGAAGATGTGCCATCTTCGGATGAGCGACTTCTGGACCGTGCCGGTCCCATGGTGGGAGGGGAAGATGGGCCATCTTCAGACGAGCTCCTGGCGGGCCGGTCTCCCCCGACCGTGTGGGCTGAAGATGGACGACCGTCTTCGGACCAGTGGCGCCGGGGCATCAGACCCCAGCGCCACTGTCGGGCCCGGTGATTGATCAGCCCTCATCACCGGGCGCCTCATCGACTACCAGTCACTACTTTTTGACAGCGCCGTTGTAGTACTGGATGTATTGATCGGCATTGGCCGCCTGAAGCGAGCTGGCGAAGGCGTCCCAGTCACTCATCGGCTGCTGCCCCAGGATGAACTTGGTGTCATTGGTCATGACCAAGTCCTTCAGCGAGGTGTACAAGGCCGCCACGGATTGCAGGGTCTCGTCATCCATGGGGGTCGCCGGTGGGGTGGCGGTCTCCTTCTTGTCAGCCATCTTGTCCGAGAAGTCGATCATGATCGGGCTGAAGTAGCTGCGCATCAGGTCCTCGAATGTGCCGTTGGCGGGCCAGAACACACCATTGGAGAAGCCATAGTCAGTCGTCAGGTTCTTGACAGCGTCCGCAGCACCCAAACCTTGGTTGTTCTTGACGTCTGGCACGAGCGTGCGCTTGCCCGACGAGTCCTTGGTGTAGGTGCAGGTGCTGGAGTCGGTCGAACCGCCAGTGCACTCGACGCCCCATTGAGCGAACTCGACGCCTTCTGGGGAGAAGTAGAGCCAGTCGACGAACTGCAGGATCGCCTTGAAGTGCGGGTCCTGGGCCAGCTTGGCCGAGAAGATCATGCCGGAGCTGAAGCGTTGGCCACCACCGATGTAGTCGCCGAAGGTGCCCGACGGAATGCGCAGCATGTGGACGGTGGTGTCGACCCCGTTGGCCTTCAAGGTCGCCTGCAGGCGGTTGGCGTCTTGGTCATTGCCGGAGACGGCGCAGGACTGGCCTGAGGTGAACTTGGCGCTGGCGGCGTCGTTGTTGGTCGTCGACTGGGTCATCGACTCGGGATCCATCAGGCCGTTGGCGACCAGATCAGCCATGTATTGGATGATCTCCTTGTGCCCATCCTGGGTGCCGGAGAAGACGTACTTGTTCTGGGTGCCGTCCCAGTAGGCGCCGGTCGGGGTCGCCCACTCACCGACAGCGGTGTTGAAGTTCGGCGAGAAAGCCTGGAGGATGTCCCTGGCATTGTTGCCCGCCGACAAGGCATAACCACCAGTGCACAGGCCAGTGCCCTTGAGCTTTTCCAGGGCCGTCGTCAGGTCGGCCATGGTGGCGGGATCCTCGGTCAGACCGGCCGCTTTCCAGGCGTCGTCACGCACGATGATGGAGTACTGGATCTTGGCGATCTCCATGAGTCCAGGCAGTTGATAATACTTGCCATCCGATTGGCGCTTGGTGTCGAGGTAGTCCGACAGGCCCCACTCCTTCAAGTTCTTCTGGAAGTTGGGCATGTAGGAGACGTAATCCGAGATCGGCAGCAGAACGCCAGAGCCGACATAGGCGGTCTCTTCACCTGTGTAGAAGACCGGCATCAACTCGGGGGCGTCGCCACCGGTGATGGTCAGACCGCGCTTGGTGGCAAAGTCAGCGAAGGGGATGTCCGTGCGCGTGAAGGTGATGTTCTGGTTCGCCTCCAGCTGCTTGAAGACCATCCAGTCCTCTTTGACCGGGTAGGTCGGCATGTCACGGTAGAGCAGCGAGATGTCGATCGGCTCAGTCGCTTTGAAGGTCGTGCCCAGAGCATAGTCAGCCATGGCGCCGACCGAGTGGGCCTCATCGATGACGCCACCGGAGGCCGAACCGCTGCTGTCCGGGTTGGACCCGCCATCATCGACGCCGGGCTGTGTGCAACCGGTCAGCGTCAGCGCGAGCGCCGACAAACCGACCAGCACGCCGAGCGCCCTTTTTTTTGGTTTTCTCATTGTTGTTCCTTTCGGGGTTGTTGAGGAGAATCGGTCGACTCAGGCTTTGACGGCGCCGAGCATGACCCCAGAGACGAAGTACTTCTGAACGAAGGGATAGACACAAATGATGGGCAGGACGGTCAAGACCATGGCGACTGACTTGATGTTGGCGTTGATCTGAGCCTGGGCCGCGACATCACCACCAGCCGCCCCGCCTTGGCTGTTGATTCCTGCGATGAGATTACGCAGGTACATTGTCACCGGGAAGAGGTCCTTCTGGGTCAGGTACAAGAAGGCGCCCCACCATGAGTTCCACATGCTCACCGCGTAGAACAGCACCATCGTGGCGATGATGGCCTTGCTCAGGGGCAAAACGATACGGAAGAAGACCCCATAGGTCGTCATGCCGTCGACGTAGGCCGCCTCCTCCAACTCCTTGGGGAAGTTCTCGAAGCTAGTTTTCATAACCAAGAGGTTGAACACCGAGATCGTCCCCGGCAAGACCATGGCCCAGATGGTGTCCATCATGTGCAGCTCACGGATGAGGACATAACTTGGGATCATGCCGCCTGAGAAGAACATCGTGAACAGGGCCACCCAGGTGAAGAAGGACTTTCCCACCAGATCTTTGCGCGAGATGGCATAGGCGAAGGTCGTCGTCAGAAACATGGCGATCAGGGTGTAGAGCACCGTGTAGATGACCGTGTTGAGGTATTGACGCCAAAACATCGAGTCCGACACGACGACCATGAAGGTGCTGGTGGAGAAACCGACTGGCCAGAAGCCGACCTGGCCAGAGGTGACGGCGGCTTCGGATGAGAAGGCCAGCGCCACGATGTTCAACAGAGGCAGGATGATGACGGCACAGACGACAACCATGACGACGAGGTTGACGATCCGGAACACCTTATACCCTGGGGTGTCCTTGATGACAGTTGGCTTGGATCGAGTCAGGTCCGCCACCTTCGCTGGACCGGACTCGCGGATATCAGAGACACTCACCACAGACTCGCTTCCGTCAGGCGTCGCGAGACGACGTTGGACACAATGATCAAGATCAGTCCGATGACGGACTGGAACAAGCCGATGGCCGTGGCCAAGGAGTACTGCGGCACAGTGCCCAAACCGATGCGATAGAGGTAGGTCGACAAGACATCACCGGTCTCGTAGGTGGCCGGGTTGTAGATCAGGATGATCTTCTCGAAGCCGACTCCAAGGAAGGAACCGATGTTGAGGACCAGCAGGACGATCATGGTCGGACGAATCCCCGGCAGTGTGACATGCCAGGTCTGCCGCCAGCGCCCCGCCCCGTCGATGGCCGCCGCCTCATACTGCTGATCGTCGACTTGGGTCAGCGCCGCCAGGTAGAGGATCGTCCCCCATCCGACCGTCTGCCAGATCTGCGAGATGATGTAAATTGGTCTGAACCAGCCAGCGTCCTGCATGAACAGAATCGGTGAATCAATCATCCCGATCTTCATCAAAGCGGCGTTGATCAGTCCATTCGACGCCGTCAACTGCAGAATCAAACCGGCGACAAGGACGATCGAGAGGAAGTGGGGAAGGTAGGACACCGTCTGGACGAAACGCTTGAAGCGCCGTGACCGCAACTCATTGAGCAAGAGCGCCAAGATGATGGGCAGCGGGAAGGTGAAGATCAGTGACAAGGCGGCGATGATGAGGGTGTTCGTGAACACTCCCCAGAAAGCTGGGTTGGTGACGAATTGCTCGACGTAGGTCATGCCTCGCCAGGCGCTGCCGACGATGTTGTAGGGAAACGGTGAGCCCGGAATGTACTTCCTAAAAGCGATGACATTGCCGATCATGGGGACGTAGCAGAAGATCAGGAAGTACAAGAGCGGCAAAGCAACGAAAGTGTACAGTCGCCAGTCCTTGCGCATTCTCTTCCATGTTGGCATCGTCTGGGCATGTCTGACGGAGCCGTCGGGGCCTTGCCAGTAGCCCTTGGGTAGCTTCAGCCTGCCATCTGGCAACACCTTGGCTCCTTTGGGCAGATTCCTAGATGCCAACGAGGATGCGGTGATCGACATCTCTCCTCCTCGCCTTGATGAGTTGGGAGCGGCTCCGCCTTTGGTCTGCGCCTCTGTCTCGCTCCGGGGATACCCAAGATAAATGCGAACCAACCCTGGAGTAAAGCTGAAGACCTGAAACTCGACTACGTCAGGTCTTTCAATTCAGCGAAATACCTTGTCAGACGCTACAGAAAGTTTCGCGACAGTCCACAAGTTGCCCGCCAACCAGTCACGACGGGGCCGAGGCCCGCACCACCAGATCCGCGTCGGTGGTGACGTGACGAGGTGGGCCGTCGTAGCCCTTGACGCGTTGCAGCAGCATCCGCACGGCATGGTGAACCATCTCGCTTTTTCGAGGATTGACCGAGGTCAGAGCAGGTGAGGTGAACTTTCCCTCCAAGGTGTCATCGAAACCGGTGACAGCCACATCACCGGGGACACTCAAACCGAACAGGCGCAGGGCCCGCAAAGCCCCCACCGCCAAAGCATCGTTGACGCACATCAGTGCATCGAAACTCGCGCCACCACGAAGCAATGTCAATGTCGCTTCATATCCGCTCATTCGCCTGTCCCACTCTGACCCATAGGCGACCAGCTCTGGACTAGTAGCAATACCGTGTTCCCTCAGCGTCTCAATCGCGGTCATGAGCCGATAGTCCTCGTCCGGCTGAATCGCGGGCTCGTTCCAGACGAAGGCCACACGGCTGTGACCTGTCAAGAGGAGGTGGCGAGCCACCGCCGATATGCCTTTGCGGTCACCCATGACCACGCAGTCGCAGGCGGTCGAAGGCCGCCCACCGATCAACACCGTGGGGCGAGAGAACTCCGACTGCGCCATGAGCGTGTCGACGTCAAGGTGGGGCAGGACGATGACCCCGTCCACATCAGCGGTGTCAAGGATGGCAGACGCCACATCGGCGGGTTGAGGAGCGATTCGCAGGGTGCTGAAATAGTGGTTTTGACGCAACTCGGTCAGGATCAACTCCACCATCTGAGCGAAGTAGGACTGGTAGAGCATGGGCACGACGATGGCGACACGCTGGGTTCGCCCCTGCGCCAGAACCGCGCCAGCCGCGCCGACACGGTAGCCCAGGCTCGCTGCGGCGGTGCGCACCCGGGCCTGAGTGCTCGGCGAGGCGCCGGGCTTGTCTCGCAGCACATTCGAGACGGTCTTGGCCGACACACCGGCCACAGCCGCCACGTCTTCAAGGGTCGGACGAGCCGTTGACGAGCCAGTTCGGCCCTGCGGTGGGGCGGCACAATCGGCCAGGGCCGGACGAGTCAGGTCTGTCATAGCGTCCCGATCCCCAGCGTCGATTCCCGTCGGATCAAAGTCACTGGAACCTCGTCCACACGCGGCGCGCCAGCGAGTCCCTCGATCCGCTCCCCAATACGATCGAGCGCGATCCGAGACAACAAGCCAGGATCGGAGTCCAAGGACGTCAGAGAGGGATAAGAAAACATGTCATCTTCAAGGTTGTCGAAGCCGATGACGGCCACATCCTGAGGCACACGCAGCCCCGCTTCCGTCAGCCCGGCCAACAAGCCCAAGGCGATGTCATCGCTGCCCGCGACGATGACATCGGGGCGATCGCCATCCAGGATCTGGCCGGTGATGACATAGCCATCGGCGCGCGTCGACACCATCTGAATCGGCTCAGCCATCTGGTCGATGCCGTCCTTGTGCCAACATGATCGCAGCAGATCCTCATACCCTTCGAAACGGTCACAGCCGACCACCAGAGGATGATGACGATCCAAGACAGCCGAGTGCTTGGACACGATCGAGGCGGCCATGCCCAGATCCGGCAGGACGGAGTCGATGGCCGGCAAACGGCTCATCAGCGAGACGACCGGGGCGCCGTCCGCCACCGACGCGTCCACTGGCAGGTCGATCAACACAACCGCGTCTGCCGAACGCCCCACCGACGCGATGATATGACTGACCTGGGAACCGGATGGGGAAGGGGTGACGTCCGCCTGAAGACCCCGCCACGCGATGTCCGACACGACCGCCTCCGTCAATCTGGCATTGAAGGGATGGGTCAAACTCGGCACCGCCACGGCGATGATCCCCGTTTTTCCTGACCGTAACGCTCTCGCCGCCGGATTGGGCCTCCATCTCAGGAAGGCGATCGCCTCGTCGACCTTGGCCTGGATCTCGGGCCTGACATGAGCCTCACCGTTGACCACTCGGGACACGGTCTTGAGAGACACGCCCGCCCGGGCGGCGACGTCCCGCATGGTGATGCTCATGACAACCGAGTATAACCAGCATGCCCGCGACAACCTCTCCCGACCACGCCACCAGGACCCGGCGGGAGACGTTCTCGCTTCAGCGAATCACTCATCGGCATGGCGACTGGTCAGGTCGACAGTCACACCCATCGCACGGTGTGGGGCCGAAGATCGCCAGGCTCGACGGTCAGACGACGGCACCTGGTCAGTCATCGGTTCCCAAGGTCAAGCGGACGTGGGAGCGGGCCGGAAGGGTGATCGAGAATCCCGCCGCGGTCGGCTGGTAGTCGCTGAAGTCGCCAGGCTCGACGGCGTTCGGCGTGACCGAACTGTTGTGGGAGTTGGTGGCGGCCCCTGTCAGCACCTGCGCGTCGACCACCTGGCCGCGCCCCGGCCTCCAATCGAG
>JAITVA010000307.1 GCA_031286045.1 Propionibacteriaceae bacterium | reverse complement strand
CTTACGGCGGCTTCATCGTCCCTCAACTGTTCGGTCTGTCCAAGACCCGATTTGGCGACTACACGACCGGACTGTGGTGGTTCATGGGCGCCTACGTCGTCTTCCTGATCATCACCGTTGCTGTCTACGTCATCCCCTACGCCCGCCGTGGGGTCCGTGTCTGAGGGGTGCTCGCCCGCACTCGATGTGACCGGCCACCGCGCTGTTGTCGCTGGCCGACTCAGCGGGTGCTGGTCGCAGCGTGACTTCACTGCCCCAGCTGGGGCTCGGGCCTGCCGCGCTCGGCGTGTCCTCAGGCGGTGGGCGCCTGGTCCTCCGGGTCGGCGCTCGTCGTCTCGATGTGGGACAGGACCAGCGGCACGGTCGTGTGCTCAATCGCTTCGGCTGGGCCAAGTCTGGCCTCACACAGGTGGGGAGCCACGAGTGGACACAGTTCCACCACTCGCTGGGTTGAACGCAGCTCGGCCAGCGACCCGTTGATCATTCCGAGGTGGAGGCGGCAGACCACGTCGGGAGCGCTGCGGGCCAGTTCGCTGAATGGGCAGTTGTGGAGCAGGAGATGGGGCTCAGGATCGCCGCAGAACTCGGGAGCGAACCACAAGGCGTCGAGTTTGTCCATGACCCGCTGGTCGATCTCGGCTTCGTCCAACACCTCGAAGGGGGCCGGACGGCTGGTCAGATAACCGCCCCACTGCATCCCGACCTCGTACATCTCCTCACCCTCGTCAGGATGCTTGGCGGCGATGAAGCCAGTCAGAATCTGGGCCAACAATCGATACCCTTGGGCTCGTTCGTGAGTCTGGTTGGGCAGGGTGCCCGTGTAGAGGATGCGTCGTCGACCGGGTTGAGACGAGACCTCTGTCTCCCTGGCGGCCAGACCGGCGTCGACCAATGACTCCAGGTGGAATCGAGCGGTGTTGGGGTGGATGCCGACCGTCGTGGCGACATCGGCAACGGAGAGCGGTTCTTTCGCGTCACGCAGGAGTTGGATGATGTGGGTGCGTCTGCCGTTGTGGCCGGAGCCACCGGTCGTCCCGTCATAGATCCGGGGTGATGAATGTGCGGGCATCACCGTCTCCTCTTCAACATGTCGCCACTCGTGTTCATCAGCCGTGCTTGTCGGCCTGTTGTTCTGAATGATCAGCCAGTCTAGACCCCATCTGCGTGCGTGGCGCCCCTGGGGAGTCGATGACTAGTCTTGTGCCGTCTGTGGAAGGTTGGGGCGGGCGATCTTCCGCCCTCACATCGTGCGATGGACCGTGGTCACCGGATCGCCGAGACATCCCGGTGTGTCGCAATCGGCGTTGCCGCTTCGCCACCACCTGTCGAAGAGGCGCTCTGGCCGAGGCTTGATGGACCGACACCCCCGCCGGGTCGATCCCCACCCGCAGTCTGTCGCCGGGACGAGGCGGTGAGTCGAACGGTGTCGTCCAGGGCAGGTGGAGGCGCAGGTCAGCCGCAGCGCAGGGATCGAGGGTCGGGCGCAGGCGGTCTTCAGTGGCGGGACTGAGATCAGCCCCGCCACGGGGGTCAAGGCCAGCGGTCGTCGCGGATGGTCGTGTCGCCACCACCATGCCGGTCGGCGACGGGAAGACCTCGTCGACCCGGATGACCCATTCGAACCCGCCGTTTCCAATCTTGATGGCTGATGACGCGATGACCACCTCCACTATCGTGCCTGGGGCGAACCGTCCCCAGGTCGCGTCGATCGCAGCCGGCAGCCGACCCAGGGATGTCGCGATCCCGTCGGAGTCGGCCACACCCGGCAGCAGGGTCACCGCGCCCAGATCGGCCACAAAGGGGCTACGGGGCCTGGCCAGCACCTGACGTGTCGCGCCGTCGTCCATCGTCTGTCCGGCTTCCAAGACGATCAGACGGCTCGTCAGAACGGTCAGATCAATGAGGTCGTGGGACACCAGGATCAAGGTCGTCTGGCAGGCAGCGGCCATCTGGTCGACAACGTGGCGCATCTGGGCCGCCACTTGGACGTCGAGGCCACGGAAGGGTTCATCCAGGAGCAAGACCCTGGGCTCGGCCACGAAGGCGCGTGCCAAGGCCGTACGACACTGCTGGCCAGTTGACAGGTGACCCGCCCGACGCTCAGCGACATCCACCAAATGGAACCTGTCGAGGGTTTGCTGGCCACGGTCCGCCACCTCGGTGCGACTCAAGTGCGCGCAGCGCAGTGGGTACTCGACGTTGGCTCTCACGCTCAGATGCTCGAACACCAAGCCCTCCGCTCCCAACCATCCCACCTGGCGCCGATGCGGCGGGACCCATGCCCGTCGATGGCCACGGCCGCCATCGACCAGACGGTCACCGATGTGTGCCTGACCGGTGTCGGCGCCCAGGTGGCCTGCGATCAGCGCCAGCAGGGTGGACTTGCCCGACCCGTTGGGGCCGATCACACCGACCCGCTCGCCTTGCTCAACCCTGGCTTGGGATCGCAGGGTGAAGGCGCCACGACTGACCTCGATATCCCAGGACGCTGCGGCGCAGGTCCGAGTCGGCGGCCTTCCCACCCTGGTGTCGGGGCTCATGCTCGACTCCTTGTGATACTGCCTGACAAGGCTAAAAGCAGGACCGACAGACCGACTAGGATCACCGCTAAGCCGACGGCCAAGTTGTGGTCTGCGCCCGTCCCGTTGAACGACGCGTAGATCGCCAGTGGCATGGTCTGGGTACGGCCGGGAAGGTTGCCGGCGAACAAGGCGGTCGCGCCGAACTCGCCCACGGCTCGGGCGAAACACAGGACCACTCCGCCACGCAGGCCGGGCCGGATCAGGGGCCAGGTGATGGTCCAGAACACGCGAGAAGGCGTCGCACCCAGGGACGCCGCAACCCGCTCCACCTCGCGACCCCCGACTCGCAGCGACGCCTCGACCGCCACCACTAGGAAGGGCCAGGCCACAAAAGTCTGGGCGATCACCACGGCGACGGTGGTGAAAGGAATCCGTAGCCCCAACGTGTCAAGGACCTGTCCGGCCAGACCGTGCCGCCCCAGCCAAGACAGCAGGGCCAGGCCTGACACCATCGGTGGTAGCACCAGGGGGATCAATCCGATCGCCCGTGCCAGGCCCGCGAGTCGGGGCGGGCAGCGCGATAGAACCAGGGCCGTGGGCACCCCGGTCACGACGCAGGCCAGCGTCGCCAGGCTCGATGTCGTCACAGTGAGCACAAGGGCCTGTCGGGCGACGGGGGAGGCCAGCGCGGTGGGGATGGTGCGCCAATCGGCGCCGATCAGCAGCGCGACGACCGGGCCGACCACCAAGGACAGACTCACCAGCGCCACCACCAGTGCCCACTTGGGCAGTCCCGTTCTTCTCATGGTTGTCTGAATCCGGCTTGGGCCAAAGCGGTGGTCCCGCGAGGCGATTGAACGAACTCAATGAAGTGTCGCGCCAGGTCCAGGTGCTGGCTGCCTCGCACGACCCCGACGGGGCACTCGGTCGCCGCCGCATGGCGTATCGCCTGGTCATCTGGCCAATCGATCTGGGTCAACTCTCCTCCGGAGACCCGCACGTCGGTGGCATAGACGAAGCCCGCGTCCGCCTCTCCCATGCGCAGCTTGGAGGCCACCGCCGCGACGTTGGGCTCCAAGCTGGAGGGTGTCAAGGTGAGGTCGGCGATGGACAATACTCGGTTGGCGATAGCGCCACATGGCGTCTCGGGGGTGCAGGTCAGGGTCGTCACGCTGGGACCCGACAGATCGTCCAGGGAGTCGATCCGGGCCGGGTTGTCGGCTGGCACAGCCACAACCAGATCGTTGAGCGCGAAGACAGTCGCCTCGTCGACGGCGTTCTGGCTGGTCACGGCCCGCATAGTTGCCTGATCGGCGGCGGCGAAGACATCGGCTGGCGCTCCCTCTAGGATCTGGTGGGCCAGGGTGCTCGATCCATCGAATTGGAAGGAGACGGTCACCTCGGGGTGCTCGGCCTCGAATGAGTGACCGATGTCGGTGAAGGCCTCGGTCAGAGACGCCGCCGCGAAGACCGTCAACTCGCCTTGGAGCGAAGCCGGAGACGCGGGGTCTGGGGAGGGGAGGCCAGTCGTGTTCGGCTGTGGGCGGCTAGGGGTGTCCGGGGCTGTGGAGTGGCTGGGTGTGTTCGGCGCAGGTGCGTGGTTGGGCGACCCGGGTGGCGCAGTGGTCGCTGTGGCGCACCCGCCCAAGGTCAGTGTGACGACGAGGATGACACAGGGGAAGAGTCTCAGCGGGCGGTGTCGCTGCCTCATCGTTGTCTCCCTCCACTTCGATTGTGAATGTGCCCCATCGCGGACTCAGCGCGGCTAGTATACAACAGGGAAGGTATTTATAATGAGTGATTCTGTCATCAATGACCCTTATTCACAGAGGTTGATGCCTCGGCATATCGAACGGAGCGTGGATGAGCACCTCCGCCTTGTGCTTGAGCTAGGGCGTCACTACCGGCCTGGCATTGACTATGTCGGGTCTGTGGATGCGGTGGGTCGAGTCCTGGCCGAGGATGTCGCCGCGTCGTGGGACATTCCCCGATTCCCCCAATCCGCTATGGATGGTTTCGCTGTCAGACACGCCGATCTTGTGGGAAGTCAGGGGTGTGAGGACGCGGACCTTGGGATTGACAGCGGTGAGCTGAGTGGGGTGGGCCTGGCTCCTGACCATGGCCGCGGGAGCGAGCCCGGCAGGCTCGCTGAGAGCAGAGGTGACGCCCCCAACGACGCCAGCCCCTGTTGTGTCGGTGGTGGCGGCGAGCGTGTGGTTGGCGGATCTCCTGGCCTCGCGGCCCAGGAGATTCCCGTGGTGGCGCGGATATTCGCGGGGGACTGGCCCGCCTCCCTCGCTCCTGGCACGGCCGCCCGAATCATGACAGGCGCGGTCGTTCCTCCAGGCGCCGACACCGTCATCCCCTTCGAACAGGCGGACTACACCGACACGACCATGCGCCTCAGCGGGGCGGCGTCGCGCGGCGCGAACATCCGTCAGAGAGGGGAGGACGTTGGCCTCGGTGACACGGTTCTCACTGCGGGAACCCGGCTGGCCGCGCGGCACATCGGGGCGGGCGTCGCAGCGGGACGCAGCTTGTGGGCAGTCATACGCCAACCCAAGGTCGCCATCATCACCACCGGCGACGAACTGGCCAACCCACCGTCACGACCTTCGTCCGATCTCCAACCGGCCAAGATCGTCGACTCGAACGGCCCCTACCTCGTCGCTGCTCTCACCGGATTGGGGGCGAGCGTCTCGTCGTACACCCGATGCGCCGACGACCCAACCGACATCGAGCGGGCGCTCGCCGAAGCTAAGGAGGCTGATTTGATCCTGATCACCGGCGGCGCGTCGATGGGCGACAAGGATGTGGCTCGCGCCATGCTCCAGAGTCGCGGGGTCGAGTTTGTAGCAGTCAAGATGCAGCCTGGCAAGCCCCAAGGCGCAGGATTGGTGGATGGCGTGCCGGTGCTCAGCCTGCCCGGTAACCCTGTCTCAGCGGCCGTCTCGGTCGCCGTCTTCGTCCGTCCCCTCATCGAATCCCTCCTCGGCACGACTCCTCCGCCGCGTGTCTGGGCCACAGTCGCCCACGGGTGGCGCAGTGTGCGCGGTCGTCGTCAGTTCTATCCCGTCCGGTTGAACTACGACGCCACTGGCCAGTGCCTGATCGAACCTGTCAGTGCCCGCGGCGCCCAGTCACATCTGGTCACATCCCTGGCCCGAGCCGACGCCCTGGCTGTAGTCCCCGAGCTCGTGGACGAGGTACGCCCGGGGGACCATCTCGAACTCTTGGCCCTCCTCTGACCCGATCACGCGGTCATTTTCGAGCGGTGGGGATCCCACCGAGTCGATAGGCGCACCCACCGACGACACTCCCCTCCAGTGTTGCTGACACCTCGAAGGTCGCCGCTATGCCTTGGCGCACAGCCTCATCCGAAGATGACCCATCTTCGACTCCCCCGGTCGCGGTGAGACGGCCCCGCCAGTCGCTCGTCTGAAGATGGCCGATCTTCGACTCTCACGGTCGGGGTGGGACGGCCCCGCCAGTCGCTCATCCGAAAATGGCCGGTCTTCCGGACCCACGGTGGGACCGGGACGGTCGACCAGCAGCTCAACCAAGCAAGCGTGCGTTGTGCCCACGTCCCGAAGACTGCCGTCTCATAGGGGCCCACAATCCTCGCAGCGTGCCAACACACACCACAGTTCAGGCGATTGAGGGTCATCCGCGTGTGAGTGATCGGCATAACTGAGCAATCTCTTGCTGTTTGAGGGTCGATTGTCATTGTGGGTCATAGTTGTGTCGCCTTTGGGGTACGAATTGGTGACATTACTAAGGCAAAGTATGAGTCGGGGCCTCAAAGACCTCATACTTTGCTCAGTTACGGACCGGTTCGGCCCTGCAGTGGTGGTGAGAGATGGGTGAGTCTTTGGACGAGTTGCGGACCGGGACGCAGCGATCCAGCGGTGGAGGGGTCGAAGGCTGGTGAGTCATCGTCACTACCACGTCCGGGCACTGGATCGCAGTGGTGACGGGCGCTGGGTGGCTGTTGTTCGGAGACCGACTGCTCTGGCGCGCCGAGGAGCATGGAGCAGTGTTCTCATCCGCTGGCGCAACCATACTCTTGTCGCCCTTCTGGAAGCAGTAGTCCACGCCCAGGCGGATGGAGAAGTTCTGATCAGCGGTGATGATGCTGCGCATCCGACTGAGACGCCGTCTCCTGAGCCCGTGGTTTCGGATGCCCGCAGAACCCTGACGACCTGTCACTTCCCGCTAGTATCAGACCATGGTCGAGTCACAGATTGAGGTCGTCCCGGCGACAGCGGATCGTTGGAACGATGTGGTGGAGTTGTTTGGCACACGTGGGGACGCGGCGCATTGTTGGTGCCAGTGGTTCGTGTCCTCGTCCAGCTATGGAAAACCCGAAGCCAAACAGGCTTTACACGCTCAGATGGAGCAGGCGACTCCGCCGGGTCTGGTGGCGTACGTCGGTGGGGTTCCGGTTGGTTGGCTGCGGGTCAATCCACTGGTGGTGCTGCCTGGTATGACTCGGTCACGCGCTTTCAAACAATGGGGTGCTGCCCTCGGGGCCGATCTCGCTGGCATATGGATGATGAGTTGTTTCGTGGTCAAGGTCGGTCATCGTCGCCAGGGCGTGGCGAGAGTGCTGCTGAGGGATGGGATCGCTTTTGCTCGTGATCATGGGGCGCGCCGTCTCCTCGCACGTCCGATCGACCTGAGCGCCCGGCCAAAGACCTCCAGCGCTGAGTTGTTCGTCGGAACGCTGTCAACTTTTCTTGACAGTGGGTTTCATGAGGTGGCTCGATTGCGACCCTATCAGGCGCTGGTGGAGATGACTATCGAGGAGAGTCGCTGACCACCGGGCCTTCGCAGCCGGCTCACAGTTGGCGTCGGGCGGCTCCCTTGTCGGCGGACTGGGCCAAGGACGCGTAGATCTTGAGCGCGTTGGAAATGGGGCGGATGCGGGCGGCCGGAGCCCAGCCCACGGTGTCCTGTTCGGCACGTCGTCGGGCCAACTCTTCATCGGCGACGAGGACCTCGATGGACCGGTCGGGAATGGAGATCGAGATCAGGTCGCCGTCACGGATCAGGCCGATGGCGCCATGGTCGGCCGCCTCGGGGGAGACGTGGCCGATGGACAGGCCGGATGAGCCGCCGGAGAAACGTCCGTCGGTGATGAGGGCGCACTGTGGCCCCAACCCCACCCCCTTGAGATAGCTGGTGGGATAGAGCATCTCCTGCATGCCCGGTCCGCCTTTTGGGCCCTCATAACGGACGACGACGACATCACCAGGCTGGATGCGCCCTCCCAGGATCGACTCGACAGCCTCTTCTTGGGATTCTGCGACCTTGGCTGGACCAGTGAAAGTCCACTGCTGAGCAGGCACCCCGGCGGTCTTGACGACGCAGCCGTCGGGTGCGAGATTGCCGGTCAAGATGGCCAATCCACCGTCAGCGGTATAGGCGTGGGCGATGTCGCGGACACAGCCGGTCGCGGCGTCCGTGTCGAGCGAGGGCCAGCGCTCGGTCGACGAGAAGGCTTCGGTGGTGCGCACCCGTCCAGGGGCGGCGTGGAAGAGATCGACGGCCGCCGGACTCGAGGTTCCGGAGCGGATGTCCCAGGTGGCTAGCCAGGTCGCCAGATCGGGGGAGTGCACCGCATGGACCGACCGGTCGAGCAGCCCCGCTCGGTCCAACTCTCCCAGGATGGCCGGGATGCCACCGGCGCGATGGACGTCTTCCATGTAATAACGGTGGGAGTTCGGCGCCACCTTGGCCAGACATGGGGTGTGCCGCGACAACTGGTCGATGTCGGCTTGGGTGAAGTCGACGCGGGCCTCCTGGGCTGCGGCCAGCAGATGGAGGATGGTGTTGGTCGATCCGCCCATGGCGATGTCCATTGTCATGGCGTTGCTGAAGGCCGGTTTGGTGGCGATGCTGAGGGGGAGCACAGAAGCGTCATCCTGGTCGTACCACCGCCGACAAAGATCGACGATCAGCCGACCAGCCTGTTCGAACAATCCTCGCCGGGCGGCGGCGGTCGCCAGGGTGGAGCCGTTGCCGGGCAGGGACAGTCCCAGCGCCTCGGTCAGGCAGTTCATCGAGTTGGCGGTGAACATGCCTGAGCACGACCCGCAGGTCGGGCATGCGGCCTGTTCGATGCGGGTGATCTCGTCGTCGGTGTAAGACTTGTCAACGGCGTCGATCATGGCGTCGATCAAGTCGAGGGAGGTCGCGCCCTCGTTGGGTCTGACCACCGTACGCCCGGATTCCATCGGCCCGCCGGAGACGAACACGGTCGGAATGTTGAGTCGCAAGGCGGCCAGCAGCATGCCCGGAGTGATCTTGTCGCAGTTGGACACGCACACCAGCGCATCGGCTTGATGGGCGTTGACCATGTATTCCACCGAGTCAGCGATGAGCTCACGGCTCGGCAGCGAGTACAACATGCCTGAATGCCCCATGGCGATGCCGTCGTCGATCGCGATGGTGTCGAACTCACGCCCGACCCCGCCGGCGGCCGCGATCGAATCACAGACGATCATGCCGACGTCTTTGAGGTGGACGTGGCCGGGCACGAACTGGGTGAACGAGTTCGCCACCGCGATGATGGGCTTGCCAAAATCCTGGTCGGTCAGTCCGGTCGCACGCCACAGGGCACGGGCCCCAGCCATGTTTCGTCCGTCTGTCGTCGCACGGGAGCGTAGTTTTGGCATTGATCCTCCAACCTCAGCGGTTCCGTCCACTATACCCAGTCGGTTTTCGGCCCTGTGACGCAGGGCCGTCCATGTCACCCCGTCAGTCCGGCGCGCACCTTGGCGGCGATCATGGAGCCGTCGGCGCGCCCTTGGACCCGGGCGTTGACGGCCTTGATGATCTGGCCCATCTGCTTCATCGTGGCGCCGTCGACGGCGGCGAGTTCCTCGGCCACGATCCGATCGACCTCAGCCTGCGTCAAAGGCGCGGGAATGTACTGGCTCAGGACTGCGGCCTCCGCCTCTTCCTTCTGGGCCAGTTCAGGTCGGTTCCCTGCCGCGTAGGCCTCGGCTGACTCGTGGCGCTTGTGGACCTCACGGGTGATGACGGCCTCCTCCTGCGCTTGGGTCAATTCGCGGGCGACCTTGCCCGACACCTCTTCATTGGCGATCGCCGCGACACCCATGCGCAGCACCCCTGTTGTGAATGTGTCCTTCGCCTTCATCGCCGCCGTCAAGTCGGCGCGTAGGCGATCCTTCACCTCAGCCATGATTCCTCCTTCAGTCAGTGGTGTGTTCACCACGTCGTCTATCGTCCCATACGGCTCCGACGTTTTTCGGGCGGGGTGGCTCCGGTCATTGGGCAGATGAGGAAAATCGGGTCCGACTAGTGAAGTCATAGGTGAAGCATGGCGGTGTCGTACTAGTATGTTATTATCCTCCAGATAAGATCGCTGAGGGCTTCCTGGAGGCACAAGCATCGCCGGTCAGTGACATGACTGGTCGATACGAAGTGAACCGTCTGGCGGCCAGGGGATGGATCGAGAACAGTCTGTGGGAGGGCTGTCTTGGTCTCAATGAGGGGAGTACGGGGAATATGAGCGTTTATCGCACATCTCGGAGCAAGATTGTCTCAACTGTCATCGTGGCGTCCGGTCTGGCCGTCGGCGCGGTGATCGGTCCGACTGCGACAGCCGAGCCGACCGCGTTGACGCAAGCCGCTGACCTGACGCACAGCACTGTCCACCAACCCGGTGTCGGCATCACGGCCGACATGGGTCTGATCGGGTCGTCTCAGACCTGGACCAGAGGCAGGGCCAGCGATGGCGACCATGTGCGGCTCCTGACCGGTGACGTGGTCTCCCTGGCGGAAGACGGCAGCGTCACGGCGATCGATCCAGCGGCACGGCCAGACGGCACGACCCCAACTTTCTCGACGCAGGCCACAGATGGCGACATCTATGTCATACCGTCAGACGTCGCGGCGGCGGTCGGCGGTCGACTTGATCGGCTGCTGTTCAACGTGACGCTGCTGGCGAGCTACGGCTTGGTCAACGAGGAGCCTTTGCCCGTGATCGTGACGACGAATCCGTCACCGGCCCTGAGCCAGGATGAAGTCGTCCACGCGGCAGACCTCGGTGTGGATGTGCAGATGCCCTTGGCATCGGTGTTTGGCCAGGCTGGCCTGGCCGACGCGAGCACAGATGATGGACCGGCCCGAACGTGGGGTCTCCTGGATGCCGTGCGGCCGGCCTCCAGTGCGACCACGGGGTCGATCAGTCAAGAGTCAGGCGTCACCAAGGTCTGGCTCGATCAGCAAGTGAAGGTGGAGAAGCCGGTTGCGGTCGCGGCGGGTTCTCAAACTCAGGCGTCTCCGGCGTGGATGGAGTTGATCGGCGCTGATCGGGCACGTGACATGGGTCTGACTGGCGAGGGTGTTCGGGTGGCCGTGGTGGACTCTGGCATCGACTCGAACCACCCAGACCTGGTGGGTCAGGTGGTCGCAGAACAGGACTTCACCAACTCTGGATCAGCCATGGACGGGCAGGGGCATGGCACCTTTGTCGCATCAGAGATCGCGGGCACCGGCGCCGCGTCTGGGGGCTTGTACGCGGGAGTGGCGCCTGGCGCCGAACTCATCAACGCGCGCGTCATGGGCGACGACGGCTTGGGCAGCGCCGCGGCGATCATCGCCGGGTTGGAATGGGCGGCCGAGCAAGGCGCCGACATCATCAATATGAGTGTGGCCGGAGACCTCTACGACGACGGCTCCTCGGTCATGAGTCAGGCCGTGAATCAGGTGGTCGACCACTACGGCTGCCTGGTCGTGGTGGCAGCGGGCAACTCCGGCGTCGATCAGTCGGTGAGAACTCCGGCGACGGCGGACTCGGCCCTGTCTGTCGGCGCCACCGATGAGGACGGGGCGATGGCCTGGTTCTCATCGCGTGGCCCCCGTCGCGGTGATGGCGCCGTCAATCCTCAGATCGTGGCGCCTGGCGCCGGTGGTCTGGTGGTGGACGCCGACGGCCAGCCGGTCATGATGCCGGCGCCCGACGAGGAGCAGCACATGCTGGCAGGCATGGTCGGCGCGAAAGCGGGCACCGACACCTACGTCGCCCCAGAGGATCTGGCGCAAGGCACTTCGATGGCGGCCCCGCTGGTGGCGGGGGCGGCGGCCCTGCTGCGACAGTTCGACCCTTCCTTGACCGAGGCTGACCTGAGGGCCCGCCTGCTGGCGTCGACCAAGCCGCTGACCGACGACTCGACGGTCTTCGATCATGGGGCCGGTCTGTTGGACATTCCAGCCGCGCTCGCCCAAGACCTCACCACCAATCCGACCCAGTTGAATCTGGACGAGCAGCCTATCGCCGAGACTGACGTGACCCAAACGCTGACCTACGTCAACGACGGCGACGAGGACGAGACTGTCGCTCTTCATGCGGAACTGACCTGGACCCAGAGCCTGGGCGACCCGGCGCTCGACCTTCAGGCTTCCTCGACGCACGCCCAGGCGATGTCGCTGGGGTTGGCTGGGGACGACATCCAGGCGACAGCGCTCGACGACGCCCACATCTCGCTGTCCACGAGTTCGTTGACAGTCCCAGCAGGCGGCGAAGCGGCAGTCGAGGTCCAGGTCGACCCATCGGCCTATGAGCTCGGCTACGTCGGCGGCTACGTCTACGCCACGACCGCGGACGGTGATGTCATAGAAACGGCCATCGGCTGGGCCAACGTGCCCACGTCGGTCGCGCTCACCATCGACGCGACCAACCATGACGGCTCTGCGATCGATGACTCCACCAGCGTTCACGGCGCCACGGTCGCCATCGTCGATCGCGACACCGGCGAACAAGTGACCGGACCCTTCCATGACGGACACGGAACCTACTCGCTGGCTCCTGGGACCTACATGGTTCTTGTGTCAGGCGACACTGTCACAGCGACCGGTGAGGTCGAGTCGACGACGCTGACCGCTGGTCCGATCGACCTGACGGCGGAGACCACCATCACCCTCGACGGGACGCAGGCGACCCCGGTCACCGTCACCACTGAGCGCGCCAGTGTCGGCTCGGTCGTGGCGAATGTCGGCTTCGACATGACGCTTCCCAGCGGCGAGCAGGTCCACCCGCGGTTCGCTCCGGTGGCCGACTTCGGCACGACCTACTCCGAAGCCATGTACATCGGGGTGGCCGACGCGGGCGACGACCCCATGTCCTGGATGGTGGACCTGCGATCGACATCGTCGCAGCCGGCCCTTGAGCTCAGTGTCGACGGCTGCGGAACGCAACTGCTTGCCGCCGACAGTATTGGTGCAGCCTGGAAGCCGGGCCGAGACGCGGTGACAGTGGTTGAGGCGACTGGCTCGACGATTTCGGAGTCGGGTGCGACCGGAGAAGCTGTGCTGATGACCTGGACCGATCCTCACGCCGACGCGATTGAGTCTGTGGCGCAGGAACTGGGTCAGTGGATCGCTCAGGCCAAAGATCAGGGATATGCCGCTTTGATTCTGGACACCCCCATGCCTGAGGTGGTCAAAGAGGCTCTCGACGAAGCTGTGGCCGTGGCTGGATCGCCGGTCGATCTGCCCGTGGTGGTGATGTCGTCCGCAAGCGCTGACCAGCTACGGGCGCAGGGCACCGATCCGGTCATAGAGGTGCTAGCCCGATCCACGCCTGAGTACGCCTACGGTCTGGCTGTGAACCAGACCGCCACCCAAACGTCTCCCGAGGTTTACGCCCTGGTGGGCGACTCGACGACGACCACGACCCACGCAGTCAGCCATCGGGTCACCGGCCAGGCCACCGCCTCGATCGACTCCTTCCTGCTGGCGGACGCCAACAGTTCAGGGCACGCGCGAGCGGGCACGGCTTCGGTTGGTTTCGCGGTTCAGGCGCCCAGTCAGTACGAGGCCTATCTCAGCAACGACGCCCAAGCCCTGGCCATGGACGCTTGGAGGGTTCAGAGTTCCTTGTTGTCCTCTGACACCGGCCAGGCCTTCACCACGATGACGGCTGTCGCTGTGAGTTCAGCCCAAGGTGATCCGCGTGAGGTGAGCTTCGGATCCCAGGTGCATTCGAACGCGAGTCTGCTCAACCCTGGTGTGACCCGCAGCGGCGACCAGTTGTTCGTGCCGACCGCGTACTTCGTCGGTGGCGGCATGCAAGAGGAGTCGGTCAGAAATTGGGCAGCCGCGCCGGACTACGCGGCGGTGAAGTTGAGTCTGACCGATGTGACGACCGGGGAGCAGCTCATGACGAATGAGGCTGATCCGACGGGTAGGTACTTTATGACCACTGGCCTGCCTGCGGAGGAGCACAGGTATCAGGTGGATCAGACGACGACGTCGTCCAGCCCGGATTGGGCGGCGTCGTCCACGGTCACGACCAGGTGGCAGTGGGCGTCCGAGACCTCGTCGCTGGGCAGTCGGGTCGAGCCTTTATACCAGGTTTGGTTCGAATTGCTGGGTCTCGACGCGAACAATCGGGGCTCCACTGAACAGACCGTCGTCATGCATGTCGGTCGCACCATGTCGTCCACCGAGGTCCCCGCAGTCGAAGAAGCCACCTTGGCCATGTCGACCGACGGCGGTGAGACCTGGAGCGACGTGGCCTTGACATCGACCGACACCGCGCCCGATGGATCAGGTGGGGCCGTGCTTGGAGAGGCTTTGTACGTCGGGACGATGAACGCGTCCGAGGGTGACACGGTGGCCTTGCGGGCCTCGGTCGTCGGTGGGTCGTCCACGTTCGACGAGACAGTGACCAACGCTTACTCGGTGACAACCGCGCCGCAGGGCTTCTCTGCGGCTGTGACATGGGACCAAAGCTGTGAGATCCCCAGCCCCAGTCCCTCGCCGAGCGACACCGCCTCTCCACAACCATCCGAGACGCCAACCTCGAATCCGAGTCAAACGCCATCGGTTCCGACACCGAGCAAGACACCGGTCGCACCAGAGCCCTCGGCCTCGACCGGTCCCGCCCCCGTCAAGCCAGTGGTTCCGCCGAAGAGCGTCGACACCGGCGGTTCGGTGATGTGACACTCGTCGGAACTGGCCGACCTGACCTCACAGGTTCAGGTTGGCCAACCGAGGGCTGGCCTTGGTGACCACTGTGATTCCACCGGTCAACTGCACTTCGTGGATGTCGGTGGCCGGATGGTCGCAGTCGTGGCCCAGCCAGACTTGAACTGCCCCAGGCTCGACCACGCGGGTCATCGAACGGTCGTGGAAGCCGAAGCGGGCGGCGGGGATGTCCAAGCTGATTTGCTGGGAAGCTCCAGCATCGAGGGTGACACGCAGGTAGGCCAGCAGTTGACGCATGGGGCGGACAACCGAGGCGGCCTGGTCGTGACCGTAGACCTGGAGCACAGTGGCGCCTGGCCGCGAGCCGGTGTTGGTGACCTTCACGCCTAGGGTGATCCAACCGTCGGTCGGCGCTTGTGTGGGGGTGGTGAACTGAGAGTACTCGAAGTCGGTGTAGCTCAGACCGTGGCCGAAGCTGAACTGCGGGGTGGTGTCGATGGACGAGACTCCGCCGGGATCGCCCAGCTTGGGGTGGAGGTAGGAATAGGGCAGGACTCCCAAAGAACGCGGCACTGACACGGGCAAATGCCCGGACGGGTTGATTCGCCCAGAGATGACGCCAGCGACGGCCGACGCGCCCTCCTCGCCGGGGAAGAAAGCCTGGACGGTCGCGACCGCTTGGTCGCTGAAGCGGCCGATAGCGTAGGGCCGACCAGTGACTGGGACGAGAACCAAGGGGGTGCCGACACCGAGGAGGGCATCGAGCAGTTCGGGCTGCAGGCCCGGCAAGTCCAGGGAGTCGACGTCGCAGCCCTCGCCAGAGGTGCCTTTCCCGAACAATGCAGCCTGATCACCCATCACTGCGATGACGATGTCGCAGTCGCGAGCCAAGGCCAGTGCCTCATCGAAGCCGCTGCGATCCAGTTCCCGCACATCGCAGCCGCTGGCGTGCCGCACGTCTGCCAAGGGATACTCCGCCCGCAGGGCCTCCAGAATGGTTGGTGTGGCGATCTTCGACTCGACGCCGGGGTTGTGCATCAGAACATGGTTGACGAAGCTGTAACAGCCGAACAGGGCGGCGGCTCGATCGGCGTTCGGTCCGATCACGCCGATGCGCAATCCGGCCCGATCTGCTAGCGGCAACGAACCGTCGTTGGCCAGCAAGATGACCGACTCGTCGGCCAGCCGCGCGGCGACCGCGCGGTGCTCGGGCGGGTCGAGGCTGTCAGGAGCCTTGGCCAGCAGGGCTTCCAGGCGGGCGATCTCGGCGTCGATGTCGAGCAGGCCGAGTGTCTCCTTCTGGTCGAGCACCCGGCCGACGGCCAGATCCAATGCTGCCGCCACCTCGGGATCAGTGGCACACAGCTGGGCGAACTGGGGCGACCGGAAGGCGTCACCAGAAGGCAATTCCACATCCAGGCCAGCGGTCAGGGCCATGGCGGCGGCTTCCCCAACGTCGACGGCGACGCCATGCTCCTTCATCAGGAAGGCGACGCCGAAGTAGTCAGACACGACCGTGCCGGTGAAACCCCAGCGATCGCGCAGCACTTCGGTCAACAGTCGGTGGTCGCCATGCACGGGCACGGAGTCGATGTCGACGTAGGCTGGCATGATCGACCCGGCCTTGCCGTCGAGCAGTGCCATCTCGAACGGGGGCAGGAAGACGTCTTCAATCTCGCGCTGACCAGCGTGGACGGGGGCGAGGTTGCGGCCCGCGCGTGAGTTCGAGTACCCCACGAAGTGCTTGGGCGTGGCGATGATGCCTTCGGACTGGAGTCCTTGAATGTAGCCTGTGCCCAAGGTGGCGATGACGTAGGGGTCCTCGCCCATGGTCTCTTCGACCCGGCCCCAGCGGGCGTCACGCACGACATCCAACACCGGCGCCAGTCCCTGATGCACGCCGAGGCGGGCCATGGTCTGGCCGATCGCTTGACCCATGGCGTATGTCGCGGCCGGATCGAAGGTCGCGGCCCAGGCCAGCGGGGTCGGGAAGGTGGTGGCCGTCCAGGCGGCCAGTCCGGTCAGGCACTCTTCATGGGCCAGGGCGGCGATCTTCAACCGAGTGTTGTCGCGCAGCCATTTCTGGTAGCCGAGGAGGGTGGCCAAGCCTTTGGCCGCCAGGACGGGTTTCGTGCCGAACACCCGGGTCAACTGGCCGAGGCCATGGGCGGCGAAGTCGGGGAACTCAGGCGCGGCGTCCGCTTGGGTGTCCATCTCTGGTGCGACCACGCCGCCATCGGTGTACCCCAACCACACGCTGTACAACTGAGCGATCTTCTCTTCGACGCTCATCGACTCCAACAATGTGGTGACTTGCTGGGAGTGGGTCATCCTCGGCCCTTCCTTTCGCCTCGCTCATCCATGACGGAAGTGGCGTTTTGTCATCGATGCGGGCGTCGTCGATGGATCAGTCCACTTCCGAGACTGACCTTCTCACCTTATGGCTACGTGGGGAATGGAAACGGCAGTCAGGGGATGACTACGGTATTCTTTTGGAAAGTTTCGTTGGGGCAGCGATCACGGGAGGGGAGACGATGGAGAATCCAAGAATGACATTGGCTGACATTGCAGCAATGGCGAATGTCTCGTTAGCAACGGTGTCGAAGGTGTTGAACGGTCGTACCGGGGTGTCGCAAGAGCGCCGGGACGCCATCTTGGCCCTGCTTGAGCAACAGGGCTATCGCCGTCGTGGGACGGGCGCCAAGCATCGAGCCGGGTTGATCGATGTCGTGGTGCGGGGCATCGACACCTTGTGGGCGACGCAGATTCTGGTCGGGGCCGAGGAAGAGGCCGCTCGGGCCGGGGTCGGCGTAGTGGTGACACCGACCCATGGCCGCAATATGGGCAATCGGCATTGGCTGACGTCGTTGGCGCAGCGTCACAGTGATGGTCTGGTGCTGGTCGTCTCGCGGCTTCAAGAGGGAGTCGACCAGGAGTTGGGAAAGCTGGGCATCCCCTATGTCTTCGTTGATCCGATTGGTGGGACCGACCAGGATGTGCCCGTCGTTGGCGCGACCAATCGCGCTGGCG
Source organism: Propionibacteriaceae bacterium (assembly GCA_031286045.1). GTDB lineage: Bacteria > Actinomycetota > Actinomycetes > Propionibacteriales > Propionibacteriaceae > WQYJ01. The sequence goes on along the minus strand of JAITVA010000307.1, from coordinate 10,771 downwards.
GTCTCGAAGCCACCGAGCACTTGCTTGGTTTGGGGCATCGTCGCATCGGCATCATCACCGGAGACCCCAGCTTGGAGTGCTCGCAAGAGCGCCTGGCTGGATACAAGGAAGCCTTGAGTCGAGCGCGGCTGGTGGTGGACGACGACTTGGTCCAGACCGGCAACTTCCAAGTCGACGGCGGGTATCGGGGGGCACGTCGTCTGCTGGCGTCGAGACGTCCCCCGACGGCCATCTTCGCTGGTTCTGACCAACAGGCCTACGGTGTGTACCAGGCGGTCAAGGAGCTCGGCCTGACCATACCCGATGATCTGTCGGTCATCGGATTTGACGATGTTCCGCTGTGTCAATGGGTCTCGCCACAACTGACCACCATCAATCAGCCCTTGACTGACATGGCCCGCGAAGCCACTCGAATTCTGTGTGACATGGCCTATCGCGGCATCGAACCGCCACGCCGAAAGATCGAGTTGGCGACCAGTCTGGTGGTGAGGGAGTCGACGGCACAGTTGACGAAGAAACCGCGGGTATGAGGCGGCGGCGGGTTGAGAGGTTCCGGCCATGAACGTCGTGGCCAGGTTCATGGCCGGCACGACGTGTTAGTGTGAGCGCCATGCACATGCGTCGAAGCGAGCGAGAAGTCACGGGCATGGACCAGTGGTCGGCCATCCTTTCCCAGGCCGAGGTCGGTCATCTGGGCATGGTCGATGATGAGGGAGTGTACGTCGTGCCGCTGAGCTTCGCCCACGAGGTGCGCGGTGCCGACGCCGTCACGATCTACGTCCACGGCGCCGGGGCTGGACGGAAGGTCTCGGCCATCACAGCCCATCCTGAGCGGCGCGTCTGTTTCGAGGCCGAGGTCCGCCACGCCACCACCGGGTTGGGGTCTGACAAGGTCTGCGATGTCGGTGTGTGGTTCGAGTCAGTGATCGGTTGGGGGCAGGCCAGGTTGGTGACTGATCCGGCCGAGGCGCGTCGGGGTTTGGTGGCGGTGGCAGAGAAGTATGCGCCGGGCCGAGGCGGCCAGGTGCCAGATCCGGTGCCTGCTTGGGTGACGATGCTGGCCTTCGACCTGGACGAACTGACCGGCAAGCGGCGCGAACCGGTGGGGTGACAGGTCATCTGGTGAGGGGCGCGTCAGGGCTGGTGCGGATAGCTCCCGCGACCGGCCAAGATGGGCGGTAGCCCGTCGTGAACGACGGGTACCATGGAGTCCTATCACTCACTTGGAGGAACCATGTCCGACACCACTCCCGCCAATTCGACCGACCGTCCTGAGTCGACGACCGATCCGGCCCAGCCAGCGTCAGTCGATTCGGTGGACGCCTCCGCGTCGTACTGGGATGTGACGACACCGCCTATCAAGGACGCAGTTGAGTTGGCTGTCGACCCCGTTTCTGTGTCGCCCGCCTCAGTCGCAGACCCGGTCGCGGCGGCCGACCCTCTGCTCGCGTCGCCGACCCTGGGTGTCGGCGCTGACGTGACGGAGGTCGCCCCTGTCATCTCCGGCTTGTCGGCCGGTGATGTGCCGAACGCTTCGATCCCACCGGCGACTGTGGGCCAGTCCAGTTTGGACCTGACTCCTGATCCCTGGACGCCGACCGCCCCGGCCAATGAGTATCTGGGCCTGTCGAACCCCACGCCGGTGACGCCACCGTCCACGCCCCTGCCGCCTTATGGACAAAGCATGGGTTCGGTTCCGGCTTACGGGCAGGACCCATCCAGCGCTTCGGTCTCGCCTGACCGCTCGAACGGCTACACCTCTTACCCACAGACCTCGTACGCGCAAACCGCTCCGGTCGGCTCATCGATGCCGTCCTATGGGCAGTCCGCGCCCTACGACCAGGGCGCTTCCTACGGCGGCTCTTCTTATGGGCAGCCTGAGACGGGGTACTCCAACTATCAGAACTACGCCAGCTCGTCCCAGGCTCCGCCACAACCGATCTATCCGACCCCGGCGCCAGTGGTGTACGCGGGCGCCATGATGCTGGCGCCCGGTCAGATGATTCAGACTCCGTTTGGTCCGCGCATGGTCGGAACCAAGTCGAAGTTGGCCGCTGGCTTGCTCGGCATTTTCCTCGGGGCCTTCGGTGTCGGTCGGTTCTACCGTGGTTTCGTCGGTCTGGGCGTGCTCCAGCTCGTGGCCAATATCTTCTTCGGCGCGGGCGCCCTCTGGGCCCTGATCGAAGGAATCGTGGTCTTGTGCTCCTCCCCAGGTTCCCCTTCGTCGCTGGACTCCGAAGGCCGCCTGATGGCCTGAGGAATCCGACTGGCGCCCTGAGGACCCCGCTGGGCTGACTCAGGGCCGGTTCGGCCCCCAGTGGTGATCGTCGTGGGCCGATCAGTCACTCACGGCGTGGCAGTGTCGATGGTGGCTGATCCGACCACTCTCGTCCCATCGTAGATGACAGCAGTCTGACCAGGGGCGATGCCGTAGGCAGGTTGATCGAGGCGGATGGTGACGCCATCGGCGGTCGGGGTCACGGTGGCGGGAACCTCCTGGGCATGAGCGCGCAGCTGGACGGTGGCGGTGAACGGACCGCTTGGAGCCTGCCCGCACCACAGCGGATCGACCCCGCTCAGATGGTCGACGCGGAGCTTGGCGTGGGGTCCGACGATGACGGTGTCGTCTTGAGGATCGAGGCGCAGGACGTACCGTGGGCGACCGTCGGCGGCGGGGTGTCCCAGGCGCAGACCCTTGCGCTGACCGATGGTGTAGGTGAAGATGCCTTGGTGTTCGCCGAGAACCTCTCCGGACTCGTCCTTGATCTGGCCTGGTCGGTATCCGAGCTTGTCATGGAGGTAGTCGGCGGTGTCACCCTCAGGGATGAAACAGATGTCATAGGAGTCCGGCTTGTCGGCCACCCGCAGGCCACGCCGATGGGCTTCGCGACGGACCTCCTCCTTGATGGTGTCCCCGAGTGGGAAGTGAGAGTGGCGCAGTTGCTTCTGAGTCAACACGCCGAGCACGTAGCTCTGGTCTTTCGCCTGGTCGACACTGCGATGGAGGTCGATGGTCCCGTCGCTCTGCTCGATCAGGCGGGCGTAGTGGCCTGTGACGACCCCCTCGAAACCGAGCGCCAGAGCGCGGTCGCACAAGGCGGCGAACTTGATCTTCTCGTTGCAGCGCAGGCATGGGTTGGGAGTGTGCCCGCGTGCGTACTCGCTGAGGAAGTTCTGGACCACATCCTCATGGAACTGCGTCGAGAAATCCCACACGTAGAAGGGGATGGCGAGGGTGTCGGCCACGCGACGGGCGTCGTTGGCGTCCTCCAGCGAACAACAACCGCGCGACCCTGCACGATAGGTCAAAGGAGTACGTGACAGGGCAAGATGAATGGCTGTGACATCATGGCCGGCCTCGACCATGCGGGCTGCGGCGACGGCTGAGTCGACCCCGCCGGACAGGGCGGCGATCAGGCGGGCCATGGGACGTCCCATCGTGATGGCGACCAAGGGCGGGCTCGCGCCGTCAGCGGCGACGATGGCCAACCCTTGGGCCCGGTGGATCGGGTGCTCATCGGTGGGCCTTCTCGATGGCGTCGGCCAGAGTGTGAGAGAGGGCGTCGAGGTCGGCCTCGGTCGAGGTCCAGCCGAGGGAGAAACGCAGCCCGGTCATGGCCTCGGCCTCAGAGCAACCCATCGCCAGCAGGACGGGACTGGGGTGGGGCACTCCGGCCGTGCAGGCCGCTCCGGTGGACACGAAGATGTCGTGGGCGTCGAGCAGGACGACGAGGTCTTGGCCCAGGCAGCCTGGGAAGAGCGCAAAGGTGATCTGGGTCGAGCGCGGCGCCTTGTCCGCGATGATGGTTCCACCGGCCTGGATCAGGATGTCCTCAAGGCGGCGGGACAGGGCCTGAAGGCGGGCAGTTTCCGCGTCTTGGGTTCGGCGGGCCTCGACCACAGCGGCGGCGAATCCTGCGACCAAGGCGACGGGCACGGTGCCGGAGCGCAGGCGTGACTCTTGGCCGCCGCCATAGGTGGTCGGCTGCAAGGGGGTTCCACGTGGCACGATCAGAGCCCCGACGCCCATCGGTCCACCCAGTTTGTGAGAGGCCAAGGCGGCGGTGCATTGCCCATCGGCCAGGCTCGGACCCTGGCCGTGCGCCTGGACCATGTCGCAGTGGAAGGGCAGCCCGAGCTCGTCATGGGCGACGGCTGCCAAGCGCTGAGCCGGCTGGATCACGCCGGTCTCATTGTTGACTGCCATGAGACTGGCCAGGGCCAACTCGTCGGCGTGGAGGCGCATGGCGTCGGCCGTGGCGGCGGCGTTGACGACTCCCCGGTCGGTCAGCGGCATCTCATGGATAGAGAAACCCTCACTGAGCAGGTGACACGCCGCGTCGCGCACGCCGTGGTGCTCGATCGGACTGATCAGGAGCAGGTTGCGCGCCGGATCCGCCTGGCGTCTGGCTCGCGCGACCCCGAGGATCGCCAGGTTGTCTGCTTCGGTCCCGCCTGAGGTGAAGATGATGGTGGAGGCAGGCGTCCCCAGTGCCTCGCCGATCCGTTCGCGGGCCTCCTCCACGATTCGGCGGGCGGCCCGACCGGCCCCATGGATGGCGGCCGCGTTGCCAGTCTGCTCGGCCGCGTGTAGCCAGGCCTCCACCGCTGCCGGTCGGATCGGCGTGGTGGCGGCGTGATCAAAGTAGTGGCTCACGACCCCATTCTCCCATCTTGGTCAAGTCCCGGCCGCACCAGCCAGAGGACTCGGCGCTGCCAGGCGACTCGATGGCCGTCACGGCGACAGATCCAGGCTATTTCACCTGGAAGACGAGGTAGGTGTTCATCGCGTTGGACTTTCCGTCGGCGCGGAAGCGGGCGATGGGCTGGGCTTGGTCGGCCACGGCGGCGACGAGGTCGTCGATCTCCGCGTCGGAGAACGAATGGCAATACCGCAGAGCGTCGTCGCTGTCATCCCATCCCAACAGGTAGTCGCCATCGTCGAGGCCGGTCAGGCTCAGGCGTCTGTTGGCGCGCTCGGTCGTGGTCGCGGCCTTGGCCTGTTTGCGTGTGTCGAGCGCGAACTGCCAGGCTGTCAGGATGGCCAAACCACCAGGTCGTGTTCCAGCGACCTGGGCTGTGACAAGCTGTTTTCTCAGGTCTGAGCCAGGCACGTGGTGGAGGAAGCCGAAGCATACGCTCAAATCGACTGCCGTGGAGGGGAGTTCGGCCTCTAGATCACCGCGAAACAAGGCTGCCATGATGTCGAGGACATGGAAGCCCCGCCCGGCGGCCACCATGGTGGTGGCATTGTCGACCCCGCAGTAGCTCCACGAGGTCGCGGGAAAGCTCGCTGTCAGATAGTCGAGAAAACGAAGGTTGCCGCAGGCTATGTCCAGAACAGAGCATGAGGAGGCGCCAGGCCCACCGGCGGGGCCCTGGGGGCAAGGTTGCTCGATCGGTGGTCCGGGTGGCGGCGCATCGGTCGGCGTCGTCCCCCTGGCCTCGATGAGATTGTCGATGTGGGGCAGACAGAGGCTCCAGCCCCTCCATGGATGGTCCCGCGTGGCCGAGAAGGTAGGGCCGCGCCGGGCGTAAAAGTCGCTGGTCAATGCAGCCAGTCTCATCGCGGTGTCAGCGTCCATTCAGGCATTCTACGAGGAACCCAACCGTATACTATGGCCCATTGTGGAACTGCTGCTCGTCGACATCATCAACACGCTTCGGGGTCTCGGCGCCGGTGAGGCGCTCTCGACGCGGGAACTGATCGCGATCATCCACCGTCATAACAAGACTCTGCCACCCGGCCAAAAGAACTTTGCGAAGAAGTGGCTACTGCCCTTTTACCACGAGGTGAAGGACACCGATGTCAAGCGTTGGCAGGCCTGGGGGGTCGACGCGGAGTTGGAAGGTCGGCTCATCCGAACTCTGCAGATGAAACCGCGTCGCAACGCCTCCGGTGTGACCACGATCACGGTCCTCACCAAGCCCTGGCGTTGCACCAATGACTGCCTCTACTGTCCCAGCGATGTCACCATGCCGCGCAGCTACCTGCGAGATGAGCCGGCCTGCCAGCGGGCAGAGCAGAACTATTTCGACCCCTATCTCCAGGTGCGGTCGCGCTTGGCCACGGTCAAGGCGATGGGGCATACCACGGACAAAATCGAGTTGATCGTCCTAGGCGGGACATGGAGCGATTACCCGTTGGATTATCAGGCTTGGTTCGTCAAAGAGTTGTTCCGGGCGCTCAATGACGATCAGGGTGTCGCCGCAGTCGTCGTCGGGCGACGTCGCCAGTTCTATGACGAGGCCGGGCTCAGTCGGAACCGGGCGGTCATCGACGCGTGGGCGCAACCGACGCAAGCCCTGGTCGATCAGGGGACGGTGGGGTACAACCGCGCGATCATCGATCTCTATGTGAGGTCGCCAGCCTGGAGCAGTGTGGCCGCGCGTCAGGGCGCCGACCTCGCCGATGTCGAAGCGGAGCACCGACGCAATGAGGATGCGGCCTGTCGGGTAGTCGGACTGTGTGTGGAGACCCGCCCCGACAAGATCGATGTTGAGCATCTGGTCTGGTTGCGCCGACTCGGGTGCACCAAGGTGCAAATCGGCATCCAGTCGCTCAACTCCGCCACCCTCCGCCTCAACAATCGAACCACGACAACCAACTCGATTCGACAAGCCTTCGACCTTTTGCGCGTTTGTGGCTTCAAGGTGCAGGCGCACGCCATGGTGAACCTCCTGGGCTCGACTCCAAGCGCCGACATCGCTGATTACGCCCGGCTGGTCGGCCAGTCGGACTTCCGGCCTGACGAGGTGAAACTGTACCCATGTTCCTTAGTGAGAGGCACCAAACTCTGCGCCCGATTCGACGACGGTTCGTGGCGACCTTACAGCGACGCAGAGCTGATGGAGGTCTTGACCGCTTGTGTCGTCGCCACACCGGCCTACACCCGGATATCTCGTATGGTTCGTGATATCTGTGCGGGAGACATCGTCGTGGGCAACACTCAATCGAACCTGCGGGAAGCGGTCGAGGCGGGGCTGTCTGAGTCCGAGAACCCGGTTGAGGAGATGCGGTTTCGGGAGATCAGCACCCAGATCACTGGCCTCGACGACCTCCGCTTGGAAGCCGTCGCCTACGAGACCAATGCCACCAATGAGCGTTTCCTTCAGTGGGTCACGCCCGGTGGTCAGCTTGCTGGTTTTTTGCGATTGTCCCTGCCGCGGCCCGAATACGTGAGTGAGCATTCTGGGTCCCTACCCATCGGCCCTAGGGAGGCGATGATCCGCGAGGTGCACGTCTATGGCCGCGCCACGGCCCTGCACCAGCCTGGGTCAAGCGCCCAACACCTGGGGCTGGGGCGGAAGTTGATCGAGACGGCCGCCCAGATCGCCAAGGAGGAGGGGTACGGCGGTGTCAATGTCATCAGTTCCATTGGCACAAGGCAGTACTACCGTCGCTTAGGGTTCCGTGACGCCGGGCTCTATCAGCACATGGTTCTGTGATGCGATCGGGTCGCCGCCTGGAGTCGGCTTGTGCGACACTCCTTGCCAGTCATGATGTCGGGCAGGCTGATGGATGCGAATAAAACGACACATATTCACTAACAGTATGATATGGCATATTGTCAATTTCGCATTGCTGAAATAACTCGCTTCTCAGTGCTTTCACGTAGACAGGTGCTAGAATGCATAGTATTCATCCGTCGGTGGGGTGATTCGGGCACGAGGGGAGAGTGTCCGAATCGGACGGAATGATACGGCTGGTCGATATCGAGACAGGAATAGTCTCCAGATGACCATGTGGCAGTAGGCCAGCAGCCCCGCCTGGCTGGAACGCCGAGGGAAGGACTCCTCATGATGACAGTTTCTAGTGCAGCCACGGTCCAAACCGCCGATGGGCCGTTCACGGTCGTGGCTTCGTCAGACGCCGTGTTGGCTTCTGGATGGACCGATGACTTATGGAGCTTGGTGGAGCTGATTCACACCACCTTGCGCCCGGTGACGATTGAGATGAACGCAGTGTCGCCGTTCTTGGCCCGCGCCCTCGCGGCGGTTGAGGACTATTACGGCGACGACCTGCTCGCGCCGTGTGACATCCCCGTCAAGCAGTACGCTGGTCCCTTCCACCTGAAGGCCTGGGAGGCCTTGCGCGCGGTCAAACCGGGCGAGACGGTGACGTATACTGAGCTGGCGGAACGTGCGGGCAATGCCTCTGCCGTCCGTGCTGCCGGATCGGCCTGCGCCTTCAATGCGGCAGCCTTGTTCGTTCCGTGTCACCGGGTGGTGCGGGCCGACAACACGCTGGGTGGCTACCGTTACGGTCTGCCAGTCAAGCAGAGTCTGCTGATCCGCGAGCAGGAGTGGGCAGCGAAACAGGTGGCTTGAGGCGGCGTCGACGCGAAGGCGTGACTGCGGGCTGGTCGGATGGTTCAAGAGACGGTGCGGGGGTGGTGAGTGGGCATGAAGGCCTTGGCCTGCTGGCTGCACCCCTATGCCCAGCGTCTCCACAATGCGGTGTACACGGTGGCGTATGCGGTCGGCGCGCGGACGCGTCCGATGAAGCCGGACTCGGTGCTCCTGCTGACCAACCGCGGCGATGTGTTGTCTGACAATCTCTTGTACATTGATCGGGCCCTCGACCACGACGCTCATGCGGTCACAACTATCTTCTTGACGCAGCGTCCCTCTTCCGTTCTCGCACGGGTGTGGCGCGATCTGAGGGTGGTGTGGACAATGGCTCAGACTCAGTACACCATCATCGACGACTTTTTGCCCTTGGTGTACACCGCTCATCTGAGACCCGGCGCCCGCCTCGTCCAGGTCTGGCATGCTCTGGGCGCCTTCAAGCGAGTCGGCTACAGTCGCGGCGGCCGTGACGGTGGACCGCCGCCGACATCGATCTCCCACAAGAATTACACCGATGTGATTGTCAGTTCAGATTCAGTGCGGCCCAACTATGCCGAGGCCTTTGGCGTGACCCTGGCGGTTGTTCACGCTACCGGTGTGCCGCGCACCGACCTCTTCTTCGACCCGGTCGACCGTGAGGCGGCCAGCGCCGACCTCCATCGCCGCGTTCCCCAGCTGAAGGGCAAACGGGTGATCCTGTTCGCGCCGACTTTTCGCGGTCAGAACAAACGCACGGCGACCTATCCGGAGGCTTTCCTCGACCTGGAGCGAATCGGGGCGCGGTTGGGGCCGGACGACCTGTTCGTCATTCGGATGCATCCCTTCGTCACAAGGACCTGGCCGATTCCCGAAGCCTACCGAGAGTCGATCATCGACCTGAGTGGTTTCCCCGAGTTCAACCACCTGCTGCTGGCGGCGGATGTGCTTGTCACGGACTATTCCTCGGCCATCTTCGACTATGCCTTGTTGCATCGGCCGATTGTTTTCTATGTTCCCGACCTGGAGCAGTACGTCGACCAGCGGGGTTTCTATTACGACATGGAGCGTTACCTCTACGGGCCGGTGGCACGCGATCTGCCTCAACTTCGCCAATGCCTGGCCCATCCCACGATCGACGAGGACAAATGGACGCAGTTCTGTGCCACGTTCCTTAATCGTTGTGATGGCCAGGCCACGAGCCGTTTCATGGAGACGATCTTCGCCGAGTGATGCCTTATCAAACGGCCTCATCTGAAAGTCGTCCGTGATTGTTTGCTTGGTTTCCTGGCGTGTCAGCGTGAAGTAAGCTAAGTTACTCGTAGTGCGAACTATGGTGGTGGCGTCAATCACCGTGCGAATAAGGATGCTTGTGGTGTCATGACATCGGAGGATTCGAAGTTGGATCGCTCGAAGGTCTGGATCGAACGTCTCGGACTACGATGCTTCATCCGCATTGCACGGTGGACCTACGCGGGAATCAAATTATTGCCTGTTCGTCACAAAGTTGTCTTCATCACCTGGGACTCCGATGTCGCCACCCTCGACTTTCAGGTGTTGGCGGATCGGTTGGCCCGGCTGCCGCATCCGCCTCGCACGGTCATGCTCTGTCGTGAGTTGCGACCCGGATTGGCTGGTTGGATCAGGTACTTCTTCCACATGTTTCACCAGATGTATGAGATGGCGACAAGCGAGGTCGTTGTGCTCGACGCCTATTGTGTGTTGGCCTCCGTCCTCGATCATCGGCCGACGCTGCGCGTGGTCCAACTTTGGCACGCGCTGGGAGCCTTTAAGAAGTTCGGTTGGTCGATCGTCAACAAGTCCGAGGGGTGGTCGGCTCAGTCCAACATCCCCTCGCGCACCTTGTCGAACATTCTGCGCATGCATCACGGCTACTCCGCCGGGGTTGTCAGTTACTCCGGCGCCATACCGATGTTCGCCGACGCCTATCGCTGCGACCCCGCGATCCTGCACGTCGCCTGGCTGCCAAGGGTGGACGCTTTGCGCGACGACGCGCAGTGCGCTCAGATGCGCACCCGGATCCTGGCCGCCCATCCAGAGTTGGTCGGACGCCGCATCGTGTTGTATGCGCCCACCATCCGGCGCACCGCTATGAACGTAGGTCCCATCGTCGATCTGGTCGACGAGGTCGGGCGCAGCGATTGGACCATGGTGGTCAAACCCCACCCGGTGCGCGGTGAGCGACCTGCCGCCGTCTTCAGCGAGCAGACCATCGCCGTGTCCGATTTCGCCGCCATGCAACTTCTGACGGTCGCCGACGCCGTCATCACCGACTACTCCGCCATCGTCTACGAAGCCTATCTGCGTGGTATCCCGGTGTACTTCTACGCTCACGACATCAACGAGTACGAACAGGCTCGCGGCTTCTACACTCAACCGAACCAATTCCCCTCCAAGGTCTACATCGCCCCAGAGGAATTGG
>JAITVA010000269.1 GCA_031286045.1 Propionibacteriaceae bacterium | reverse complement strand
CAACCCTGGACTGCATAGACACCAAACTTCCCATACCCACCAAGTCTCAGTTCGCGGGCAAATCCCACATGAGGCACCGACCACATTTCGCGGGCACTTTAGATGAGTCTCGTCGCAGCGCCACATTGCCAATCCATCCTCTGATAAGATACTCCAGCGAATAGCCCCCATAGCTCAGGGGATAGAGCACCGCCCTCCGGAGGCGGGAGCGAGGGTTCGAATCCCTCTGGGGGCGCTATTTTAAACGATTGCATTGTGATGTATTTTGTCGAAAACCCTTGTATATTCGCTCGTGGCGTGACATTCTTGTACCGATGTTGAAGACCGACTGACGTCGGGCAATCGTGACTAACACCCCTTGTGAAGGAGAAGAATGGACTGGCGCCATCAAGCGGCTTGCTTGACTGAGGATCCCGAACTTTTTTTCCCGGTCGGGAACACCGGCCCTGCGCTGCTCCAGATAGAAGAAGCGAAGAAAGTGTGCACGCGTTGCGTGGTCCGCGAGCAGTGTCTGCACTGGGCGTTGGAGGCAGGTCAAGACCATGGCGTCTGGGGCGGCATGAGCGAGGATGAGCGCCGGTCGATGAAGCGTCGCGCCGCCCGCTCCCGGCTCCGTCTGGGATAGGGTCGCCGACGATAGGATCGTTCACTACCGAGGGACGGTAGCTCAGCTGGTCAGAGCAGGGGACTCATAATCCCTTTGTCCCGGGTTCGAGCCCCGGCCGTCCCACCACATTGTCAAACAATAATAGATTGCTAATGTCAGACCTTGAGAGAGTTTAGTTGTGCCTTCCATTGGCGAAGCTCCGCCTTTGTGTCGGGTGACAGGGCCCGCGCCGGGACACCCTCCACAGCCGACTCCAAACCATAGAGCAGTTGGATGCACGCGCCGGGGTCGAGGTTGGTTCGAATCCTCTCAAACGCCTCCTTCGCCCCCAGATGGCGCAGCTGCTCCGCAGTGGTGATACCCACGCTGACCAACTGCTGGGCGGTCACCGATCCAATCTCCGGCAAATCTGTCAGAGCCTCCATCAATCCACCTTCCTTGGCCCGCGGGTGGGCAATCCAAGCGACACCGTGGTAGCAGACGCCGCTGGCAGGTTCTGAGCCTCCCAAGCGTCTCCTCCTGCAGTTCGAATGACGCCGCCAAAGTCAGCGTCTGCGATCAGGTGGTGGGGAGCGGCGTAGGTGACGCGGGCAGTGGCGATGTCTCCCGGCCGTGGTCGCAGAATCGGATCGGCTGGCACAGCCACATGCACCAAGCGGTTGTCGGCCGCCCGACCCGACAAACGGTGGGTCTGGCCGTCCTTGCGGCCCTCGCCAGTGGCGAACATGACCTCGACCTCAGACCCGATCAGTTTCTTGTTCTCTTCCCAGGCGATCTCGTCGATCACCTCGACCAATCGCTCGTACCTGGCCTGAACAACCTCATGAGGCACCTGATCAGCCATCACCCCAGCCACAGTGCCTGGGCGAATCGAATACTGGAAAGTGAAGGCCGCGGAGAACCGCGCCTGACGGACGACGTCGAGCGTGGCCTGAAAGTCGGCTTCAGTCTCACCGGGAAAGCCGACGATGATGTCGGTGGTGACCGCCGCCTGGGGCATCCGATCACGCACCTTCTCCATGATCGTGAGGAACTTGTCCTTTCGATAGGCCCGACGCATCTGACGCAAGACTCGATCCGATCCGGACTGCAGCGGCATATGCAGACTCGGCATGACGTTGTCGGTCTCAGCCATGGCGGCGATGACCGAATCAGTGAAGTAGGCCGGATGCGGCGAGGCGAACCGCACCCGCCGAAGGCCCTCGACCTCACCACAGGACCGCAGCAATCTGGCAAAGGCGTCACGGTCGCCATGCTCCACACCGTAGGTGTTGACATTCTGACCCAACAAGGTGACCTCTTGCACGCCCTGGTCAACCAACATTCTGATCTCATCCAGAATCTCACCGGGGCGCCGGTCAGTCTCTTTGCCCCTCACCGAGGGAACGATACAGAAGGTGCATGTGTTATTGCAGCCCACTGAGATGGTGACCCAGCCCGAATACGCTGACTCCCTTCGAGTCGGCAGGTTGGAGGGGAATGTCACCAAGGCATCCATGATCTCAACCTGGGCCAGCTTCTCAACCCGAGCACGCTCGAGCAGTGTGGGCAGGTGCCCGATGTTGTGGGTTCCGAAGACCACATCGACCCATGGAGCCTTCTTCAGCACGATGTCTTTGTCCTTCTGAGCCATGCAGCCACCGACGGCGATTTGCATGGTTGGATTCTCCTGCTTCAGCGGCGCCAGATGACCGAGGTTGCCATAGAGGCGGTTGTCAGCGTTCTCTCTGACCGCGCAAGTGTTGAACACGATCACATCAGCCGCCTCGCCCTCGCGGACCGGACAATAGCCGGCAGCGTCGAGCAGACCGGCGATCCGCTCCGAGTCATGGACATTCATCTGGCAGCCATACGTGATGACCTGGTAGGTTCGCGCGTCATTCATCTCAAGCGATGTTACCAATCCCACACCACTGCTCATGACGTCTCCCGCTCATCAGCCACCGTCATCACGACAGTCCGCACCACCGACTCCGGGAAACCCCGCCGGGCCAACTGGCCGGACAGACGTCGCATCATTGTGGTCCGGTCCAGTCCCGACATCGACCGCACCCGCTTGCGAGCGAACTCCAGGGCGATCTCAGACTGAGGCTGGCAGGCCTGCGCCACCACCTGTCTGATCGTGTCGGGCGTGACTCCTTTGCCAGCGAGCTCACGGCTCAACCGCGCGGTCGACAAACCCTGACGGCGCTGGCGCTCCTCAACCCACTGTCGAGCAAACTCGACATCATCAACCAAACCGGCATGTTCCAGTCGGCTGAGCACAGTGTCAATCGTGGACGCCTCAACACGACGCTGACGCAGATCGCGACGTAACTCCGCTTCGCTGCGCGCCCGCACCGACAAGCGCCGCAGAGCAATGTCATAGGCCGTGGCCTCATCGCTGATCGATCCCGCCGCCTGGAGTGAGTCTGAACCACCGCGCCCGTCGACGGTGGCCGAGACTCCGCTCGGCCTGGCGCCAGCAGACGGCTCGCGCTGCGACTCGCCGCATGGATCCATCCCCCGCGCGTCGTCCGGGCTGACAGACCTGTCGAAATCGTCCGACCCGGTCGCGCCCGCAGCCGAACCGGACCGCGCCGACTCCTCAGCGCTGGCCAGCAAGCCTCGCAACTGGGCCAAGGTCTGCGCGTGACTGTCATCACCGGCTTGGTGCGTCGACATAGGCTAGAACTCCACCTCACCAGTGACCGGATCCACACCCTCGGGCACGGTCTCTCCGATGCCATAGATCGTCAGGATCTTGGTCTCGATCTCGCTGGCGACCTCGGGATGAGTGCGCAAGAAAGTCCGCGCGTTCTCTTTGCCCTGGCCCAATTGCTCACCTTCATACGTGAACCAGGAACCAGCCTTGCGGACGATCCCTTGATCCACTCCCAAGTCGATCAGACTGCCCTCACGCGAGATCCCCTCACCATACAAGATGTCGAACTCGGCCTGTTTGAAGGGCGGGGCGACCTTGTTCTTGACGACCTTGACGCGAGTGCGATTGCCAACGGTGTCAGACCCGTCTTTCAGCGCCTCGATCCGCCGCACGTCCAGTCGCACCGACGAATAGAATTTCAAGGCTCGACCACCGGTCGTCGTCTCCGGCGAACCGAACATGACGCCGATCTTCTCGCGCAACTGGTTGATGAAGATGGCGGTCGTGTTGGCCGTGGACAGGCCACCGGCCATCTTTCGCAGAGCTTGGCTCATCAAGCGAGCCTGGAGGCCGACGTGGGAGTCACCCATCTCGCCCTCAATCTCGGCGCGCGGCGTCAGTGCGGCGACCGAGTCGATCACGATCAGCGTCAACGCCCCTGAGCGAATCAGTGTGTCGGCGATCTCCAGGGCTTGCTCACCGTTGTCGGGCTGGCTGATCAGCAACTCGTCGGTGCTGACCCCAAGCTTGCGCGCGTAATCGGGGTCGAGCGCGTGCTCGGCGTCGATAAAGGCACAGATCCCCCCGGTCGACTGCGCGCTGGCGATCGCATGGAGCGCCAATGTCGTCTTGCCGCTGGATTCTGGCCCGTATATCTCGACCACACGCCCACGGGGAAACCCCCCGATGCCCAGGGCCACGTCAAGCGCGATCGACCCAGTGGGGATCACCTCCATCTTCTGGTGGGTTCGCTCCCCAAGTTTCATCACGGACCCTTTGCCGTGCTGTTTCTCGATTTGAGCGAGAGCGGCTTCCAACGCCTTCTCCCGGTCAGTCGAGCCCTTGCCTTTGTTGTCACGGTCGGCGGCAGCCATCTCGTACCTCTTCTCATCTAGTGTGTGTCCGACATGAATACC
>JAITVA010000253.1 GCA_031286045.1 Propionibacteriaceae bacterium | reverse complement strand
ACGAAGCGACATAGACTATGGTGATACCCGAGAGGGGATGATCGGTCGATGAGTTGGGACGTGGCCTTGCGCCATACGGGGATGATGCGGCCCGGCGGGGGAGCCATCGCGACTCTTGGCGCGCCACCATCATCCGGTGGCCTGTCGGGCGGGGGAGGGGCAGGGCCCCGGGACCCGGATTCAGGGTCAGTTGGACCGCCTGCCCGCATTAAAGCGGCAATTGACAAGGTGTTCCAGGGTGTGGCCTGGTCGCCGACCGGCAGTTGGGGCACTCGGGGAACCTGGTTGTCGCCCAATGGGGTGGTTGAGTTCGATCTTGGTGACGACGATGAGTTGGTGGCGGAGGTCATCCTGCACATTCGTGGTGGGTACCACATTGTCCCGCGGATATTGGAGTTGGGGAGCCGGCTGGATTGCGACGCGATTGATCTGGCTCGCGACGCAGTGCTCACCGCCGATGAGGATCCGGCCCGGGGGATGTACTGGCGAGAGGCGCACGACCGCATGGTTGGCGCGGCCCTGTCCGATGCGGCCCTGGATGATCTGCATGCAGCCTCGCGTCGTGAACAGCAACACGCGCGGTTGCTGATCGGGTCAGCCGTACGCCCCTTGCGGCCCAGTTCGAGCGAGGCCCTGACCAAGTTCAGGCGCGTCGCCAGGCAGCACGGGGTACCCGCGGACCTGATCGCTCAACTGGTTGAGTTCTACCATGTCGCCGATGGGTTCAAGGCTGTGAATGGCCTTGTCATACTCCCATGTGATGACCCCAATCTGTTCGCTGGGCTGGGTCCGGGCGAGCTGCGGCTCGGCTCACTCGGCGCCGTCACCTTGTACGTGGCGCATCGCCAGTTCGTCTGTGAGTCGATCACCATGTCAGGCCGCGAGACCCGCTCCTATCCTGACATGGCGGCCTTCCTCGCTGCCGTCACCGCTGACACGCCAACGACCGTCACGTCGAACGACTCGGATCGGCCGGTCACCACGAGCGCCGGCCGCTCGGACGCGCTGGAAAGACTGCGTCGTATCCGTCGCGAGACAATTGCCTCAACTGGCCAGCGCAGCACAACCCCAGAGGCAGGAGGGGCTCAAGCAGAGGCGCCCACCAATCAGCGTCGCTTTCGGGGGCAGGCCCCTGACGATTGGCGCGACCTACCAGCCGAGGCGGCAGGTGTGGGCAGTGGTGTGCCCGGTGTTGGCAGTGGCACGGGAAGCGGTGACGCGCCAGGAGAGGCGACACCGTCCGGCCAGCCTCCCAAGCGTACGTTCTCGAATCGTCCACCACGGTCTCAACCATGGTTTTCGACGGCGAAGGACGGCGTCCTAGACGAACCTCTGGCGCCAGCGCCGAGACCGATCGTGCCCGTTCGTAGTGTCCCCTCGATGATTGAGGAGGCGCATCGCACCGAAGAGGCTTTGTTGCGTCTGATCGACCGGGGGGACACAAGTGCCAACGCCAGAATCGATGCCGTCTCTGAATCCGGCCCCGCCCCCGAACCCGACGCGGTCGTCAAACCTGACACGGTCCTCAAGCCCGCCCCCGCGCTCGATGCCGTTTCCATGCCTGGCGCCGGCGCTGATGTGAAGCCTTCGTCGAACAGTGCCAGCGCCAAGCCCGGCGCCCTTGTCATGTCCGATCCGGTTGCCACGCCCGAGACTGTGCCTCAGCTCGATTCTGTTGTCACGCCCGACATCGCTCAACTCGACGCCATCGCTCAGCCTGGTACTGTCCCGGATGCGACGCAGTCTATGATCGCCACCAGCGCCAAGCCCGTGGTCAGTGACGCCCCGGCTGCCGTCGCCAGCCCCGAGAAAGCTCCCCCAAGCCAGGCCCCAGTCATCGCGGAAGCTGTTGCGGAGTCTTCTCCAGTTATCGCTGAGGTCGTCGCGGAGTCCTCCCGAGTCATCGCTGAGGTGGACGCAGAGCCTTCTCCTGTCGTCGCCGATGTCATCGCTGAGTTTTCCCTGCGTTCTGCTGTCGTTCCCGCGCCACCCTACCTTGACGACAGCGACGACCCCGACGCTGACACCGATGGTCCGCTGGGCGATCCCAAACGGGCTGTTCCCACGATGTCGGGTCGACTCCGCCATCTCCTGCGACGCTCAGTGGTGGAAGGGGCGGTCTAGGGAACCGATGATGAGCCATGCACTGTCACCTGGACACCGGGACGGGCGATCTTCGATTTCCAATACCTACCGATGGGCGTCCATCACGCTGCTTCGGCCAGCGCTTCCCGGTGGGAGCGTAGCCGCTGAACCGTGTCTGAGCAGCGACGACGTACGGCGGCAGGGCTGATGTGGTGGCGGCGGGCCACCTGCTCGCTGGGAAGGCCCGCCAGGTACACCTCTTCCACGATCAACAGCGATTCCGAACTGGCCAAGCCCAGGCGTCGCGCCATGGAGAGGATGGACCGGCCGTCGAGATCCTCCTCATCCAACCCGTCGTCCGCCTGTGCCCGGGTCACGCCGAGTTCCACGATCGTGGCGGCCTGGGTCTCGTCGAAGCCCAGCAAGACGGGTCGGGGGGAGCGCCCTTCGGTGAGCACGTCCTTACGCGTGTCCATGAGCAGGTTCGCGGCCACCGACGAGCGCCGCCGCGCCACCGGATAGCGGTCGATGCGCAGCCACAGCGCTGCCAACAAGTGGTCCAACTCCGGGTGAGGGTGTGCGGCCGAGAACAGGATCAGCTTGGGTAGCAGGGCTTGCACGATCACCCGCCCGGCTACCGAATACCCCTCCTGACAAGCGGCGATGAGGCCGAGAAGAACCTTGTCGGGGTTGAATCGCACGCTCTGCAGGACCATCTCCAGACTCGGAGATGGGCTGAGCCACAGCGCGGGATGGCCGCACATGTCATCCCACTCGCGGTTGAGCCGGGCGGCAGTCCGCCGCGACGGCTGCCGATCCGTCGCCTTGAGCGACTCAGTGTCAATGGTCGTCGAGGCCCGCGATGGCAGGCCCTGCGGCGTCTCCCGCGTCGGGGACCGGGTGTCCATCCCGGTACGTGGCTCAAGTGTCAGCGATCTCATGACAGCACCTTTCTGATGTCTGTCCCACTCTGCTTGAAACTTGTCACCTATCATGTTGTTAGTTGAAGTTGGGTGGTTGTTTCGCCCGGGCAAAATGTCGTCGTAGTGTTGCCCACGTCGCAATGTGTGTCGTGCTGAGGCGCCTGAGCGCGGCATTCCCATGCGTCCGCGCGTCGGAGAGGGCGCCGTGTCTAGGGCCGCCCGCACACATCCGCGCGTCGGCCCAAGGATCGACCGGCTGCGACGCCCACCCCAGGCCCGCCCGCGCGTCGGAGGGGCGGCAGTGTCCAGAGGATCACCTTGATCGGTCGACGTGACCGTGGAAGACTGACCGTATGCGCAAGTTCTTGATCGTATTGTTGCTGCTGACCGGGGTCGGACTGGTGGCCTCCGTCGTCACCAAGCATCACGCACAGATTCAACACAACTGGGATGACGTTCTGGCCGAGGTGCCCGCGCCGTGATGACCAGAGTTCGCGGCGCCTTCTCGCAGCGTGACTCTCAACCCCAGGTTCACTCATTGACGCCGAGCTGTCTCATTTCGACCCTCTGGCGTGCCCCCTGTATACTTACGGATGCCCGCTGTGGGTACCCTGGCTTGGGATGTTAGTGCTAGTCCCAGGTTGGCTGCTGGACCACTGTGGGTATGGGGCATTAACTCAGCTGGTAGAGTGCGACCTTTGCAAGGTCGAAGTCAGGGGTTCGAGTCCCCTATGCTCCACTTATTGTTCATTGTCGCAATCCGGTCCTCAGCAAGTCTTGGGGGTAGGGGTGCGTCGAGGTTGATGGACGGATGGAGTTGTTTGGTGCGTTGCCAGTAGTCGGCGTGGAGGCGGACTTCTGGTTGCATGATTGTGTCGTAGACGTCCTCGAATATGTGCTTGATAACCCAGTCTTTGGTGAGGATGATCTTCAAGCGCAAATGACCGATCAGCGTTTTCTGATGACGGCATAGATGTCGATCAGTAGTTGTCGGATCGACTGGCGGGCGCATGATTGATTTCGTGATCGCGGTGAGGAGAGTCTATGCGTGTCACTAGAAAACGGACTGCCTATCAGGCTTCCCTCTGGGGTGATGAGTGATGAGGATGGGCTTTCCACGGTTGGGTAGTCGATGACGGGGAGAGTCTTCATGAGACGCCCGTCGATCGCCGATGGCAACCAGACAAGGAACTCGGCGAGAGTAGGCCTAGCCTGGCGGGTTGACAGGTTCTCGGTGTAGTCACGCACCCGAATCAAGGATTGGGTCCTGAGCTTTTCAGGGAGGGATTCAGCCAGAGCCTCAACTTGTGCTGCCAAGGAGGGTGATGGGCCGTATAGGCTCTTCACCAGCAGCAGCACCGTGATCCGCAGGCGTGGACCGGCGAGGGTACACCCCTGTCGACCGTCCAGAGGCAAAGCCAATTGCCTGTCCAGGCGCAACCAGACGGTCATGGAAGCGGGATCCATCGGTCGGCGTTGTTCATTGGCTGTCAGATGCGCTGGCTGGATCCGTTCGAGATCCGCAAGGCAAGCTAGTGCGGCCCTGGCCAGGGTGGCGGTGGTGCCCAGGTAGCGCTCGCGACGTTGTTGAGGAAGGTAGAGTGCTGCGACGATAACAATGGCGAGCACGGCAGAGATACGGCTCAGCATGGCGGTTGCTGAGCCACCGGGATGGTCCGCGGGGTTCGTACCGATTTGGTACGAGGTGTTGAGGAAGAGCCACACGCAGAGCGTGACGGCCAAGGAATAGTACAGGTGCTGCGATTGGGTGAATAGACCGCCGGGCGTCCTTCACACAAAGCTAGGCAACCAAGGGCCTTGCCTGAGCAGATCGTAGATGATCCAGTAGTAGCAAGCTATAAGGACGACCGGAACCACCGACAGTATGAAGAAATCAGTGTCGGAGATTCCGTGCGTAGTTAAGAGCCCCGCGTAGGATAGAGACCCGGCTACGATCAACCAGGCAAGCCCGACCCCGAGAGTGGGTCGAGCCCACTTAAGCTTCCAGCCGAGTCTGGCCCGGATGCTCCTGTTGTCCGTTCGAGGGGATGACCCAAATGACGTCCGACTCTGTCTGATGATCTCCGGCACTGCTTGGTTGGCTCCGCGCAGATGACATTGCCAGTATCGGAATCATCAGCCCTAATCCGCATCCGATGAGTCAGCCATTTCAGGCATTTGTGGGCTCCTGTATACGCGGCTGCTCATCGGCCATCGCGGCTTTGAGTTCCTCGACGCTCGGCAGAGCGGCGCGAGCGTCAGCAGGTAGACCCTCATAGTCAGCCACACCGATAGGAGCGCTCATACTGCCCAAGGCGAATCGCACGGTGGCCTCGTTCTTCCCGGCACACAGCAGCAGTCCAATGGTGGGAGCGTGCCGTTCCGGATCACGCAATTGGTGGTCGACTATGGCGACGTACGTGCCCAACTGCCCAGCATGGGCCGGACGGAACCTGTCGACCTTCAGCTCAACCACCACGTACCGGGCCTGCGGAATATGGAAGAACAGCAAATCCAGGACGAACTCGTCCACGTCGCCCTTCTCGTCGGTCACGGTCAGCGGATACTGCCGTCCGACGAAGGCCATGCCTCGGCCCAACTCCATCAGAGTGTCTTGCAGACGACCCATCAGCGCCTGCTCGACATCCCGCTCAGCGATATGATCGACGTACGCCAAGTGCTCGAAGACGTACGGGTCTTTGACAAGCTGTTGCGCCAACTCCGAATCAGGTGACTCTAGAGCTGAGGCGAAGTTCGTCGGAGCGCTGCCGAGTTGATGGCGAAGGTCAACCTTGATGAAGTGCTCAAGAACGTTTCGGCTCCAGCCATCCGCGACCGCTTTCGCGGCATACCAGTCACGCTCTTCACGAGTGCTCAGGCGGTCAAGAAGGACACGAACGTGCCCCCAAGGCATTTGTCCCACAGCTTGCGGGACAAATTTGTCTTCAGTCGGCCAGACTTCCGCAATCCGGCGCATGTACAGCAGGTTTGATCGTGACCATCCCCGCTGATCGGGGAACTCCCTGGTCAAGTCACGAGAGACTTGCTGGACGATCTTCGTGCCCCACCCAGCTTCGCGCTGCCGCGTCAGGATGTCGTGCCCGATGGACCAATAGAGACGCATGATTTCGGCGTTAGCTGCCCGAGCGGCTTGGAACTGCGTCGTCCGAACTCTGACCTTGACCTCGGTGATCCATTCGGCATAACCAACGGGCACAGTGTCAAGATCGCGGGCCGTGGCTCTATCTGGCGGGGTCATGAGACATCACCTTTCTTTCAGCGATTATTCTCACACAACCCACTGACAAAACTGGATTCGGCAACTCTTCAGGTTCCACCGGAGAAGAATGCCATCATCGAAGTGACGGCCCACGACGTCCCGGCGAACCTGCAGGCTGGCAAGCTGGGACAACAGAGTGTCTCGGCGCGCGGACTCACTGAGACCGGCGGCATACCAGCAGACGAGCCCGTGGCCACACCAAAGGGTTCGCTCCCCATGCCCAATCCGCAAGCGGCCCAGCAGGCGGTCGCATACGACCCGATCCAAAGTCTCTCACCGCTTCGGACAATAGAGAACTCGCCGCTTCTGATGCGCGCCCCGGCACACCTAGACGCCACAGTCTCCGCCCGGACGCTGATACTCTGCCCACCTCTCAAGCTCCCCAGCCTCATACCGCTTACGGCACTTGACAAGGCATTTCAGAGCATAGGGAAGGGTTGGAACTTTGTCTCGTATGCTCCACACTTGGGAATGGACTCCAACCGTTGACCCCGCAAGCGGTCAGCCGTTGAGGATCGGCGTCGGTAGGCTGAGCGGGCGACGATGGGAGGATAGGTGGACCTGAAGCGGCGTGCTCAGCAGCTCAAGGTGGATATTCCTGCGGTCTTCATCGCACTGCGGCGCTCCGAGACTCCCGTTGTGGCGAAAATCCTGGCGGGAATCACTGTTGCTTACGCGTTGTCACCGATTGATCTCATTCCAGATTTTATTCCAGTCATTGGTTTGCTCGATGACGTTATCTTGTTGCCCGGTCTGATCGCGTTGACGGTGAAGCTGATCCCAGCGGACACGTTCGCCCAATGCCGCGTGCAAGCCCAATCCCTCTGGAGCGACGGAAAGCCAAAGAGGTGGTACTACGCGCTGCCAATCATCTTGGTCTGGCTACTTATCGTTTTCCTGATCGTGAAGGCCATCTGGTTGTAGGCTGCGGCATCACGCCGTCCGCGAAGGATTGGGGGTCGGTGAGGCCGATGGCCGGGGGACGCCTCTAGTTGTGCACCGCCTGAGGGGCGAGCCGTGACTGGCGCACAAACGCTACAATAGTGCGAGCAATCAGTCACAGGGAGCACATGATGAGTGAGGGTCGTTTCATCTTTGACAAGGCGGAAGCCGCGCCTGGGATCTTGACGATGATGACCGCGCGCATTCTCACGGACACTGAGACGGGTGTGCAGTACCTCTTCGTCGATGGCGGATCGGGTGGAGGTGTCACTCCGCTGATTGATAAGAATGGTGACCCATTGTTGTCTGAGGATGAGCGGGTGTTGCGGTAAGGCCTGTCTGCTTCGACGGTGGCCCGTGCGGGGTCCCACCAGGTGCCTGTTCGGGAGCCGTTCCTCACATTGAGATGATCGCCTGGCTCCCCAAGTGCCATAACTGAGCAATAGTTGATGGAACCCGGGGGCAGCCTACGATTTAGGTCAATTTCGAGCGAAAAACGGGCCGAAATGGGCATGAAATTGACCTAAATCGTCAGATCGCTCGTCCGATAGGGGGTCGGGGAGGGGGATGGCGCTTCTTGACGGGTCGGCACTGGGGGGGTGTACTTGGGGTGTGATGAGGGATATCGTGCCGGCAGTTGTGGCGGTGGCTGAGACTCGGCAGGACGTGGCGGTCGAGACGCTGTGGCCGCAGGAGCGGGCTGCTGTGGCGCGGGCGGTCGAGTCGCGACAACGGGAGTACGCGACGGGGCGGTCCTGCGCGCGTGAGGCACTGGCCCGGCTGGCTGTGAAACCAGTTGCAGTGCCGTCCGCGCCGGATCGGTCACCGGTGTGGCCGCAGGGGATTGTGGGGAGTATTACGCATTGCCCGGGCTACCGGGCCGCCGCAGCGGCGTGGGCTGGATCGCAGGTGACCTGGGAGGCTGGGTCGCACGCGGATGGTGTGGAGTCGCTGCCTGTGCCGGGAATGATCTGGGGGACTGGCTCGCGCAGGTGCGGTGCGGAGCTATCAGGGGATGGGTCGAGCGGTGAGGCGGGGTCGCGGTGGAGTGGTGCGGAGCCACTAGGGGATGGCTCGCGCGGTGGGGACGGCTCGCGCGGGAGCAGTGCGGGGTCGCTGGGGGACGGTGCTCTGCCCGTATCGGGCCTAGGTCGCCTGGCCGCCATCGGCATCGACGCTGAGCCGGTGCGACTACTTTCTGACAAGGTACTACATCGAATCTCGTCGGATTCGGAACGGGTGGCGCTGGCTGCGTTGACTGGCAGACGCCCGGACATTCCATGGAGCTGCCTGCTTTTCAGTGCCAAGGAGAGTGTGTACAAGGCGTGGTACCCGCTGATGAAGACCGGGCTGGACTTCGGCCAGGTGGAGGTGGGGCTGCGGGACGACGGGTCATTCGACGTTCGGATACTGCGGGAGCTGCCAGGGCAGGTCGGCGCCCTTGAGCATACGGGTGAGCTGGTGTGGCAGGGCAGGTGGGCCCTGGACCAAGGGTTCGCTCTGACCAGCATGGTCGTCCTCGCCTTTCGTTCAGGGTCGTTGGCGAAGACCTTGACACTGTCCTGTGCTGACGGTCTGGGGTTTGATCGATCACCGGGTTGGTTGTCGTCGTTGGCGAAGACGTAGACACTGTCCTGTGCTGATTCTGGCGCCTCGGGTGGCAGGGCAGGGCGTGGCGGCGCCGAGCAGAAGGCCGTCCGGCCGATCGGTGGGCGCATGGTCCACAATGGAGGGGTGAGCAAGAAGACCCGCGCCTCGGCCACTCCCGCCATCGCCGTTTTGGACGAACAGGGCGTGTCGTATCGCCTCTATGAGTACGAGCACGACCCGGATTCCGAGCTTGGCTTCGGCTTGGAGGGCGCGGCGAAACTCGGGATCAGCCCTGTGCGGGTCTTCAAGACACTGATGGTGAAGGTCGACGGGTTCCTGGTCACAGCTGTGGTGCCCGCCTCCGGCATGCTCGACCTCAAGGCCCTGGCGGCCGCTGTCCACGGCAAGCGGGCCGAACTCGCCCTGCCTGCTGAGGCGGAGCGTGTAACTGGTTACATCGTGGGCGGGATATCCCCGCTTGGTCAGAAACGCAGCCACCCCACCGTCATCGACCAATCAGCCATGGATCACGACACGATTCTTGTGTCCGGTGGTCGGAGGGGAATGAGCCTCGAAGTCACGGCCGCCGATCTGGCTCGAGCGACAGGCGCCAGCTTCGCCGCCATCGGTCGTGGCTGACCTGGCTGGCTACCGGTTTATGTGAGGAGCTGTGCGGCGGGGTGGTGTTTGGCCAAATCCTTGTCAAAGGTGAGGAGTGGGGAGTTGCGGCTGGTGGCGGCTTCTTCGGCGAGGTAGCAGTCGGTGTACGAGAGCTTGGGCTGGTGGAGGAACTGATTGAGAGTGACAGTGATGAGGCGGGTACTGGTGGTGAAGGCGGGTTCCGACAGGATCGCTTCAATGATGTCGACGACCTGTTCGCGCGAGAAGTGGTAATGGTGCATGAGGGCATGAACGACCTCGGCGATAGCGGTGTCGCTCACCACAAAATGAGCGTTCTCGGCGGTGACAAGGTCGCGGACGATGTCGTACTGCGCCGGGACATCGCGCAAGGCTAGGCGTAGCAATGCATTGGTGTCGAGAGTCGCAGGCATGATCACGGCCTGGGTTCGCGCGTGTCGTAGAACCCGTGAGCATCCTCAAGCGGAGGGGTGCCCGGCGCAATCCATGAGTGGAAGCGGGTGGACATCTCGTCCCAGGTCTCGCGGCGTCGCATGGTCACTGCCTGGCCCGAATCGGTGTCCTCGAAAGATACGGTGTCACCAGGGTGGAGTCCCAACTGTCGACGAAGTTGAGCGGGGACGACAACCTGTCCTTTGCTTGAGATCGTGGCCGTCAGCTTTGGCATGTTTACCCTCCATATAGTGTCTTACTCTCTAGTGTATAGGCTTACTTGGCGAATGCGCGTGGGTGGATGTGCTGGGAGTTGAACTTCGGGATGGCTGTGTTGGTGGTTGCTGACGTGCGGTGCCCAGCGTACGGCCGGGCCGGTATCGTGGCAGTCGCGGTCGGGCTTGCGGCTACGGCGGTATGGCGGGTGGGGGTCGCGGTGATGAGCGGAGCATCCTGGCTCAGACCTCAGGCCAGGGCTGTCCGACCCCACTGCTTACCGCGCGCGCAGCGCCAGGTTGAGGGCGCCGTGGGCGGGGGGGAGGCCAAGGGGGCTGACTCTTAAGTCGGGGCATTCGGCGGCCAGGGTGGCGGTGAAGGCGGTGCGGAGGCGGGGTTGGCGCAGGATGACTGAACCGGCAATGATGACATCCTGGCCGACTGCGCCGCGGCGCACGACTTGGACGACTTGGTGGGCCAGGTCGGTTCCGGCTTGGGTGATGATCTGCTGGGCGTCGGGGTCACCGGACTCGGCGGCAGTGAAGACGGCGGGAGCGAAGTCGCCCCAGGCGGTCGGGCCGGCCTGGAAACAGAGGTCGAAAGCGAGGTCGCGGATGCTGGCGACATCGGACATGGCGACCAAGGCTTGGGCCAGGAGGCCGGCGGGTTCTCCGGCGTCGTCGCGACGTAGGGTCGCCTTGAGGCATTCACGCACCAGTCCTGCTCCGGAGCCCTCGTCGCCGAGCAGGTTGCCCCAGCCGCCGACTCGCAATGATCGACCCTTGGCGTCACTCGACACCACGATGGACCCGGTGCCGCAGATGACGCCGATGCCCTGAGTCAGATCGGCGGCGGGCACGACTAACTCGGCATCGTTGACGACCCGCCAGGTGACGCCGGGGTGGACCCGCGCCAGAGCTTCCGCCGCCTGGCTGCCATGGTCCTGGTCCTCGATGCCGGTGGCTCCGACGGCGATTGACGCGACCTCGTCCCAGCGAAGGTTTTGGCTTGTCAGATAGGTATCGATACGACCGAGGATCCATGAAGCCGGGTCAACCCAACAGGCCGCCGCCCAACCTTCGCTCGGCCAATAGGCGCCGGGCAGGGGGGTCGTGGATAGGGGAGGGGTGCACTGGTCAGAGGACAAACTAGTTTCATCAGTCCCTGGAGTGGATGGGGTAGCGGGAGGTGAGAGGCGGCTGCCCGTCGGCGTGGGTTGGCTGGACGGGGTGACGCCAGGCACGGGAGTCGTGGATAGCGCGGCATCAGGCGTGAGCAGGTTACCAGCGGCCAGTTCGGCTTTGGTGCCACCGATGTCCAGTCCGATGTGGAGGGTAGGGGCGTCGTTCATGTCACCTGGTCTTTCGAGTCATGGGAAGTGGCGGAGGTGGCGGGTGGAGTCCGCGTCGGGGTCGGAGGGGAGGGGTAGCGGCTTGTTCGGGGTCAGTTGCCCAGTCCTTCGCATTCGGTCTTGGTGTCGTCGTTGTGGAAGACGAAATCCTCGATCTCGACTCCCCGGGCGGCAGCGAAACCGCCGGCCAGGCACTGCATCACCATGGTGGAGGCGATGACCTGTTCGCTCAGGCGGTCAGGGCCGGGCGTCAAAGCGATGACGATCAGATTCGGTTGCGACGCCACCTTCGCCTCGGTCATCAAGAGGCAGGGATGTCCCGCCTCAGCCAACATGCGGGCCAACTGGATCTCGCGGCCCGAGCCGATGACGACGTGAAGGGTCTGTCCGGCGCTCTCCATCTCGCCATGAAGGTAGTTTCGAGTCGTCGATGATGTGGCGGGAAGCCGGCAGACCTCACGCAGAAGCAAGGCCCCTTCTTCTGCGCTGGCCCGATGGGCCCCGTCGGCCACGATATCGGCGCAGGCCACGTCGGCGCTGTTGGCCAAGGCAGCGTCGATCTGCGGTTGGCTTCGGGTGATAAAGGTCTCCAAACGTTCGCCCGTACCATGCCAGCGGTCGCTCCAGTCCTGCCCGAGGAGGGCTCCGGCGATCAGGTGGAGGGCGGCCAAGGTGCCTGAATAAGCCACGGTGGAGGCATAGGAGTCCGGCTCGTCCCCGAGCGTCAGGCGCCTGTCACAGGCCAAGCCCAGGTCGGAGTCGGTGATGTTCACCAGACAGGCGCGGGCGCCCGGTTCGATCAGCGAGAGCGCCTGGATCGTTTCGGTCGAGCGTCCCGACTGGGAGATCGCCATGACCAGGTCAGCTGGTGGCAGCGCCATGCCAGGTTGGATGTTGCAGGCGAGCAGACGCTCGGTCCACCGACCGTGGCGGCGCAGCAAGTCGACCGGTAGCGCGGCCGCGGCGAACGAGGCCCCCATGCCGATGAAGGCGGGCTGGTTCACGTGGTGCAGGTCGAGTCCGTTGAGCTGTGCTCCGATGCGGTCCGTCATCCGTTCCATGGCCTCGAATTGTGCCGTGAGTCCAGTCTGATAAGGGATCTGGTGGAGGATATGCGCGTCGTTCATGGTCACCTGGTCTTTCGGGTCGCGGTCAGTTGTCAGTGCGCTGTGGCGGCAGCCAGCAGGAACCATCCGGCGTGGGGGATCCATTGCTCGGCCCACCGCCAGGAGTCGTTCTCAGCCGCAGGGTCGTCGGGCAAGAACGCGATGTCGTTCTCGTCGGTGAACCCGGCGGTGATGCCGTTGAGGATGCCGCCGGACACGTTCGGATAGTGCGAGTCATACTCGCGATTCCCCCAGCCCCGGCCCTGCAGCATGCAAACATCGAAGGGATTGCGTCCGAGCACCCAAGAGAGCTGGTCGGACGCGAATTCCCGCAGAGACGCCTTCAGGTCGGTCGGGCACAGGTCCAGGTCAGCGACCAGGTTGGCAGCCGCCGCCAGCGAGCAGATATTGGCGTTTTCGCCTTGCCACCAGTACCCGGTCTCGTTGGCGTGGGGGAAGAAGAAGGACTCCCGCGGCTCGCCCTTCAGCGGTTGGACCAGGGTGCGGGGGTAGCCGAATGGGTTGGGCGCACTGTTCCTCCTTGTCAGCCAGTCACGCTCCAGTTGGAGGGCCAGTCGAGCCGCCTGCTCGGCGCCTTCGGGGTCGATCTGGGCGAACACCTGGTGGTACCTCACCAGCGCGATGATCGGCAACCCCGACTCGGCGGCGTGAAAGTAGGGTCGTCCGGCGGCGTCTCCCACGAGGTAGCCCGCTTGACTAGGTGTCGGCCTGTCCTGGTGCAACTCGCCAGTGTCATCGACTTGATGGGAAGTGTTGGCGAGGTGTTGGTCGCGGAGATGATCGTTCTGACTGGGCGCGCCTGGGTGGTACCTCCCGATGAGGGACTGGGCCCGAAGGCTGACGGTGCGCCGCCACAGGTCTGGGTCATCGGTTGGACGGGCGACCCCGCCGGTCGGCTCGTCGATGAGGCCGTGTCCGTCGCCGACCGGGGCTTCTTTAGGGCCGCCGCTGGAGTCTGGCCGGGGCGGCTGCGAGTCTGAGTCGCTGGCGGGTCGGGTCGCTCCGCTGATCGGCGACCCCACCCCATGGCGCCAGGTGGCCTCGAGTTCGCAGGCGGCCATCAGGGCGCAATAGTCGTCGATGATCGACTCAGTGTTGTCGAAGGAGTACTCGGTGTTGTGCTGGTCGAGGTGGACGAGTCCGGCGACGGCGGCTCGCCAGTACACATCGGCGGTGACTTCGCCGTGATCGTCCTGGCGGGCGGCCCGGGCCAAAGCGGCGATCGCCATGCCGCCGCCATGACGATAGGCCGCCTGGTATCGAGTGGTGCGCACACAGTCTTGCAAGGGCGCGGTGATGACGCGCTCATCGAGGCGTTTGGTCAGGGCGTCGAAGATGCCGGTGTAGAAGTAACCGCTTGGGTGTTGGAAGCGTACTAGGAAGTCAGCACCGAAAAGTCCCTCGTCGCGCAGTCGTGCGTGGAGGTAGGGCCACATCGCCGGATGGGTCCGTTCGAGCGCCTCGTCGGCCGCCATCATCGCCCAGGCGCACAGTGGTGTCTGCTGTGGACTCATCATTGACGTGTAGGTCAGATGTGACAGGAACTTGGAGTGATCCCCCGAGGCGTCAAGCCAACCCCCGTGCGCGTCGACCTCGTGGACACCGCCGTTGGGTCCATCATCCCTGGTCAGATCATCGTTCCAAAAGCGCGCCCGGCTGTCCTTACGGTCAATCTCACCGCTGGATCGGACGGCCTTGAAGTAGTAGAGCACGTCTGAGATGGTTTGCTCTTGGATCAGATCTGGCCCCACCTGGAAAGTGGTGGTGGCCAGGACTGTCGTCGGCCCATCGAACACCTCCACTTCGACGACGCCGGCCTGGCCGACCAGCCTGCTGGTGTCCACTGTGATGACGCGCCAGGGTCCGCGGGTCCAGCCCGCTGGTTCTTGGATCGCTGAGATGGTCGCTGGCAGAGACTGGCCGCCGTCGAGTGTCCGGGCTTTGACAAGGGCATTCGGGTGCTCACGACCGGCCAACAGCAGGGTGGTGGTCGGGTGGGAACCGTATCCCAGATGGCTGACGGTCAGTCGCATGGGGTCACTCACTTTGTGTCAAAAATGGTCGGTCACTTGGGGAGACGATGCTGAGATTCCAGCTCCTCAGGTTCATGCCCACTGTACTGAGTGAATCTGCCACTGGTCAAGTATTGGTATTGAATGGTCTGGTGCAAGGAGAGCGAGATGGCGGCGCAATGGCAGCCCATATGCCAAATCGTCCCCGCTTTTGATCTCTCTGGGGCAAGCCAAGACCGATCCTCACCAGACCATTTGACAAAATTCTGGAAGTGCGGTCTATGATGGGTCTACCGTGGTAGTCCTCAAGTGATCGTGAGGACTGGGGGGCCGCGACCGGAAGCCGAAACCTGCTGGAATGCCGTTCATTGGAGAATATTGATGCCCCCCACTGCACCGCACTGTCGTGTCGTCGTCACGGGCGACGATGTGTGGGAAGACCTCACGACCGCTCTCGAACAGACCCGGATCATCGCCACCGCCGCCGACATGGTGGTGAGCGTGGAGTCGGGCTTGGCTCGTTTGACCGCCCAGCAGCCGACGCCGCGGTCACCCCGCCCCGATGGACCCGACGTCGTGGTGCTCCTGACGGCTGCCGGGGAATTCACTCCTGATCAGCAGAAACGAGTTAACGCCATGGTCCGGGCAGGGATGGGACTGCTGGCCATCCACTGCTCGGCCTTCTTTCCCGGTCTCAACACCGACGCCCCTCGACCCGGCGCCGACGGCTACTGGTCGACTGCCTTCAACCTGCTCGGAGTGCGCTATGACTCGCACGGTCCGCTGCCTCACGACACGACCTTCACTGTCCGCCTCAGCTCGGATCACCCGATCACCGCAGGTCTGGACGACTTCCCCATCACGCATGAGCATTACCACATGGTGCTGGCGGAGCAGAGGCCGCATGTGCTCGCCTGGCGGGACTCGGCCTGCGGTCCCGAGCCGATCATGACGGCCAAGGACTGGGGAGCGGGCCGGGTGGTCTACCTCCAACTCGGTCACGACATGCGCACCTTCGGCGAACCGGCTGTGCGCGAACTGATCAGCCGCGCTCTGACCTGGGTGGCGCCATCGACTCGACGCTCCTGCCTCGACGCGCCCGCCGAGCACCCCGTGTCCCTTGAGTGTGAACCCGGCCACGAGCGCGCGACCTGCGTCGAACCGGATGTGTGCGCCGACCCCACCCCCCAGCACTCCACCACCTTGGGAGGCGAGGCGTCCCGATGAGAATTTTGCTGCGCCGCCTGGCCTTTTACATCATCACCGCTTGGGCCGCCATCTCGCTGAACTTCGTCCTGCCCCGCATCATGCCCGGCGATCCTGTGACCAACATGGTCGAGCGCTTCCGTGGCCGCCTGACCCCTCAAGCCATTCAGGCTTTGCGGGTGCTGTTCGGCCAGGAGCACTCCAACCTTTGGCTCCAGTACGTCGACTACTGGAAGAACCTCTTCCATGGAAACTTCGGCATCTCCTACGCCTACTACCCGACGCCGGTAACCACTGTTGTCAACGGCGCCATCTGGTGGACCTTGATCCCGATCAGCCTGTGCACCATCCTGGCTTTCGTCATCGGCGTCTCGCTGGGAACAGTGGTCGGTTGGAAGCGCGGCACCTGGCTGGACGCGCTGGTGCCGGTGACCTCCTTCATCTCATCGATCCCCTACTTCTGGTTCGCCATCATCATGGCCTTGATCTTCTC
>JAITVA010000233.1 GCA_031286045.1 Propionibacteriaceae bacterium | reverse complement strand
GAGTCGATTATGGGATATGACTTCCCTAATCACGGGCTGATCGAAGGGTTCGCCCAACTACCTGTCCCGCAGGGGCGTCCCAAGGCCGTCAACGTCTCTCTCGGTTCGCCCTTCCCCATGTTCACCGACGCCACGGTCGCCTACAAGTGAGCCTCATGAAAAAGACCCAGCTCATCATCGCCGTGTTCGGTGCCTGCCTGCTCGGTCTCGGCGCGAGTTCCACAGTCGCGGCAGAGCCCTCATCGGATCCGACAGCCTCGGCCTCGGCCACCGCACCGCCGACCGCCAGTGAGGCGCCGAAAGCCACTACCAAGATGATTCAGGACGCCACCTTCGCCTTGGACCCGACCGACGCCAGTTTTGACCTGGATGTCGGTGATTCGACAGTGCCGCTCAACACATCCAGCAGCGAGGACGGCAAAGAGGTGATTCGACTCGTCTCGGACCTGCTTTTCGGCTTCGGTTCCGCTGAACTCAGTGCGGCCGCCAGCGCTCAGTTGCCGACGATCCTGGCCGGCATCCCCCAGGCGAACCCGATTCAGGTCAATGGCCACACCGACTCCATCGGTGATGACGCGTCCAATCTCACCTTGTCACAGCAACGTGCCCAGGCAGTCGCGACCGCCATCACCAGTGTTCGACCCGATCTGGTGATCACGGTCAACGGTCTCGGTGAGGCTGATCCGGTCGCCGCCAACTCGAACCCAGACGGCTCCGACAACCCCCTGGGTCGAGCCGAGAATAGACGGGTCGAGATCATATGGGAGGGATAAGAGCGCCGATCTGACTTCCGAGCCACCCCAAAAGGACTGTGTGGACCGCCGAAAACGACGGTCCACACAGCGCGAAGGGTATGTCTGATCGAACGATCAGGCGGGATCGATGTCGATGATCGGATCGCCGCCCTGGACGGCAGCCCCAACCTCGACCAGGATCTTGGCGACCTTGCCGGATTTGGGGGCAGTGATCTCGGTCTCCATCTTCATGGCTTCGAGAACGGCCACCACATCGCCAGCGTTGACCGACTGACCCTGGTCGACCAGGATCTTGCGGACAGAACCGGCCAGCGGGGCCGTCACAGCGTTGCCGCTGGCCGAACCGGATGACACGGCAGCGGCGGCGGGTGCGCCCGAGCCACCACCGATGTACACCGGGGGCAAACCGGCAGGGGTTTCGTCGACCTCGACCTCGACCTCGTACGGGACCTGGTTGACAGTCACTTTCAGTTTCATTTCATTACTCCTTATCACCGTACAGGTGTGTGGTTGAGTTGGGCGACCCGGGTGCCTTTGGTCCAGGTCGGCATGGCCGCGAAGCGCTGCTGCCTCTTCTCGCCTTGGTAGCCGAGGTAGGCCGAGACACCGGCCGCGATGGCGACCAGGACGTCTTCGGGAACATCGGCGGCGTTGACCAGTCGGAGGGATGTGACTTCCCGATCCAACTGATTGACGCGGCTCTGCAGGGTCTTGACCAGATCGAGCAGTTCTTTGTCTTGGCTCATTCAAATTCTCCTTTCCCCGCCGTGGCACGAGCGCTCGGCCCGTGCCACTCGAGGCGTGCTCTAGCTGGGGAAGACCCCGTGCTTCTTGGCGGGACGGATCTTGCGTTTGCCGGCCAGTTGCTCCAAAGCGAAGGCAACCTTGGACCGGGTCTCAGCCGGATCGATGATGTCATCGACCAGGCCACGCGAAGCCGCCATGAACGGCGTGGCGAAGGTGTCACGATACTGCTGGATCATCTCAGCCTTCTTGGCCTCAGGATCCTCAGCCGCCTTGATTTGGCTGGCGAACACGACGGCCGCCGCACCCTCCGCGCCCATGACTGCGATCTCGGCGGTCGGCCAGGCGAAGACAGCGTCGGCGCCCAGGTCGCGGCAGGCCATGGCGAGGTAAGCCCCACCGTAGGCCTTGCGCACCACCACAGTCACCAGCGGCACAGTGCAGGCGCTATACGCGAACAGCAACTTGGCGCCGTGACGGATGATGCCGCCGTGCTCCTGGGCGACGCCGGGCAGGAAGCCAGGCACGTCGACCAAAGTGACGATCGGGATGTTGAAGGAGTCACAGAAACGAACGAAGCGTGATCCCTTGTCAGACGCGTTGATGTCGAGGACACCGGCCATGGCGCTGGGCTGGTTGGCGACGAAGCCGACTGTGCGGCCGTTGACACGACCGAAACCGACCACGATGTTCATGGCGTACTGCGCGTGGACCTCCAGGAAGTCGCCACGATCAGCGATCTTGCGAATGATCTCGCGCACGTCGTACCCGCGCGTTCCCTCCAGCGGCACGATGTCGCGCAGGGACTCGTCAGGCTCGACCGTCATGTCAGGATCGACGATCGGCGGCTCCTCGCCGTTGTTCTGTGGCAGGAAACTCAGCAGCTTCTGCGCGATCAGAAGAGCCTGATCGTCATCGTCAGCCACAAAGTGAATCACGCCTGACTTCTGCATATGCGCGTCAGCGCCACCCAACTCATCTTGGGTGACCTCCTCACCGGTGACCTGCTTGATGACGCCAGGTCCAGTGATGAACATGTTCGCCTTGCGGGTCTGGATGATGAAGTCAGTCAGAGCGGGGGAGTAGGCCGCGCCACCAGCGCATGGCCCGCAGATCACCGAGATCTGAGGCACCACGCCCGACAGCTTGACGTTCGCGTAAAACACCTGGCCGTAGCCGGAAAGAGAGTCGATGCCCTCCTGGACGCGCGCACCACCCGAGTCGTTGATGAAGACGAAGGGATTGCCGTTCTGAAGAGCAGCCTCCATCATCGCCACGACCTTGATCGAGTGGGTCTCACCCGCCGAGCCGCCCATGACGGTGAAGTCCTGGGAAGCCACGTTGACGGGACGTCCGCGCACCAGACCGGCTCCGGTGACAACGCCATCCGCAGCGGGATCGGCGGTGTCCATACCAAAGGTGACGGTACGGTTCTTGCGGAACAACCCGACCTCTTGGAAGGTGTCCTTGTCGAGCAGGGTGTCCAGACGTTCGCGCGCGGTCTTCTTGCCCTGGGCGTGTTGCTTCTCAATACGCTTCGGGCCACCACCCGCCTCGGTCTGGCTCCGCTTGTCAGCCAGTTCGCGGACAAGGTCGGTC
>JAITVA010000197.1 GCA_031286045.1 Propionibacteriaceae bacterium | reverse complement strand
CCTCAGAGCCATTGCCATGTCAGTGCCAGGGACGGTGGACACCAGTGAAGGCGTCATCAAGATGCCGGCTCGAATGCCGGGATGGACCGAATTCACAGCCCGCGATTGGTTGACCCAGCACACTGACATTCCGGCCGTCGTCGAGAACGACGCCAACATGATGGCCTACGCCGAGCGAGTGGTACGCCAAGACGGCGACGCCCCCACCGTCACTGTCAAAGCAGGCACCAGCATCGGCGCTGGCATCATCGTCAACGGAACAATCTACCGAGGCGCGACTTTCGCCGCCGGGGAGATCACTCACTACCGTGTGGCTGCGGCCGGCGAGGCCCCCTGCTCATGCGGCAACCGAGGCTGCTTGGAGACAATCGCCTCCGGAGCCGCCCTTGTCGCCGCTCTGCGCTCGCAAGGAGTCGATGTTTCATCCACCCGCGACGTGGTCCGTCTGGCTCACGAGTCCAATCCTGCCGTCACCACCGCTGTGCGCGCAGCCGGAGCCAACTTGGGCCAAGTGCTCTGTGCTGTTGTCAACTTCTTCAATCCCCGCTCCATCTATCTGGGTGGTTTGTTGCCTACCGTCGAGCCTTTCGTGGCGGCGGTTCGAGCCCAGATCTACCAAGGATCCCACCCGCTACTGACCGAAGCGCTCACTGTTGAACGCACACGCGCCGACGCTGACGCGATTCTCATCGGTTGCGGACAACGAGCCATCGAAGAAAGCTTAGGCACCACCATCACCACTCAATGAAAGGGCCCGCGTCATGCGAACACCGATTGACTCAACCGTTCAAACTTCACCGCTCACGACCCAGCAGACCCGGGTGGACAAGCACCTGCCCCGCGTCGGCATCTGCGGTATGTCCATCGAAGCCTCCACCTACTCGCCTCACCGTAGCGGGGCCGAGACCTTCACCCTGCGTCGCGATGACGACCTCTTGGGATACTACGATTTCCTGGCCAAGGGCCAGCCCCTGCGCACTGCCGCCGACTGGGTCCCCCTGGTCCACGCCCGTTCCTTGCCTGGCGGATCGGTCGACCCAGCGTTCTACGACAGTGTCAAGGCCGAGACTGTGCAGCGCTTGCGCGAAGTCATGGCGAACCCCGACACCGCTTTGGATGGACTCTTCTTCGACATCCACGGCGCCATGAATGTGCTCGGCCGCTTCGACGCTGAGGCCGACCTTGCTGAAGCCATACGTCAGGTGGTCGGCCCCGACGTGCTGATCTCCGCGTCAATGGACTTGCACGGCAACGTCTCGCGGCGGCTGGCACAGGCATGTGACATGCTGACCTGCTACCGCATGGCTCCACACGAGGACTATGTGCTGACCAAGCGGCGCGGCGTGCTCAAGTTGCTCTCTCGTCTGGGCACGCCCGCCAACCCCGGCCCCGGTCGAGTGCACAAGGCCTGGCTGCCTGTTCCCATATTGTTGCCCGGCGAGAAGACCTCGACCCGCATCGAACCGGCCAAGTCGATCTATGCCGACATCGACTGGGTGGAAGTCCAGCCAGGCGTTCTCGACGCCTCCATCTGGGTGGGTTACGCCTGGGGAGACGAACCCCGAAACATGGCCGTGGTCGAGGTGGAAGGCGATGATGAGGCGACCTGTGCCCGGCAGGCCAAACGCTTGGGCGAACGCCTGTGGGCGGCACGCCGCGATTTCGTCTTCGTCGCCCCAACCGGCACTTTGGAGCAGTGCGTTGACGCTGCCGTGAAACCGGAAGCGAAGCGTCCCTTCTTCATCTCCGACTCCGGTGACAACCCCACCGCAGGAGGCGCCGGTGACGTCACCTGGACTCTGGAGCGACTACTGGGCGACTCTCGCTTGACTGGCCCGGACGCGCCGACCACCGTGGTGGCCTCCGTCTTCGACGCCCTGGGCGTCGCCGCTTGCCGCGAAGCGGGCCTGGGGGCGACGGTGGCACTAGAGGTTGGGGCCCAGGTCGACGCTGTGCACGCCGGACCTGCCCATGTGCATGGCGTGGTGGAACACTTGACCGCCGGTGATGAGACTTCCGGACCCGTCGCCGTGGTCAAGGTGGGGGCAAGCCCAGACCGAGGCGGTCTGCGCGTCATCATCACCACGAGACGTAAGCCCTATCACACCCTGGCGGACTTCCAGGCCGCCGGCCTCGATCCTCGCCAGGCGGACATCGTGGTCGTTAAAATCGGATATCTTGAGCCGGAGTTGTTCGAGATGGCCGCCGACTGGCTGCTGGCTCTGACTCCCGGAGGCGTCGACCAAGACCTGATCAGGCTCAACCCCCAGTCGATCACGCGCCCGATGTACCCCTGGGACGAGGACATGGCCGACCCCGATCTCACTCCCGTTCTGCTCTAGGGAACCGGACTCGGTGGCTTTGGGCCGACCCCTGAGGTCAGCCCAAGGCCACTGGGTTGATGATGTCGGCGATGACCAAGACGGCCCCCATGATCGCGAAGAGACCGACGACGATGTACGTCACTGGCAACAGGCGGGCCGTGTCCGCCGGTCCGGGATCGGGACGCCGCCGCAGTTTGTTCACGCCACGTCGGATGGCCTCGTAGATTCCAGCCGCGATCTGGCCTCCATCGAAGGGGGGCAGAGGGATGAGGTTCATGACACCGACGAACAGGTTGATCGATCCGAGCAGACGCAGGTAGAAGGCCGCCCTGGCTTCGACCGGCGCGTCCGCCGCCACAACGTCACCGGCGATGACCGAGGCGCCGACGATCGAGATGGGCGAGTTGAGGTCGCGCGGGCGACCGCCGACCATGTCCTGCACCGTCGTCACGACCGAGCCGGGCAGTGCGACGATGGCTGTGACCGCCTGTGCGGTCATATCCCACATCTGGTGGACGGTGTCCAGCGGTCCGACACGAACCATCGCCTGGCCAGCGGTGACGCCGAGCAGCCCGACCTGAACAGTCGTCCCATCAGCCTCGGTGACAGTCGACGCGTGGCCTGGCACCGTCGGCAATTCCAGGGTCTGGCCACCGCGAACCACCCTCAGCTGAACCGGGTCGCCCCCATTGGCCCGCACCGCTGCGGTCAAGTCGGCCCAGGAGCCATAGTCCACACCGTTGAAGGCTTGAACGTCGTCGCCGACTTGGAGTCCCATGGCGGCTGCGGGAGTCGGTTCACAAGTCGCCGCGGCCGGATCGACGCACTGTTGGACGGAGGCGATCTGGGTGGTGACCACCGACTCGCCATAGGCCAGATTGACTCCCGCGAAGAGGAGGAAGGCCAAGAGCAGGTTCATGGCCACGCCCGAAAACATGATGATCAGACGTTGCCACAAGGGCTTTTGATAGAAGAGTCGCTGCGAGGCGATGTCAGCCTCGGTGATGTCCTCCCACTCGGCCTCGCGCGCGGAGTCAGCCAGCCGCTTCAGCCAGGTGTTCTTGCCCTCCCGCTTCGGCGGGTACATACCCAACAGTCGGACGTATCCGCCCAAGGGGATCATCTTGACGCCATACTGCGTCTCACCGCGCTGGGTGGACCACAGGTTCTTACCAAAACCGATGAAGAACTGCAGGATCTTGACGTGGAAACCCTTGCCGGGAAGGAAGTGCCCAACCTCATGTAACCCCACACTGACAAGGATCAACGCGAAAAAGACGACGGCGCCGAGAATGACCACCCCCACATGGCTCACTACTTCAACTCCCCGATCAACTCCGCTGCGGTCAACCTGGCCCACGCGTCCGCTTCACGAATGGACGACAATGTCAACTGCTCGTCGTCGACACCGGCAGATCGCAGACGGGGCGAGTCAGTGCCGCCAAGCGGGCGACCGGTCTGCGCGCCCGACTCGAAGGCGGCGCCGCCCACCGGAAGCGTGTCCTGTTCTGGCAAGTCGGCGGTCTGGTCGCCCTGCTCCGGTGTCGCCGGTTCCAAGCGCCGCTCGACCACGGCAGTGACTGTGTCGACGATGTCGAGGAAGCCGATCTCACCCTCACAGAAAGCGTCGACACAGATTTCGTTGGCGGCATTGAAGACTGCGGGCAGGGTACCACCGATCCGACCGACGCGGCGGGCCAACTCCACCGCCGGAAAGGTCACATCGTCGAGCGGCTCAAAAGTCCAGGCGCTCGCCTGACTCCAATCAAAGGCCGGTGTCACCTCGGCCATGCGGTCAGGCCAACTCAGTCCTAAGGCGATTGGCAACCTCATGTCAGGCGTGGAGCACTGGGCGATAGTGGCGCCATCACGGTACTCCACCATCGAATGCACCAGCGACTGGGGATGGACCACCACCTGAACAGCGTCCCAATCGACGCCGAAAAGGAGGGCCGCCTCAATCAACTCCATACCCTTGTTGACCAACGTGGCCGAGTTGATCGTGATGACCCGACCCATCTGCCAAGTCGGATGCGCCAGGGCCTGCTCCACGGTGACCCCACGCAACTGAGCACGGTCCTGTCCTCGGAAAGGGCCACCAGAGGCGGTCAGAATAAAGCGGCTGACCTCGTCCACACGACCAGCGCGCAAGGCCTGAGCGAAGGCCGAGTGCTCCGAGTCGACCGGCACGATCTGACCGGGAGCCGCCATCGCCAGCACCAAGGCCCCACCGACCACAAGCGACTCCTTGTTCGCCAAGGCCAACCGCG
Organism: Propionibacteriaceae bacterium; assembly: GCA_031286045.1. Lineage (GTDB taxonomy): Bacteria > Actinomycetota > Actinomycetes > Propionibacteriales > Propionibacteriaceae > WQYJ01. Next base: position 5,869 of record JAITVA010000197.1, on the reverse strand, counting down.
CGCCGGTGCGCAACGCCACCAGGGTCGACTCCAGCCCGGCGTAGCCCGCGATGGCGTTGAGCACGACGTCTGCGCCCGTGCGCGTCATGTCGCAACAGGCGTCTGGACCAGACAGAATGGCCGGAGCGGAGACGTTGATCTGAGCCAAGGCCGCCCGCAAATCGTCGGCTGCTTCAAGGGTGGACACAGCCACTCTGGCCGGATGGACCTCGGCGATCTGGCGCGCCAAAACATCGGGACGGCTCCCACCGGCGGCCAACCCGACGACCCGGAATTCATGGGCATGGGTCCGCAACACATCCACGGCTTGGGAACCGATCGAGCCTGTCGACCCGAGAACGATGACATCTTTCACCCCTCAAGTCTGCCACGGTTGGCCGAAAAACGCTGCCCGACAAGGTACATGATGGGTTGAGGCAACCGTCCAGCCATCACCCGGGGGAGCGCTGTCGGGGCCGTCAACCGCCCCGGCCCCGCCCCTCTGCGCTGCCTGGTCTGCCGTCGGTTCCCCAGCCATCGACTAGCTGAAACGCGCCGCCAACTGCCCACAGGCCCCATCGATGTCCTGCCCGCGCGTGTCGCGCAGGGTGGTGGTGATGTGATGGGACTCCAACCGGGCAATGAAATCAGCCTCGTCACGACGGCGCGAAGCGGTCCATTTCGACCCCGGCGTCGGGTTGAGGGGAATGAGATTGACGTGGGCCCATCCCGACCCGCGGGCGTTGAGCAGGCGGGCCAAATGATCGGCCCGGAAACCCTGATCGTTGATGTCACGCATCATGGCGTACTCAATGGACACCCTGCGCCCTGTCGTCTCGAAGTAGCCCCTGGCGGCGTCGAGCACCTCTGCGACCGGCCAACGTCGGTTCAGAGGCACCAGCTCATCCCTCAACCCGTCATCGGGGGCATGGAGCGACACGGCCAGGGTCAGCGGCAAACCCTCACCAGCCAGGTCCTTGATGCGCGGGACCATACCCGAGGTCGAGACCGTGACTCCTCTGGCCGACACGCCGAAACCAGCAGGCACGGGAGCGCAGATGGCCCGGATGGCCGTCATGACCGCGCGATAGTTGGCCAAGGGCTCGCCCATGCCCATGAAGACCACGTTGTTGAGATTACCCGCCCCCAAAGGGAGGTCACCGCTGTTCAGAGCGACGATAGCCCGACGCACCTGCTCGATGATCTCACCGGCCGACAGGTTGCGCTGCAGCCCGGCTTGACCGGTGGCGCAGAAGGGACAACCAATGCCGCAGCCCGCCTGACAGGACACACACAGGGTCGAACGGACCCCCGGAGACGTCGAGCGGTCATCAGCCTCACCACCCAGCTCGGAGCGTGCGTGACGGGGGTACCTCATCAGGACGCACTCGACCAAGACCTGGTCGAAGAGCCGATACAGGCTCTTCACTGTCGTGCCGCCGTCTGCGAGACGATCGACCAGATCGTGGAGCAACTCGGGGAAGAACTCCATCACCTGAGCGCGGGCCGCTTGGGGCAGGTCGCTCCAGGTCGCCGGATCGGTCTCATGACGTTCGAAGTAGTGACGCGATATCTGATCAGCCCTGAAGGCAGGAAGCCCTAGCCGGCGCATCCCCTCTTTGCGCTGGTCAAGACCCATATCCGACCAGTGGATCGGCGGTTTGACGACACGGCGCAAGCGCCCGAGAGCAGCCGTGGTCGAGCCGTCGGCGTGACCAGCCTGGCTTGCTCCATGCTCGCCCTGGTCATCCTTGCTGGCCTCGACACCAACTGAGTCGATCAGTTCGATTCGATCAGAGCCCACGTCGAGCGAGGACGCCGACACGACCGCGACCGGTGCTTGGGCCAAGCCGTCGGGTACGGACGCTGCCACCGGATCAGTCAGCGGATCAGTCAGCGGATCAGACACCGTTGAACATCCAACTCATCAACACCCAAGCGGGGAACCCCGCCAAGATGTACCCATCGATGCGATCCATGATGCCTCCATGCCCAGGCAACAATGTGCCCATGTCTTTGATATTGACATCGCGTTTGATGACCGACTCGACCAAGTCGCCGGCGATGCCGACCACCACCAGCACCAGCGCCAGAACGAGCCCCTTCCACCACTGCTCGTGCAGCACCAAGGCCACCATCAGCGGCACCAGCACACAAGCGAGCACCACCGATCCGGCCACGCCCTCCCATGACTTCTTCGGCGATATCCGCGGGGCGAACTGATGCTTGCCGAACAGGACGCCGACGAGGTACCCACCGGTGTCGGTCGCCGCCACCCCGACCACGAAGGTGGCCAAGCGGGCCGGGCCGTCGGGCCCAGCCACGATCAGGATCAAGGAGGTGGCCAGCAGGCCAGGATAGAGCAACAAGAACAACGAGGCCGTGGTGTCGCAGACGTAGCCCTCGATCGGTCCTGACAACCGCACGGCCATGATGACCACAGCCGTCAGCCCCAGCACACCCACCCAATACAACATCGGTGATAGCCAGCCGAACTGGAACATGGCGTAGACACCGACCGACCCGAGGACTGAGCCGATCAGCAGGGGAACGAAAACGACATGCGCCCCGCGATGCTTGGCCAGGACATGGCCGGTCTCGATCTGACCGCCCGCGATGGCGGCCGCCACCAGGGCGACGAAGACCCAAGGACACCACACCAGGGAAACCGCGATGACACCCAGGATGCCCAAGGCCACAGCCGTGGCCGCGAGGATGTCACGACCTGCCCGCTTGTTGACGGCTTCAACCGCCTGCTGGGTGTGGTCGGCGAACTCGGTCAGGGCTTGTTCAACCTCGGAAGGCCGATGATGGCGCCCGGCCGGTCCCCTCCGCGTCCTAGCCGATTCGCCACCATCCGCCCCCTGTGATGGGGTGGATGGGTGGTTGGTCATCACACTTCCAGCAGCTCTGCTTCTTTGCGCTTGAGCAGATCATCGATGGCCTCGACGTGCTTCTTCGTGACCTCGTCCAACTTCTTCTCAGCCCGGCTGACCTCGTCCTCGCCGACTTCCTTGTCCTTCTCCAGCTTCTTGCAAGCGTCGACGGCATGACGACGAGCGTTGCGGATGGCCACTCTGCCCTCTTCCGCCTTGGAGCGGGCAAGCTTGGTGTACTCCTTACGCCGTTCCTCGGTCAGCGCCGGCAGCACCACTCGAATCGAGTGGCCGTCATTGCTGGGATTGACGCCCAGATCGGAGTCGCGTATGGCACGCTCAATCGCCGCCAAGGAGGACTGGTCATACGGAGCGATCAGGATGGTACGGGCTTCGGGAACGTTGAAGCTCGCCAATTGCTGGATCGGGGTAACAGTGCCGTAATACTCGGCGGTCAGCTTGGCGAACATGGCCGGATGAGCCCGCCCTGTGCGGATGGCGGCGAACTCCTCTTTGGAAAACTCGACAGCCTGATCCATCTTGCGGTCGGCGGCAGAAATGATGTCGGATATCACGGTAACTCCTCTGGATAGTGGCGACGAATTCATTGTAGTGACTCAGCGGTCTAGCGCGATGAGATGACCGGCGCGCCAGAATCAGGCTGGGCCCGACACCAAGCACGGGTCAGGAATGCACGACTGTGCCAAGGGTCTCCCCGCCGATGACACGGATGATATTGCCCGGCACGTCAAGGTTGAAGAACACCATCGGCATGCCGTGTTCGCGCGCCATCGCGATCGCAGTCGTGTCCGCCACCCGCAGGTTCTGTGCCAGGAAATTGTCGTAGGTCAGCTCCTCGTACATCACCGCGGTCGGATTGGTCTTGGGGTCACAGTTGTAGACCCCGTCAGTGCCCTGCTTGCCCATGAGAATGACCTCACAACCGACTTCCAGAGCCCGCTGAGCGGCAACCGTGTCGGTGGAGAAATAGGGCATGCCCGAACCGGCGCCAAAAATGACCACCCGCCCCTTCTCCAGGTGACGGATGGCCCGGCGTGGGATGTAGGGCTCGGCGACCTGGCTCATGGTGATGGCGGTCTGGACCCTGGTCTCGACACCGGCTCGTTCGAGGAAGTCCTGCAGGGCCAGTGCGTTCATGACGGTGCCCAGCATGCCGATGTAGTCGGCCCGAGCACGATCCATGCCCCGGTTTTGGAGCTCCGCCCCTCTGAAGAAGTTGCCACCGCCGACGACGATGGACAACTGCACCCCGCTCTTCACAACCTCGGCGATCTGGGCCGCGATGCCTGAGACGATGTCAGGATCGACGCCGAGCGCACCTCCGCCGAACGCCTCACCGGACAGTTTCAGCATCACTCTGCTGTACCCCGCCATGAACTACTCCTTCTCCACTTTCGAACCACATCGCCGCCACTAGGAAAGCGATCATGAATCACGTGTCGTCGTCTGCCACCTGCGAATCGGGTTGTCGGCGGATCCCATGACTGGTGCTCGGCCTGCTTCCAGGATCCGACATCATTCGCCGCCCACACACGACTGTGCGCCGGGGTCTCATGACCCCGGCGCACAGTTTACTGATGTGGACCAGCTATTTCGAACCGACTTTGCTCACGCTCCAGCGGAGAAGCGGGCGAAACGGGTGATGACCACTCCGGCCTGATCCAGCAGCTTGCCGACGGTCGCCTTGTCATCCGAGATCGCCGCCTGGTCGTGCAAACACACATCCTTGAAGAAGTCGTTGATTCGACCTTCGACGATGCGACCGATGATGTGATCCGGCTTGCCCTCTTCGCGGGCCGTCGCCTCGGCGATGCGCCGCTCATTGTCGATGACCTCATCATCGATCTCGCCCTGGTGGACGTACTTCGGGCTCATCGACGCGATCTGCAGAGCCACAGTGTGGATCAGACCCTCATCATTGGTTCCGGTGAACTCGACCAGGACGCCGACCTGCGGCGGCAGATCGGAGGAGCGGCGATGGAGGTAGGTGTGGGTGTCACCGGTGAAGTGCGCCACATTGGCCAGTTCAATCTTCTCACCGATCTTGGCGGACATCGCTGCGACGGCCTCGGCGACAGTCTTGCCGTCGGCCAACTTGAGCTGGTTGGCGGTCTCAACCGAGTCGGCGTCAGACGCGGCCACAGCCTCGGCGATCCGCTCGGCCAAAGCCATGAACTCCTCGTTCTTGGCGACGAAGTCGGTCTCAGCGGCCAACTGGATCATCGCCTTGCCGGAAGCGGCGACGAGCCCGTTGCTGGCTTCACGGTCAGCCCGGTTGGCGACCTTGGTCGCACCGGTGATACGCAGCAGTTCGGTGGCCTTGTCGAAATCGCCATCGGCCTCAGTCAGCGCCTTCTTGGCGTCCATCATGCCGGCGCCCGTCAGGTCGCGCAGCTTCTTCACATCAGCGGCAGTGATTGCCATGTCTTCTCTTTCGTCTCAGTAGTGGATAGTGAGCATGGGAGATAACGCCCATGCCAGGTGACTTATTCCGCGCTGGCCTCGGACTGGGCGACAGTCTCGGGCGCGGCCGTGTCAGGATCGACCGATTGAGCGGTCTCAGCCACGTCGGCGGTCGCCTCGGCCTCAGCCTCCACCGTCTCAGCGAGGCTGGTCTCGGTCGCCGCAGCCTCGGCGGCAGGGGTCTCGGTCGCCGCTCCAGCGGGGGTCTCAGCCTCGCCACCGGCCAAGAGCTCACGCTCCCACTCCGGCATGGGCTCAGCCACGACCTCTTCTTCACCAGTCGTCCGCGCCGAGGAGCGAGACATCAGGCCATCGGCCACGGCGTCCGCGATGACACGGGTGAGCAGGGTGACCGCACGAATGGCGTCATCGTTGCCCGGCACCGGGTAATCGACCTCGTCGGGATCGCAGTTGGTGTCGAGGATCGCGACCACCGGGATGCCCAGCTTGCGCGCCTCGTCGACGGCGAGGTGCTCCTTGTTGGTATCGACGATCCAGACGGCGGCTGGCACCTTGGCCATGTCGCGGAT
>JAITVA010000186.1 GCA_031286045.1 Propionibacteriaceae bacterium | reverse complement strand
CTTCGACGATCTGGACGCACCCGTGATCGTGGTCGGTTCCCGCAACCAGGTCACCCCGGCCCCAGAGTTGGAGAAGCTCTTCTTCCCCCAGGTCGACACCCTCCTCGACGCCATCCACGAGCGTGTCATGCCGCTGGCTGGTCGCGTGCCAGTGGCCGACGAGTCCGCCACTGAGATGCTGCGCCGCGCCAAGTTCGGCGTCTAGAAGCCCTGGCACTTGAGGCTGTTCGCGACGGGTTCCTTCGGGGACCGCCGCGAACAGCCACGCTGGAGATGGCGGTCTCGAAGACGGAGAAAAGCAAAAGGTCCTGACCGCCTAGTGTGCGATCAGGACCCATATTTCGTAGCGGGGATAGGATTTGAACCTATGACCTCTGGGTTATGAGCCCAGCGAGCTACCGAGCTGCTCCACCCCGCGTCGGTGGAACCAGCTTACCGTATCCGGACGTGGCCGCCCAAATCGATGATCACACATTGGCGAGCTGAGATGGACCGACTGCCTCACCCACAAACCCAGCGGCATCATCGGACTCGCCGTCTCAAGGCCCGAATTCACCTAAGGCAAAAGCCGCTGGCCGCCCTGGTGCTCAGCACCCGAAGTCGCCGTCGTCCATCGCGATTGACCACATACCCTTTTCCCAGGGAGCGCCCGGCACCAACCCGCATCCCGCCACCGATGAGACCAACGCGAACACAACAACGACCATCAAAACGCGACGAATGACACTCAGCATTGATACCCTCCCTTCTCCGAATCTGCGGACCATTCGAACGGATTCACACAGCCAGGCCTCGTACCCGAGACTCCACTAGCCACTTCACCTACAAAGTTGAGTGGCATCATCGGACCCAGCGTTTCATACTGCAGCTTCGTGTTTATCTTCATGCTTCATCAACACCTCAAATCGGTCGGTGGTTCGTTCGAGAGATGCTCCGTCTCTTGCCCCTTGCCGCCGAACCGACGGCGAACTTCAGTATGACTCGAAGAAGACACTCTCACGCACCCATGGCATACCCCACTCCTCAAAACTCTCTTTGAAACTTCTCGATGTGAGAACAAACCTGGTCCATCGCAGAAACAGCGACACTGGCACCGTTGAACCCTGCACCACCATTACGTGGCAATGATCCCAAACCTCAAGAATCTTCCTCGTCGGTTCAGTGGCTTAAAGCGGGCCCTTTCGGCCCCACCTCCGGAAAAGGTGACCAACCCTGAGTCGGGCCAAAAAATGTATAAAGCATGTACTCATACATCTCACCAAACCTCAAACCATCAGAACAGAAAGGCCCCAAAGCATACTCACCAGCAACCAAAACGTCATCGGCGTATGCCGCAAGACGGGAGTCAAGGTCAGTCACCCGCCTCAGCTCAATTCCCCCGTACGCGACAGCAGGTTCAATCTGATCAAGCACGCGAGAAAGGGGCATCACCTTCACCACTAACCACCTCCCGGAATACAGGGATGGCTCTGTTAGACCAGAATTGACCTGTTAATCGTCTATCTCGTCGTCATAGACACTGCCGAGTTCTGTGAGCGCCTTGATCGTTGATGTCAACACCATCACAGATTTCACGGCGTTCGACGGAGAGTACTGACTATCCCATACTGCATGTGCGGATATATGACGACTCAACTTAGTATCACCAGGAGCGTTGCGACCGCTCCATCGTCGGTAGGCCCACCAGACGGGCACACCCACGAGCGCCAACAGATAGTGATGCTGCTCTGCGATGATTCCTGGAGAGACCCCCGCCGACCAATCGTCAACAACCTTCTTGCCTTCGGTCTTCTGATTAGACACCCATTTTTCCTGCATCCGGGTGATCCCCTTGATAACTCGGACATAGTTCGATTTAGCCGGATACCACTCGTGCAACACCGACTCTAGCGTGTTGATTGCGAGCGCCTGTGCGACTGCTGAGTGTCCACCCCGGAGAGCTTTGATCGCCTGGCCAGCGAAGCGGGAGTACGGCACCGCGCGTTCCACGGTGATAGTCATGAGTATGTCGTCGCAATCCACCATGATCGACTCTGCGCAAGCCTCAATGGTCGCGCCGTACTCGTTCTCAGTGTTGGCCATGAGCAGAGCTTCGAGAGTGTCTTGACGCGGCAACCAGACAATCGGGATACCTTGCTGTAGAGCCAAGGCAAACGCGGAAGTGAAGAGGGTGCTTTTTCCCTGGTAGTTCGGGGGAACAAGATTCTGCCAGCCAGACGCGCGCAGCACATCTAGGGTATTTAGTGTCTCCTTGACCTCCGACAGCACTGAAGCAAAACTCGTATCCATACCACCATGATAACCGCACTCGCCGCGTCTCCCCGATAGGTCAATTCTGGTCTAACAGAGCCACAGGGATTCTCTATCATCTGATCTGGCCCCCACGAGTCGCCCACCTTACTGACCTCTCGCATAACCCACCGCGCGAACCACCGCTGCCTCATTGACATTGGTCATATCTTCAGAGATTCAAAATCACCAACCGGTGATTGCGCCAGTTCAGTGCGCGTCCGTCTTGCCTCGCCGATGGCGCTCATCCACCGTAAACCGTCGGCACCAGACACTTGCAGGACTGTGTGAAATGGTCGGCCTTGAGCCGGTGTCCCCTCACTAGTGATGGCCGGGTGCGCCACGGTCGACCACGCATTCAACAATGCTCCAGCTACCCTAGTCATTCCCAATAGAGGCGCTTCACTGAGGCCTATCTGACCCGCATCAAAGATCACCACGACAAAGCCTCGGAAGCTATCCCTGGCCAAGTGGGATGCTAGGTCACTGGACAATTCACCAACACGACCCCTCTCGCGCTGCGGAAACTGAAAGGCCGCTGCGAACAGCACCCTCGTCCACAACTGCCCAGTCGGCAATCCTGGGCCAGCAAGCCCCAATTTGCTTAAGGGAAGCAAGTTGAAGCAAGCTGTTGCAGACCTGGGCTACGCGGATGAGCATGCCCTTAAGGAGGCTTACGTGGGGAAAGGGGCTGTATCTAAATTCGATATTTATATCGATAAAGCGACTCAGGAAGTTTTCCTGGGAACGAAGGATGGTTCCGTTTTCATTCCAGTGGGCTAATGGGCTATAGATGGAGTATTGAATGATTGAAATACGTTCTGAACTTGCGATCACCGGATCGCAAATTGATTTTCATGCATTACGTGAGCGTACTGGTATTGATGGCGAGACTCGTGATGCGCGACGGCTTTGGGGCACTCAGGGTTGCTACTATGAGGCCCTATGGAGAATTGAAGCGGCTATGCAAGGAACTTCTGTTCATCCGACCGATTCCGATCCTTCGTGGCAATACCCAGCTGTCTCACTTCCAACTGAGGAACTATTCGCCTTGCTTTCTGATCGCATTGAAGGAATTGGCGACTACTGCCGGACCAATTCTTTGGAAGTGTATTTGACGGAAATTGTCCGATCCTCGGGAGATGCCCTCCCAATCATGGAGTTCTCTCCGGCCTTGCTACACAAGATAGGGGTCATTGGCGCGACATTACAATTTGATATTTACCTAAACGCGGAGAAATAGCGGGCGAAATGCGAGTAGTTATCGAACCGACCACCAAGAAGACGGCTGTTGTGAGCGGGTGGATACTGCTCGGGGCTTTGGCCGGGTGTGGCTTGATTCCGGGCGACCCGTTTCCTTCCGTCTATGTGGTGAATCGTGACGAACATATCTTTGTCGGCGACCGGTGTGCTGTGGCGTTGCCAGAGGTTGGAGTGTTTGTCGATGGATGGTCCACGACCCACGGTGAGGCGCGTGTTCGGGACTCGGCGTGGTTTGCCAGGTCGGATCCGTCGATGGTGCGTGAGTTTGAGTTGTTCACCAATGATCAGCCAGGCGCGCAGATCACGAAGAACGGGGATCGGGTTGAAAACGATGCTTCTTTGAATGTGGAAACCATGGATGCTCAGGGGCGATCTGGCGGAATCAGCGTCGTACTCGGTAGAACGCCACCAGGATATGTGAATAGTCCCGCAGGTTTGATGCCCTGGCAAGAGTACATGGCGATGGACGATGGTGACTTCGGATGTTGACCCTCAGGTCGATTCGTACTTGTCAGGCGTGACTTCTATAGTGAAAGCGGTTGCCTCGTCGTTGAGCATGTACACGTAGTCGAACACGACTTTAGCGAAATCATACTGTCATGAAAACACTTCTCCAATCGAGACAGCCTACGGACGGTAGACTATCTGAGCTTGGATGCGGCGATGAGTCGATGTGCCCAGGCATAGCTGCGTGTTCGCTAGCTGCGTACTGAAAGGTGAGGTTATGCGGATCTCTCGTCTGACAGCTGTCACGGCGATGGTGGTGGGGTTGGTTCTGACATTGAGCGGGTGCACACCGTCCGGCCCGGGCCAGACATCAGGCAAGACCTTGACGGTGGGGATGACCTTGGAGCCGATGACACTGGATTTGACGACCTCCGACGCGGCCTCGATCCCACAGTTGTTGCTCTACAACGTGTACGAGACCCTCATCAAGACCGATGCCAACGGGACGATCAAGCCGCTGCTGGCCACCGATTATGAGGTCTCGACCGACGCCAAAACCTACACCTTCCATCTGGACCCTCAAGCCTCCTTCGCCTCAGGCACACCCGTTGATGCGGCTGCCGTCGTCGCCAGCTTGGATCGAGTGCGTCAAGGCGTCAACAAAACCATTCAGTCAAGCATGGCCGTGGTTGACACCATCGCCGCGACCGACACTCACACCGTCACCATCACACTGAAGCAGCCAAGCAATCTGTGGCTGTACGCCATGACCTCGACACCGGGGATCATCGTCGATCCGGCGACCAACGACTTGGCGACCGCGCCGATGGGTTCGGGGCCTTACGCCTATGACTCCTGGACCAAGGGTGACCGTATCAGTCTGAAGAAGAACACCGCCTACTGGGCCACACCGGGCCGCTTCGATCACGTGGTTTTTCGCTACATCCCCGATCCGAACGCCATGGTCTCGGCCATGCTGTCGGGCGATCTCGACATCGTCGGCGAGATGACCTCGCCGGATTCTCTGTCGCAGTTCTCTGACACATCGAAGTTCACGGTCGTGTCCGGCACGACCAATGGTGAGATCGTCTTGGGATTCAACCATGCGCGGGCGACCCTGCAGAACTTGGCTGTGCGTCAAGCCATCTGCTACGCCATCGACCGTCAAGGCCTGGTCGACGCCGTGTGGGGCGGGCAAGGGAAAGTCATTGGTTCCATGACAGTGCCGACCGACTCCTACTTCGAGGATCTGGCCACCGCCTATCCCTATGATCCGCAGAAGGCCAAAGACCTGCTGACTGAAGCGGGGGTGTCGGGATTGACCTTGTCACTGCGGGTGCCGATCACGCCCTACGCGCCGGCGGCGGCGACCTTCATCGCCAGCCAGTTGGCTCAGGTCGGGATCACCGCCACGGTCGAGGAGTTGGACTTCTCATCGCGCTGGTTGCCGGAGGTCTACCTCGGCGGGGACTACGACATGACCATCGTCGCCCACGTCGAGGCCCGCGACATCGTCAACTTCGCCAACCCGGAGTACTACTGGCATTACGACAACCCACAGTTCCAGGCCGAGATCGACACAGCAGACCAGGCCGCGCCCGACCAGTTCGTCGCCGACATGAAGAAGGCGGCTCGCACCTTGTCAAGCGACGCGGCCGCCGATTTCCTCTTCGTCTTTCCCAACCTCGTCGTCACACGGGCGGGCATCAGCGGAGTGGCTCAGAACGCCACGTCCCTGAGCTTCGACGTCACGACCATCGCGGCGAAGTAAGAAGGGTCACATCAATGCCCGTTCTCAGGGCAGCCGCCCGGCGTTTCGCCATCTTCATCGGCACCGTTCTCGTGGCCTCGGTGGTGATCTTCCTGCTGGTCCAGGCACTACCGGGCGATGTGGCGCAAGCCACACTGGGCATGGGGGCCAGTCCTGAGGCGGTCGAAACCCTGCGACAACGGTGGGGCTTGAACCAACCCTTGGTGACACGGTACCTGCAGTGGATCACCGGGATGATGACCGGCGACTTCGGCGCCTCCTATGCGACCGGCGCGTCGGTCCTGTCGCAGATCGCCCCCTGTTTAGCGGTGACCGGATGGCTGGTCGGTCTGTCAATCCCCTTGTCACTGCTGGTGTCCTTGCCCCTGGGAATGGTGGCGGCGATGATGCGGCGACGCCCGCTCGGCGTCATCGTCAACGCGGGCAGCCATGTGGGGTTGGCCATTCCAGTCTTCTTCGCGGGCACAGTCGCCTCGATCATCTTCGCGGTCAAGCTCAGCTGGCTTCCAGCCAACGGTTATGTCCCAGCGTCCGTGTCAGCGTCGGGTTGGCTGGAGCACATCATCTTGCCAGTGGCGGCCATCGTGTTGGCACAGTCCTGCTTCCTTGGTCGTTACGTCCGAGCTGGTTTCATCGATGTCTTGTCGGAGGATTACTACCGCACAGCCCGAGCTGTCGGCTGGACCAAATGGCGCGGACTCTTGCGTCACGGCTTGCGGAACATGGCGACATCTTTGGCGACGGTCGTGGGCATGCAGGTGGCGTCGCTGCTGGTCGGCGCGGTTCTGGTGGAGCAGGTTTTCGTGCTTCCCGGTCTTGGGCGCCTTCTCATCCAGGCGGTCGCGGCCCATGACCTGATGGTGGTCCAGGCCGTCGTCATGCTCTTGGTCTTCACCGTCTTGGCAGTCAACTTCCTCATCGATGTGGCCTATCTCGCCATCGACCCGCGCCTTGTCTCAGCGAGAGGAGGCCGGGCATGAAACGTGTCACTGTTCTCATCGGTTTGGTCTGTTCAGGGCTGGTCGTCCTGGCCGCCTTGGTGTCGCTCGGCTGGACGCCCTTCGATCCGCAACTGGTCGAACCGACGCAACGCTACCTGGCGCCCGGCTGGCCGCACATCCTCGGAACCGACGCCCAAGGCATGGACACGGCCTCGCGGCTCTTGGTCGGAGCGCGGACGACTTTGATGGTCGGGATCGTCGCCGTGGCGGTCGCCGCGATCGTCGGGGCGCCGCTGGGCATCTTCGTCGGCATGGGTCACCGTGTGGTTGGCGAGATCGTCGCGCGTGCCTCAGACATCCTGTTC
>JAITVA010000184.1 GCA_031286045.1 Propionibacteriaceae bacterium | reverse complement strand
TGCCCCCCAATCCCTGGCTTCGATGTTTGTCGACCGGGTCGCTCAGACGCCGGATGCCCGGGCTTTCATGTACCCAGACAAGCGAGAAGTCTGGCATGACATGAGTTGGAGGCAGGCGTCGGACCTCTCGACAGCATTCGCAGCCGGACTCCTCGGTCGTGGTTTGGGTCAGGAGGATCGTGTCGCCATCATCGCCATGACCCGCATTGAGTGGGTGCTAGCTGATTATGGTATCGCCCTGGCGGGTTGTGCGACCACGACGGTCTACCCCAACACCCAGGTCGATGACGTGTATTTCATACTGTCAGACTCAGACTCGAAGATTGTCGTGGCGGAGGATGACAGCCAGGTGGAGAAGGTGTTGGCCCACCGTGACCTTGATGAAGCCATCAGTCTGATCATCGTTATGGACGGCGCCGCCAAGGGTGATCGAGTCATCACGTGGCAGGACTTCTTGGCGGAAGGGCGCGCCTATCTGGCGGCGCATCCGACCAGTGTCGACGAGGTGGTCGCCCGCACCACTCGTGACCACCTGGCCACCTTGATCTACACCTCCGGCACCACCGGTCGACCCAAGGGTGTCCGGCTCAAACACGGGGCTTGGGCATATCTGGCTGAGTCGGTCGAGATGATGGACTTGGTGACCTCGGATCTGCTGTCCTACCTTTGGTTGCCGTTATCACATTCCTTCGGTAAATCGATGATGGTGTTTCAGGCCAAATATGGTTTTCAAACCGCCGTCGATGGTCGCATCGACAAAATCGTCGACAATCTGGCCATCGTCAAGCCCTCCTTCATGTGCGGGGTTCCCCGCATCTTTGAGAAGGTTCGTGCGGCTGTTTTGACCGGTGAGACCAGCCGGGGAATCAAGGGTCGGATCGCTCACTGGGCCTTCGCCATGGGGTACCGCGCCGTGCCCTATCGGCTGGAGGGCAAGCCGATGCCACCGATCCTGGCGGCCCGGTTCAAGGTCGCCGACAAGCTGGTTTTTTCCAAGCTGCGCCAGAAGATGGGCGGCAATGTTCGCTTCATGATCTCCGGGGCGGCCAAACTCAGTCCACAGGTCCAGAAGTGGTTCTATGCCGCTGGGATCATCGTGGTGGAGGGTTATGGCATGACAGAGACGGCCACTGTCAACGCCGTCGACCACTACCGTGACCCGAGTTTCGGTTCGCTTGGCCGACCCATCCCTGGACTGGAGACGCGTATCGCCGATGACGGGGAGATTCTGTTCCGGGCGCCGCTGGTCATGGATGGCTACCACAAGAACCCAGAGGCGACGCGGGAGGCCATCGATCCGGATGGTTGGCTCCACACCGGCGACATCGGTTACCTCGATGACAAGGGGAAACTCTATATCACTGATCGCAAGAAGGATCTGATGAAGACCTCGGGCGGCAAATACGTCGCGCCGACCAAGGTCGAGGCCGCTCTGATGGCGAACGTGCCGTACATCTCACAGGCGATCGCTGTCGGCGACGGCCACAAGTACATCGCGGCTCTCCTGGTCTTGGAGCCTGAGGCGCTGATGCGTTGGGGCAAGAACCACGGGCATGCCAGTGACAGTTACGCCCAACTGAGTCAACTGCCCGAGATTCGCCGCTCCATTGATCGCTATGTGACAAGAGCAAACACTCATCTGGAGCGATGGGAGACGGTCAAGCGCTACGCCATCCTCGACCATGAGCTGACTGTGCAATCCGGCGCGGTGACGGAGTCGCTGAAGATCAAGCGCTCCCATGTCATCGCCATGAACCGAGCCGTGGTCGACTCGCTGTTCAACGACTTCCAGGAGGATGACGGTGCGAGTTGAGGTACCCCTGAGATGGGGCGATCTTGACGCCCAGGGTCATGTCAACAACGCACGCTACCTCGACTACTTGCAGGACGCCCGGGCTGATTTCCTCTATGCCCTTCACATCGAGGGTCTGCTGCATGACGGCTTCACTGTCGTCAGCAATCAGATCGAGTATCGCGCGCCAGTCTTCTTCTCTGACGACCCACTGGACGTCGACATCGAGGTGGCAGCGCTCGACGACGACATCGTTCTGCTGGCTTATGAGCTGTTCCAACGTGATCAGGTCGTTTGCGTGGCGCGCACCTCGCTGAGCGGCTACGACGTGGCCGCTCGTCGGCGCCGCCCCTTGCCTGCCCACGTGCGTGAGGTCTTCGCCCGGTTGCTGCACCCGGTCGAGCCCCTGCGTGACATCGCCTGGCATGATTTGAACGACCATGCCAAGGTCTCGCAGATGCGGGTGCGATGGTCAGACCTGGATTCATATGGGCATGTCAACAACGCCATCATTTTCGACTACGTGCAAGAGGGGCGGATCACCTTCACAGCCGCTCCGCTGCGCGGGATGGACGATTCACCGGACGCCGAGTACCTCTGGTTCTTGGCGCGACAAGACGCCTCGTATCTCAACCCAATTGTCTTCCGGAAAGATCCGTACACTGTACGGACTGGAGTGGCGAGGATCGGTCGCACTTCGGTGACTTTCTCGTCTCAAGTCGATGATCCACGCACCGGCGTCGTCTGTGCCAGGGCCGCTGCCGTGGCAGTCTTCGCCGACGCCAAGGGGCGGCCGACACCCCTGACCGACACGATCCGCGCGGGGCTGGAACAGTACTCGCTGGGCGACTGACGACGACTTCTCAGAGGACATCTGGGCCTGACGGACTCCGATGATGAGCCATGCGCTGTCCTTTGAGCGCCGACACGGCTGACCCTGATCAGCGCCACCGGCCTCTATCTGACGGCGATCGCTTCAATCTCGACCCGGGCCCCCTTGGGCAGGGCGACAACCTGGACGGTGGAACGGGCCGGTGCGACCTCGCCCGTGAAATGAGCGGCGTAGATCCGGTTGACCGTGGCGAAATCCGCGATGTCGGTGAGGAAGACGGTGGTCTTGACCACTGCGCCCACCCCTAAGCCAGCGGCGGCCAACACAGCGGGCAGGTTGGTGATGGCCTGTTCGGTCTGGGCGGCCACGTCATCGGTCTCGATCTCTCCTGTGGCCGGATCGATCGGCACCTGACCCGAACAGAAGACTAAAGACCCGGTGTCGACCCCCTGGCAGTACGGACCGATGGCGGCTGGTGCGGCTGGGGTGGAGATGGCGGTGACCATGCTTGGGCCTTTCACGCGGGTTGACAGGTCCAAGGATAGTCGGCCCATCACGGGAGTGCTTTCAGCAACACGACGACAGCGGAGGTTGCTGAGGCCAGGAGCACCAACCACTCAAATCGATTCTGTTTGAGGCGGGAGGGGACCAAGCCAGGCCCCGACGCTGAGGCTCACCATCTCAATCGGAGACTCTGACTTCGCTACGGTCGTCGCTCCACAAAGTGTGGAAGGAGCCTGGCCGGTCGATGCGACGATAGGTGTGGGCGCCGAAGAAGTCACGCAAACCCTGAGTCAGGGCGGCATTCAGACGCGGTGCGCGCACCTGGTCGTAATAGGTCAGGGCGGATGCGAAGCCGGGCGCCGGCACGCCCGCCTCAACCGCCGAGGCGACCACTCGACGCCAAGACACCTGCGCCTGCGCCAAGCCTTCGGCGATGGAGGGCGCTTCAAGCAAGGTGACCAGGTGGTTGGCGGCGTACTCGTTGGCGATACGGTCAAGGAGTCGTGCCCGGATGATACAGCCCGCCCGCCAGATCCGGGCCACTGAGGCGACGTCGATCGACCAGCCGTACTCTTCGGCTCCGACCCTGATCTCGTCGAGACCCTGGGCGTAGGCCACGACCTTCGAGGCCCACAAGGCTTGACGTACCTGTTCAGTGAACTCGTCACGGTCCTCGACCTCGATGTGTTGGTCGGGGCCGGTCAGGGCCTCTTGTCCAGCGGCGCGCAGTTCGGGTGACGAGGAGGTGGCGCGGGCGAAGACCGCCTCGGCGATGGTGGAGGCAGGCACACCCAGGTTCAGCGCCTCTTGTACCGTCCAGGTGCCGGTGCCCTTCATACCGGCGGCGTCGGTGATGACATCGACCAGCGGCAAACCGGTGGTGGGATCGTCGTGGCGCAGCACTTCGGCGGTGATCTCAATCAAGTAGGAACTGAGGTCGCCGGTGTTCCAGGTGGCGAAGATGTCGGCGGCCTCACGCGTGGTGAAACCGGCCGCGCGCAAGAGCTCATAGGCTTCGCCGATGAACTGCATGTCGGCGTATTCGATCCCGTTGTGGATCATTTTGACGAAGTGACCTGCTCCATCAGGGCCGATGTGGGCGCAGCACGGCTCGCCTTCGTACTTGGCGGAGATGTCCTCCAGAATCCGACCGACATAGTGATAGGAGTGCTGCGATCCTCCGGGCATGATGGCGGGCCCCTCCAGTGCGCCGACCTCGCCGCCGGAGATGCCGCTGCCGACGAAGTGCAGGCCAAGGTCGCGCAGACGCGCTTCGCGGCGACGAGTGTCTTGGAAGAAGGAGTTGCCACCATCGACGATGATGTCGTCTTTGTCGAGCAGCGGGATGAGGGCGTCGATGGTGGCGTCAGTGGCGACACCGGCTTTGACCATCAGGATCATGCGTCGGGGGCGTTCCAAACTGGCCACGAACTCGGGCAAGGACTCGGCCACGACGAAGCCCTCCTGGGGAAAGTCATGCGCCACCTTCACTGTCGTGGCGGTCGTGCGATTGTAGATGGCGGTGCGGTAGCCGTGGTGGGCGAGGTTGCGGGCCAGGTTGGAACCCATGACGGCCATGCCGATGACGCCGATCTGGGCGCAGGCTGGGGTTGCGGACATGTCTCTCCTCAAATACGTGTGACGGTGCTTCCTCATTCTCGCGAAGACAGGGCTAGCGGGCGGCCTTTTGCATGGTGTTTCCCCGCGCTTGACCACCGCACACCACACCGTGACGGTGAGCTGCCATGGGCACGAGCGGGGAGGCAGAGACGGGGGAGAGCGCGGCCGCCGCTTCAGCGTCCAGCTGGGTTCGAGCGACGGATCGAGTCGGCGGCGCGCTG